>NZ_JQNK01000009.1:647777-971666 GCF_000745215.1 Methylosinus sp. PW1
GCAGGCCTCGATCGTCACCAGCGTCGATCTCTCGTTCAAAGGCGTCGGCGTCAATGGCGACGTCCATTTACTCATCCTCGGCTGCTATGACGACGGCGAGCCGAATTTCGACAATGTGATCGCGCATGTCGTCAAGAATGTCATCGATCTTTCGGTCGGCTGGGTGAAATTCTCCATGACGCCGACCTTGCTCGACCCGGGCAAGCGCTACGCCTGGGCGACGGTGACGACGGGGAATCACTCGCTCGAGACGGTCTCCGGCAACAAGTTCGCGCAGGGCTCGCGCTTTCTCTGCACCGATGGCGTCTGGTCGCAGCCTTCCGTCGACAGCGACTTCGCCTTCCGGCTCAATTGCGCGAAATTCGCGACCACGCGAACGGTCGTCGATTTTCAGCCGCTGACGCTCGACAGCGGCATGACGGAAATTCGCATCCTTCACGCCGGTTGGCAGGCCGCCGGCGTCCCGGTCACCTGGCGCATCAAAAATCCGGCGCTGCCGAATGCGCAATGGCAGAGCCTCACGCTCGACAATGCGGACGGCGCCAGCGATCTCATGGGCCTTCCGCCGCTGGTGCAGCTGCAGGCTGTTTTCATCGGCACGACGGAGCTGCAGCCGGCCATTGTTCTCGACGCCAATGCGCGCGGCGTCACCTATCGTCCGCGCGGAGAATGCGTCGCCATCTCGCAATCGCATGATTTCGGCCTTTCGACGACGAGCATTCAGACGGAGACGGAGTTCGATCAATTCGACGCCGCCAAGCATGCAGCGACGCCGAAAATCGTCATCGGCTCGACCGTCTACACGCCGACGAGCGTCGTGGTCACGGTCGACGCGGCCAATGCGAAGAAGCGAAAGCTGCTCGCAGCATTCACCGTGCCGTCGACGACCGCGGCGCGCTATCGCATCGACATGACCTCGACGGAGGTCACTGACGTGCCTTTCGTGCAAGATGTGATGATGACGGCGCTGTGAGGGCTGTGGAATGACCGGGCCATCCGCCGACAATAATTACCATGTCGACCGCACGACGCCGCTCGACGCAGACACGTTCAACGGAATTTTCGGATCGGTCGGGACGCGTCTCACCGCCACAGAGGCGGTGCGCGCCGATTTCGACACGCTGATCGCCGCCGGCACGGCGCAAGCCATCGCCGCCGTGCAGGATGCGATCTCGCCCTACGCCGAGGAGGCGCAAACCAAAGCCGCGCAAATATCGGCCTATCTGACAGCTTATTTGAGCGACGCCAATCCGATCCGCGATGCGGTGCTGACGGCGGTGCTGGGCGGCGTCGCCGCTCGCGGCGACACGCTGGCCAAGCTGCTGGCGCTCATCGATGGCTTCAACCTCTCCAGCATAGACGGGCTGACAGAGGCGCTCGCCGCGCTCGCGCCGCTCGATTCTCCGCAGATCATAGGGGTCGGCACGGTCCTGACGGCGGCGCCCGGCACGAATAGCGCGCAGATCGCCAATTGCGCCTTTGTGGCGGCGGCGCTCGCGGCGCTGGTCAATAGCGCGCCGACGACGCTCGACACGCTCAACGAGCTCGCCAATGCGCTGGGTAGCGACCCGAATTTCGCGACGACGACGGCGACGGCGCTCGGCAACCGCCTGCGCATCGATGCGGATCAGGGCCTCGGCTCCGGCGCCAAGGCGATCGGCCGGACCAATCTCGGCCTCGGCGGCATGTCCATCAAGGACAGCGTCGCGGGCGCCGATCTCCCGGGAGGGAGCTGGTATCGGCTCGCGACCTTGACGGCGAGCAATAGCGCCGAGCTGTTCGATACGGCCAGCCTGCTCTCCGGCTGCATCGAATATGAGATCGTGATCAGCAATCTGCTGCCGAGCGCCAGTGGCGTCGATCTCTATTGTCAAATTCAGAGCGGCGGAGCCTTCCAGGGCGCGAATTACAGCTTCGCCTCGCATACGGCCGACACGGGCGGAAACACATCTTACGGCGCCACCGGCGCCGGCGGAATTTCGATCTCTCGCCCGGGCAATTATACGGCGAATGCGGCTCCCGGCTGCAATGGCAGCATAAGGATCACCGATCCCGCTCAATCGAGCGGCCCGAAAGCGCTTCGCTGGGACACGACGCAGCCGACGACGGTGAGCGACCTTTGTCATGTGACCGGCGGCGGCTGGTGGACCGGCGTCGGCGCTGTGACGGGAATTCGATTTTTCCCGAGCGTCGGCAATTTCGTGAGCGGTGTGATCCACATCAATGGGCGACGCTGATCGTCCCTGTCTTTCCTGCGCACAGGACCTTCGACATGATCCGATATATTCGCGCACTCGCCGCGACGATGATGCTCACCTTCGTCGTCTCGGCCGCGGCCCCGATCATGGCCGCGGCGCCTCTCGTCGTCACCATCAAGACGAATGAGACTTTCGCGCGCAGTCTGACGGTCTCGATTCCCTCCGCGAATTTCCCGCTGCTCGGATCGTTCGCGCTCAGCCTGAAGCATTCGCCCAGCGACGCGTCGCCCGCGCATAGCTTCTCGACGGGGACCGGAAACATCCGGGTTATTTCCACCGACAATACGAACAAGAAGGCGATGCTGGCTCTGCTGATGAGCCAGCAGGATGCGGCGACGCTCTCGGGCAATTATCAGGGCGACCTGACCTATACCGATGGCTCGCGCGTCATCAATGTCGCGCGCTTCGTCTTCCAGGTGACGATCGGCGTCACCAGCGTCAGCCCCTCCTCGCCGCCGGCTTTCGACAATCTCGCCGCGTGGTCGCCGATCACCGATATTTTCGGGACGTCGGATCCGACGATCGTCACCGCGCCGGGCCAGCCGCTCGCGGCTCTCGCGGTGCAGGATATTTGGACTGCGATTTACGGATTCGGCGGCAATTCGAGCGGAGCCTCCACGCCGACGAATGGCCCCGCTGGCGCGCCGATGCTCGGCCAATGGTGGCTCGATACCTCGTCGTCGCCGTATAAGCTACGAGCGTCGGATGGCGCGCAATTCCCGATATTGGCGACGTTGGACGCGACGGGACATGCGTGGTCACTCCTGCCGCCGAGCGTTGGCTATCGTGGCGGCGTCTATGCTGCGACGGCGCCGAGCCATGAATTCGCGACGGGCATTGATACGTCGGGAAGCTTTATCTTCACGCAGCCGGATGTCATAGATTTGTCTGGACTCGGCTATGGCGTCGCGTCTGCGCTCGGTAATGCGGCGAACAGCTTGAATGGTCTTGCGACATTCGGCGCCGTGCAAGCTGTCATGGCGAACAATACAGCGCTTTCGTCGCATCCAACTACATATGCGACAGCAATTGCGAGACTCGGCTATTCGACCCTCGGGGATAGTAGCCCGCTCGTCTTCCTCCCGTCCGGCTCTGTTTGTTCGCTGAATGCGGGCGCCGGCGATGGGTTTTCGCAGGTGCCATCGGCGGACGGTAAATGCTGGTTGGCGCAATTGCCGCCGACAACGTGGGATGGGCGTTGGGCGGGTGTGGACAACACAGGAAGCGCGCCGACGCAAGCGCGGATTCAAGTGCTCATTGATGCGCTTCCGACACGGGGCGGCCGTATTGCACTTCCCTGTGGTTTTTATAATGTTGCGTCCACCATTCACATCGGCGATGGCAACGCGACTACAAAATCTACGCGCAGCGGTGTTCATCTCGTTGGGAGCGGAGATACGCCGGTATCTACCGACCCTGCTACACCTATTGCTTGCGTGCAATTTTCATGGGTTGGTCCTGCCGATGGGAGCCCGACGATAAGTGTCGATGGTCCTCTGAATGGGTGGGGGCTCGAAGAAATATACCTTTACGGAAATAATTCGGGAGGTGGAGGTCTACTGCTTCATGCGGCTTCGGACGGCTACGTGCGCAACTTAACGAGCGCAAGTTTTGTCAATTATGGAATATTCTCGAATACATACCCGTCATCGAATTTTGGCGGCCATGTTTATAATAGCGGTCGAAATATCTGGAAAAATGTTACGGTAATAACCGGGGATTTCGACAACACGACGGGAGTTCGTCTCGACGGCGCTGACGACGGCTCTACTGATACGGCGATAAACACGTTTGAGCTACTCGAGATTCATCTGAACACGACCGGAACCAATCATGGTTCTGGACTTTACCTGCGCGTCACTGATTCTAACTTTTTCACGGGATTGCACATTCAGGGTGCTTACGGCCCAAATTCGTCGGCGGTGTTTTTCGATTTCACAGCGAACAACCTCTATCCGGCGGCTAACGAATTTTGGGCCGGCGACATAAGCAAAGACCCCGGCGCTACCGGGTTACAGTGGAACTATTCGGGCACACCGAGCGATAACCTTCGTCCGAATATTTTGACTGCAATCGGAGAGGCGAACGGCGGAACTTATCCGACGAACATCCCGAAGCTCGATATTGGCCTTCCGCAAAAGACGGCCCCTGACGTTATTATCTCTGGACACGACACAACCACAGTCGCAGGCGATCTCGTCAAACCTGTCTATTCGGGCTTGTATCGCGTTTGCTATTATATCGTGAACAGAGCTACTGGCTCTGCGGGTAGCTGGTCTCTCGGCCTGGGGTGGAATGACGGCGCTGCGCAGTCTACGATCATCAACAGTGTAGCTACCACGGTCGCAAACGCGGAAAGCGATGGTTGTCGCACAGTGTATAATCTCGGAGGTCAGACGATCAGCTATTCTGTGCACGCCACGGGGGTCACAGGGACTCCGACTTTTGATCTGCGCATCACGACCGAGCGTCTGAATTGATTGGTAGCATCCCGCACGCTGCTTCGTGCGGGATGCTACATCTGTAACGGAAAATTACCGCGCCATGCACGCAAAGGAGCCGAAGAGATGAGCGAAGATAAAATCAGCAAGAACGAATTTTACGCTCTGTTTTATGGGATGTTCCTCGGTGCTAATGTCACGATATCTTTGGCTGTCGAGATCATCGCGGTTACTCATGATTATGTCCTGGCAATCATTATGCTGCCATTTGTAATCATGAGCGGAATGGATATATTTTCGGTGCTAAAATCATATTTCGTAAGAAACCAGCAATCATTCTAGCTGCGCGCAATCCGCAACAGCCTCGTTGAGCAGACGAATATCGAGTGATCCAAGTGCATCCCGCCATGCATCTACCTTCCCGGCGAAATGGCCCTCAACGCCATCATGCCATTCGCCGTAATCGCCGACAGTCACGATGCGAAGATCGGATCGGCCCTCGTCCACGATGGCACATGTCGGATTGACGGCGATCAGCGTTGGATCGGCCGCCGGGAATGCGCTGCGAAGCGCGTGGAGGATATCGTCATAGACGGGAGTTGCGGATAGACATGCCGCGCGGCGCGCGTCGTCCAATGCTTGGTGTGCGCCGTCGCGATCGACAAAAAGACACGGGCGGTGGGAGGCGTCGAGCCATTGCGCCGTTCGATCGCCGAGGAATGCATATTTCTCTATCGCGCGGGGAATTTCGCTTCGCCAATTGGCTGCGACACGATGGCTTTCGTCGCGAGGAAACGAATGGTGGAGCAAAATTCCAGTCGGTAGATGCATGACGCTATCGACACCCTCGCCGAGCGAAACGAGATTGAGGGTGTCGTCGGAGATATCGAGACGGAAGCGCGCATCGATCAAGCCTGGAATAGAGGTGATCGGCGTCACAAACCAATCTAATAGGCCTGACCGCTCAACTCCGTAGAAAAATCGCAAGTTATGCGTGATCTCGCATAGTGTCCCGAGTGAGAGAATAAGGTCTGTTTCGATCGGCATTATATCCCCTCACTGACTGTCAAACAGCCGAAGCCCAACATATAATCTGCATATGACAGCAGAGCGCCTAGACTAGATGCTCACCGGTTCCCATAAATGGAACGAAGGCGCTCGCGCGTTTCTGGCGTGGCTTCATCGACTGCCATTTGGCCGAGAAGCCACGCCGAATGCTCGGCAGAGGTCAACTCTCTGGCCTTGGAGTCTCGATCGAGCTCGATGAAAGCGACTATCGCGACCTCCTGAGCCGACAGGCCATTCATGAAATAACGCTCGTCCGTCTGATTTGACCTCACCAAAATCTCTCAGTGATTGTCGGGATGGTCATACCCTACCGGCTCTCCCTTTCGGAAGCAAACCACCGGAGCCTCCCCAAATGGCTCGATCCATCCGGGCCGTCCTCGCGGCGGCGAGGATCTCTGCTTCAGTTATCTCGCCGACAACACATGACCCCGCGTCATGCGCTCGACCAGCAGGCTTACGAAAATCGCCACGATCCCGAACTTCACGACGTAGGCGCGGTCCAGGAATCCTGCCCCCACGCTATCGTAATAAGCGTATCGCATCCATTCGATCGATTGCGCGATCGGATTATAGGATTGTATCGTGCGATAGGGCTCCGGCAGGTTGTCCGGCAAAAAAACAGTGCCTGAGGCAATCCATAGCAAAATGCGGAATACCGCGAACAGCATAGCCCATATTGGGATGATTAGAGCCAGTATTCCGTTGAAGAATCCGAGGCCGACGCCGAGCAGTATAGCGGCTCCATAAGCGCTTGCCGCCTGCTCCAAGTCCCGTGGCATCAGGTTCTCGCCGAAAGCGACGCCGATCACAATGAGAATCAGAACGACAGCGGAGGAGGAAAGAACCTCCAGCACAATGCTCGCGAGCAGGGCGTCCATCACCTTGACTTCTGGAAAGGCGAAAAGCGGCCGACTCGAGAGCACGGAGGTCATCATAAAGGTCGAGAGATAGGATTGCGCTTGAAAAGGGACGGCTCCGGTCGCCACGAAAAGCGTGGTGCTTTCCCCAATGGGAGCGATGCGGCCATTGAGGGAGAAGATTCCGATGATGATCAACGTATGCACGAGGGGCCATGCGATCGCGACCAGATAGCCGAGGCCGTGGCCGAAGTAGCGCGTGCGGATGTTGCGGAGCATCAGCGCCATGATCACGGCCCGCTGGCGAGCAAAAGCCGCTTTTAGGGACATCCGGTCCTCCAGGTAAACGGTCGGGCAAGAACTAGCCCAGCTATCAGCCTGCAACTGGTTTGTGCAATTGCGGCGCCCATAAAGCACGCCTCCCGCCTCCCGGCAAGAATGAGCGGCGGCGCGCTACCTCGTTGTAACCCAAAGGAACATCCTATGAGGCTCCTCACCCTCCTCGCCGCGGCGCTCGCGCTCGCGACAATGATGCTCTGCGCCGCCATTCCGGCGCGCGCCGACACTTCGAATTACTCGATCGCGCCGAACGCCTGGACGCAGATCAGCGCCTCCGGCTCTTTTGACGTCCAGGCGGATTCCCATGGCGCCTATGTGCAGGTGTCGGCGTCTCAGCCGATCGGCGCCGCCGGCGTCAGGCTCGATCCGGGCGCGACCGTGCGGTTCAATGCGCAGGGCTCGGCTCTCTGGGCCAAGGCGGTCAGCAGCTTCACCACGCAAATCTACGTCACGCCGGCGCCGTCCTCCTCGCCGATCAGCATCGATCATTCGACGCCGGGCGCGAGCGATCAGGTCGTCGCCGGCCTCACGCGCGTCGTCTGCGTGACGCCGACGATCACCGCCTCCACCTATTCGGCCAATTATCCGATCGGCGGCGTGCTGACCTTCGCCAATGTGTTCGGCTCGCTCAATCGCGGGATGATTCATACGATCGTGGTGACGAGCAAGACGGCGCAGACGGCGGCGCTGCTCGCCTTCCCATTCTCGGCGGCGCCGGGAACGCCCGCGCAGCTCGCCGATCATGCTGCGGCGAACATCGCCGCCGCCGATGTGCAATATGTCCGCGCGCCGATCTCGCTGGCGAGCCCCTACAGCAACCTCGGCACGATGACCGTCTGGGGAGCCGACGGCGTCGGAAAGCTCTTCCAGAGCGCCGACAGCTCGCTGCGCCTGGTGCTCGTCGCCACCGCCTCGACGTCCGCCTTCGGCTCGACCAGCGACGTGCAGGTCTGCGTCAAAGTCTCTTCCGACAATTGAGGGCGCCATGAAGCTCACGAGACGAGAAGCGCTCGTCGCCGGCGGCGTGACGCTGCTGGCGGCGAGCGAGGCGGCCGCGATGCGCAAGCCCCTGCTCACCCCAAATACGGGCGCTGGGATGGCTCCGTCGCCGTTCGCCCTCTCGCAGCTCCCGGTCGGCTCATATCTCGACTATGACAGCCGCATCAATGTGACGGCCGATGGAAGCAACAAAGTCGCGACGTGGAGCGATGCTAGCGGGACATGGGCGTTTACCGCATCGACAACCGCAGAAAAGCCGACGCTCGCCGCCGATAGTTGGGCGACCGGCATCCCAGTGCTGTCGTTCAACGGCGTCGATGGCGGCAACATACTCCGCGGCGACGAGCCACATATTGACGCCTATCAGTCATTTCTCGTAGCGCGTCGCTCGTCAGCCGATCAGAACGCTGTCGCTACCAACAAGACTCTATATCGGACAGGGCGCGCTGCTGACAATCTGCGCATCATGACTTACATGCAGAGGGCAACCAGCGACACCACGCAAGATCATATCTACGTGCTCGGTCCCGGAGGCGGGTCTAGTCCCGCGAGCGGCGATGGTTTCGGTAAGGGCGTCAAGGCGATAATTGGCGTCAGAGCAGACGGGGCCGCCAATCTCGCATATGTCAACTCGATCGCATCCACCGCAGCGCCCACGGGCGCAGTAACAGAGGCCGGCACGTATATCGGAGGCGACGACTCGGCGACGAGTGTGAGGGCAAAATTTGATCTTGCTCGGTATCTGCGGGTCAATGCAGCGATGCTCCCTGGTGGAGGCGAGCAGGTCGCGAATTACTGGCTCATCGAGGGGGCATTGGCGTGGGAGTATGGACTGCAAGGATCACTACGCGCCGATCATCTATATAAGTCCCACGCGCCGCGCGCGACCGACTACAGCGGCAATAACCGGCTGTGGATAGGCTGGGGAAATTCGCTGACTTACGGCCTCGGCGGGCAAATGGCGAATGCAGCCGCCTATAATGCGGCGGCGCGTGGGCTCACTTGTGAGAATCAAGGCGTCTCGGGCGAAACCAGCGATCAGATTTACGCGCGATTTCAGGCCGCCACCGCGGCGCAGTTGGCGAAGGTCACGTATCTCGGGGATGTTTGGAAAAACGGCGGGACGGACCCGGACGGCCAGTATGAGGCGATGATAGTCGCCGTCGAGGCGGCGCATGGCATGGGCGCGGGGAACGCGCATCTCGTCATCGTCGGCGATTGGATCGGTTTTATTGCGGGGTCCACCGAGTATAGCAACCCTGGCCGGATCGCGATCGATGCGAAGAATGCAGCCATTGCTGCCGCCCATCCAAACTACTACCTGGACCTCTTTAATTTGCTCGTCGCTCTCGGAGCGCCCAGCGGGCCATATCCAGACGCGACAGCCTACGCAAAGGGTTGGGTGCCAGATGCGCTCAGGACTGGAGATACGCTCCATCTCAACGCAACCGGATACATCGAAGCAGCTAAGATCGTATCTGCGTTTATCCGAGCCAAAACGTGGGACCTTTGACCCACACGCCCTAACCTAGGATGGGGGCGCCGAGCGCGATGAGGCGTCGGATCATCTCGTCGGTCAGATGGCGGATGGAATTTGTGCCGGTCTTCGTCTTGCGCAGGAGCGCGGTTTTCGACGCGACGTCGATATCCGACCATTGCAGGGCGATAGCCTCGGAGACCCTCGCCGCCGTCGTCGCCATGAAAAGGACGAGGGCCGCGATGTGGGGCAGACGGTCCTTCTCGCACTGCCGGATGAATGTGGCCAGCCAGACTTGCGACGCCGGGCTTTTCCGCTTCGGCTTGCCCTCTTTGAAGCGCGGAACGCGCACATAAGGACACCAGCCGCGCTGGTAGGCGTGCAGGATCACAGCGCGCGCGGGCGTGATGGCCATTCGATTTTTCGATGAGGCCGAATGCTCCGGGTAGAGCGCATCGGCCATTTTACGAATGTCGAATGGAAAGATTTCGTCGAGCGGCGTCTCGCCGAAATAGTCGAGGACCGGCGTCAGATATCTTTGGGAGCCGCCATTGTCGAGATAGCTCGCTGCGGCGTGACTGAAACTCTTACGCATCTTCTTGCTCCTGAAAGCAGCAGATCGCGCACGTTAGTAAAAAATTAACATGAGTACAAGCCCCGAGCGACGTTGTTTGGGGCCTCACGTGAAAGGTCCCCAAATGGTGAATAAGCTGGACGCCCCGACGGGGTCTCTCGACGCGCGCGCAATTCAGCGCGCGCTCAACGCCAAGGGCGCGCAGCTCGCCGAGGATGGTGCGCTCGGCCCGGCGTCGCGCTCGGCGATCTATGCCGCCGTGCAGGCCTGCGTCGGCGGCGTCGCGGCGCCGTGGAGCGCCGAGCGGCTGCGCCTCGCATTCGAGCAGATCATGCTGCGCGACGCCGGGCTCTATCGCGGTGCCATCGACGGGCTCGCCGGCCCGGCGACGCGCGCGGCGCTCGGCAAATGGGGCAAGCCGGCGCTCGTCGTCCCTGTGGCCGCTGCCCCCGCGTCGGCGCCGCCGAGCTTCGCCGGCGCGGCGCGGCGCATCACCGAGGCGGATATTGCCGCGGCCGCGCGCTCGATCGGCTGCGAGGTCGCGGCGCTGCATGCGGTGATGGATGTGGAGTCGCGTGGATCCGGCTATGACGGTCGCGGGTGCCCGGTGATCCTGTTCGAGCCGCATGTTTTTTATCGGCAGCTCGCGAAGCTCCCGAGCTCCACCTATGACGCCTGCCTCAATCGCGCTGTGCTCGCCGGCCTCGCCTATGCGCATTGGCGCAAGGGCAATTATCCAGGCGGCTCGGCGCTCGAGCAGAGCGATGGCAATTATGCGCGCCTCTCTCGCGCCATCGCGATCCACGAAGAGTGCGCCTATCGCGCGATCTCGATCGGCATGGGCCAGGTGCTCGGCGAGAATTTCGAGGCCGCCGGCGCCGCGAGCGCCGTCGAAATGTTCGCGGCGGCGAAGGAGAGCGAGGCGGCGCAGCTCGGCCATATGCTCGGCTACATCAAGCATGCGCAGCTCGACGACGATATTCGCGCGCGCAATTGGGAGACATTCGCGCGCGGCTACAACGGCTCTGGCCAGGTCGTGATGTATGCCGACAAGCTCGGCGCGCAATTCAAGAAGTGGTCGAAGCGCGCCGCATGATGCGCGGCTCGTCAAATTTCCGAGAAGGAAGATCGCAATGGGAAAGTTTCTGGTCTACGCGGCCTATGCTGCCGCCGTCGGCGCAATCGCGCTCGGCCTATTCCTGCATGAATTCCCGCATCCCGATCGCACGACGGCCACCATAGCGGTCGTCATATTTCTCGTCGCATGCGCGCCGGCCTTCTATCGCCTATGGGCCGATCTGAAGAAGGTCTATGTGCCGCCGAAGGACTGACGCGCCATGCCGCCGGACGATCGCGACGCGCTCTTGCTGATCGTGGCGAGCGCATGCGCGGCGTTCGCGGCGATCTATCTCGTCAAGCTTCTCCCCGCCATTCTCTACGCCGCCCGCTGGGGCGTGCCGGAGTAGCGCGCAGTTATCAACTGGCGCTCAACAACTGAAAGCTCCTCACATGTCGAAAATCATCAAGCGCGCGGCGCTCGCCGCGTTCGCCTTCATCGCGTTCGTGCTGGTGTCGCCGCTCCTGAATGTCGTTTGGCTCGCCATCACCGGGCAGAGTTTCAACTGATCCGAGCCGGCGGTTTCCAGCAATAGACGAGGATTAAGCAAATGACCACGATGCGCGCGAAGCTGCAAGTCGGAATGGTGCAAGAGCATTTCACGACGGATTGGGCTGATCCGAACAATCAAGACGCGGGAGTGAAGGTGAAGACGGGCGAGACGCTCACCATGCATGCCGTCTGCAAAAATCAATATGATGAGAGCGGCTTGGACGAAGACAACACCTTCGCGAAATATTCTCCTGGCGCGTCGCTCTCGATTCAGATCGCCAACGAGGCGCTCTGGGGGAAATTCAAGCACGGCGACAAGTTCTACGTGGACTTCACGCCTGCGGACTGACCGCGTTCCCTTTCGCGCGCGCGGCGTCCCGGCGGGGCCGCGCGCAATCGCGATGCAGTGACCCGCCAATAATCGAAAGATCGGAATATGAAAGCTCTGTTCGCACTTACCGTCGTGGCGGTTCTAGCCGCCCTGATATTCCCGTCGGCGCCGATTTCGTTTCTGGCGATCGGCTTCGTCATCGGCGTGGCCTATAAGCCGGCGCTGCTGAATATCGCGCGCATTCTCATGGTGACGATCGCCACGGCGTTCCTGGCCGCTTGCGAGATTGTCTCCGCCGTTCGCACGCCCGCGGCCCGGATCGTCGCCCGCCTCGCCCTCGTCGCCGCGGCTATCGCCGGCACGATCGCGCTCAGCGTCGGCGCCGCCTATGCTGCGGACGCTGTCGCCGCGCCGGCGGCGTCGACCGTCTCCATTCCCTGGGGCGATTGGATCTCTGGCCTGCTGGCGACGAGCGGCTCGATCTTCCTCGCGGTGGTCTCGTGGGGCGTCAAAAGCTTTCTGCCCTCCTATGTGCAGACGTTTTTGACCAATGACGTGATCGCCAAGGCCGTGGACTATGCACTGGCCAGCGTCGCGGGCGCGGTGCGCAACGAGACGGCGACCGTGCCGGTCTCCAATGAGGTGATCGCCGCGGCGCTGAAATGGATCGTGGCTTATGAGCCCAAGGTGGCGAAATGGGCCGGCGACAATCTGGAGCCGCTGATCATCGCGCGCCTCTCGGCGCTCAATGTCATCCCGGCGACGGCCAGCGCCTCGACCCTCGGTGCGAGCTGACCCATGGGCGCGCTCGCAACATTCGCGAGCGCGGTTCTCGGCAAGCTCCTCGGCCCGGCATTCGAAGCGCTCCTCGGGGCGCTTCGTCTCCGGCGCCAGGACAAGGATCGCGTCGCTACCCACGAAGAGGCGGCGGTCGCCGAGGCCGCAGAGGAGACATCCGATGTGGTCGCAGATATCGCCGATGCGCGCAGCGCTCTGCCTGGCGCTGCTGCCGATGCTCACGAGCTCGCTCGCCGGCTGCGCGCCCGCAAAGCTGGCTCCGACGTTGGCGGCGCGAGCCGCGAATAAGGAGCCGGCGGCGCGGCGCTTGGAAATACAGCGCAAGCTGGCGCCGGTATGTCCGGTTCCTTTGTCGGACGCGGCGCTCGATCGCATGGCCGATTATGCCGAGGCGCACCCGGACAAGGATGGGCTCGCGATCGTCAATGACGCCGCGCGCCTCGACGCAGAGGCGCGCGTGTGCCGCGGGATGCAAGTCAAGAGCTGAGAGGAGGTCGGCGAATGCCGGATGCGAGCAGTCACGATATTTCGGAACAGGCGGCGACGATTATCGCGGCGCTCGGCGGCGGCGGCGTCGTCGGCGCTTTCCTGCGAGAGGCGGCGTCATGGCTGCTCGGACACGGCAAGCAGGGCGCGGAGGCGAAGAAGATCAACGCCGAGGCGGAGCGCGCGCTCAACGAGCTGGTCGATGATCGCATCAAGCTGCTGCTCGATGCGGAGGCAAAGGCCAATGCCCAGCTGCGAAGCGATCTCGCACGCTGCTGGCGTTATATCGAAAAGCTGCGCGCGCATATCGAAGAAATTCGCGCGCTGCTCGTGGAAAACGAGATCACGGCGCCACGGCCGCCCGCATTCGACGCGCCGGATCAGCCGCCGAACGGCGATGTGCGCGATCTCAAGCACATCGTGTGATGACGAAAATCATATTCACGGAGCCTCATCAATGACCTCCCCTACCTATGGTCTCATCTTCAATCGTGACGACACCGATCCGCGGCCGGCGCAGGCCTCCGATCTTTCGGTGATCGGCCTGGTGCTGCCGAGCGATGACGCGCGCGCCGATTTCTTGCCGCTGAACGAGCCTGTCGCTTTCGACAGCGGCGATCCTGTGGCGCTCGCGAAGATCGGCACGGGCGATCTCTACAAGGCGGTGACGGCGATCGACGATCAGCTGGCGGATCTGCAGACGAGCGCGCGCATCGTCGCGGTGCGCGTCGCCGCCGGCGGCAATGATGCGGCGATGATCGCCAATATCATCGGCGCGCGCAACGGCAGCTCGGCCAATGGCCATACCGGCACGGGAATCTATGCGCTGTTGCGCGCGGGATCGCAGGCCGGCGTCATTCCGCGGCTCATCGGCGCGCCGGGCTATACATGGCAGACGAGCGCGTCCGGCGGCTCGACCGATGTTTCGCGAGCGACGAAAGCCGGCGGCAACACCGGCAATGGCGCGATGACGCTCGCCTCGCCGGCTTTTCTCGCCGGCGTTCAGGCGGGCGTCTATCAGGTCCGCTGCATCGGCGGCGCGCGCTCGGCCGCGAGCGCCGCCAAGAGCGGCAACACGGGCAATGGCGTCGTGAGCGGCCTCGCCGCCAATGCGGCCGCGGCGGTGGGCGTCTGGCGGGCGATCTTCGACGGCGTCGCGACAAATGGCGGCGCTTTCGCGGTGGTGCGGCCGGATGGGACCTTCGACGGCGTCGGCGTCGTCGGCGTCGCCTATTCCAGCGCGTCCGCGCCGGGATTGAGCTTCACGATCGGCGACGGCGCGACGGATTTCGTCGCCGGCGACGAGTTCGACATAACGGTCGCGGCCGCCGTGCCGGCCAATGGGGGCGTCTTTTCCGTCACCGATCCGCATGGGGTCGCGCTCGCCAATGCGACCGTCGGCGCCGCTTACGCGACGCAGATCGGCTTTACCATCGCCGATGGCGCGACGGATTTCGCGATCGGCGACGGCTTCGACGTCACAGTGTCGATCGTCGACGCCGTCATCACCGCCAATCCGATCTGTGCGGCTCTGCCCTCGGTGCTCAACGCGCTGCTGGCGCATTCGATCGTCGGAGGTCCCGGAACGGGCGTCGCCAACGCCATCGCCTGGGAAGAATCGCTCGGCTCCGGCCGGCTCATTCCGATCGACGCATGGACCGTCGTCTCGGATGGCGTGAACACGCGCTATGAGGACGGCGTGGCGCGCGCGCTCGGACTCGCCGTGCGGACCGATTTTCTGCATGGCGGCTATCCGTTCTGGTCTTTCGCCGGCCAGCAGATGCGCGGGATCGTCGGGCTCAAGACCTATTACAGCTTCTCGCTCGTCGATGGCGCGACGGAGGGCCAGGAGCTGCTCGCCGCGCATATCGGCGTGGTCGAGCGCGGAGAGGTCGGGGTCGAGACGGCGATCGCCAGCAATGGCTTCGTCTTCGCCGGGCTCTGGAATGCGGACACGGATCCGAACTTCTGGTTCTACAACAAGTCGCGCGGGCGCGATTGGGCGCATCTGGCGCTGCTCAAATCGATCCGCCTGCGTCTCGGCGTCGACAATGTGACCTCGCATGGGGTTCAGGCGGTGCTCAACGATATGACCGCGATCGGCCAGGAGGCGCTGCTTCAGGAAGGCTCGATCGGCTTCCGCGTCGGCTTCGAGTCCTCGCGGAATTCTCCGACCGATCTTCGGCAGGGCAAGTTCCGGGTCTTCTTCCAGAGCGAGGAGCCGGCGCCGATCGCGCAGGTCACGATCGATTCCCGGCCCTATTACGAGGCGCTCGTCGAGGAGCTGGCGACGCTCGTCACGCAATCGGCGACGATCGTCGGTCAATTCGCCTGATCGCGGCGCGCGCTCTCGCGCGCGTCGTCTCTCTTTCTCGCACCATCGGAGATAGTCTCATGGCCGCATCGGTCATCATTTGGGAAGCCGCGAATCTGTTCGCCGGCGACGACGGGCCGAATAATTCGAAACATCTGACGCTGCAGGCGATCATGCTGCCGCAGCTCAAGGAAAAATCGGCCGAGCATCATGCCGGCGGCTCGATCGGCGCGCTCACCATCGGCGGCCTCGGGCTCGAGGCCTTCGAGCTGAGCTTCAAGCTCATCGGCGCTGATGCGCAGACGAAGGCGATGTTCGGGCTCGGCACGCAGGCTGTGAAGCCCTACACTGTCTATGGCGTGCTGCGCGACAAGAATGGCGGCCGCGCGATCGAGCGCAAGGTCGTCGTCTTCGGGCGCTTGCTCGAGCTCAATGAGCAGGAGCATGAGCGCGGCAAGCTGGGCGAGCAGGATCACAAGGTCGGCGAGATCACCCATTACGAGCTGTATGAGGACAAGCAGGAAATCTATTATTATGATTTCTTCAACTCCACATGGCGCGTCAATGGCGTCGATCGCAACGCGGATATGAACGCGATCCTGCGCATCAGCTGAGAAATGTCGTCACGGCGCGGCGCGGATAGCGCTGCGCCTTTTTTCATGAAAGGCTCGATCCATGGATGATGGAAACACAGATGTCGTCGCCGCTGCGCCGGAGCCGGAAGCGCCGAAATTCGTCGGCGGCGCGGCGCGCTTCAAGAGCGTCACGCTGGCATGGCCGCTCGCCTATGACGGCGCGATCTATGATCATGTCAATCTGCACAGGCTGACGGCGAAAGAGGTCGCCGATTGGGTCGAGAGCATCAAGGAAAAGGATTCTGTGCGCTTCCCGATCTATCGGGACGATTCCGGTGCGAGCATCCCCGATGTCGTTCTCGATGCGCTGGACGATGACGATCGCCTGGCTCTGGACGAGGCCGCAAAAGATTTTTTGCCCCGCCGGTTCCAGGACGTCGAGAGCGACGGTTCTGGCCCGGCGGCTGGCGGCACTATCGCGCCCTGATCGGACGCAACATGGGCTGGAGCATGACGGAAATCATGTCCATGCCCTGGGATGATTTCATCGCCGAGCTGATCGAGGCGCGCGAGATGATGGGGATCGATTGATGGCAAGTCTGACGAGCTCCTTGACGGTCAAGCTCATCGATGATGTCACGCGTCCCGCGCGCAATGTCGGGCAGGCGCTGAAAGATGCGGAGAATGCGGCAAAGGCCGTCGCCAAGGGCATGGCGAATACGGGGGCGACGGATCGGTTCACGCGGTCGCTCTCCGGGCTCAAGCTCTCGGCGAAGGATGTCGAGGCGGTAGCGACGGCCTGGAAGGATTACGCCAAAACGCAAAAGCTCGCCGGCGACGCCGCGAAATGGACGAAGGGGCAGTCGGCGGACGTCAAGGCTTGGGAACGCGCGCAGGTCGCGGCGCTGCGCAATGTGAAGCGCGAGCAGCAGGCGTTCTATCGCGATCTCGCCGCTGCGCAGCGCGCGGCGGGGGGCGGCTCCGGCCTCGGCCTCATCGCGGGAATGTCCGCGATCGGCGCCGGGCGCTCCGCCAGCCTCTCGTCGAGCCGACGAATGATCTCCGGCATGTCCGGCGCCGGCGGTTCCGGCCTGCTCACGCCCGGCGGCGCGGCGGCCATGGGCGCGCTCGCCGGGAAATTCGGTCATGTGCTGCCGCTCGCCGGCGGCTATATCGGCTATGAGGCGATCACCAAGCTGGTCGAGGGAGCGGCGGAGCGCGGCCATGTGCTCACCGGCGCGCGACTGGCGGGGATAAAGCCCGACGAGCTGGCGCGCGCGGAGGCGGCGGCGAGAAAGGCGGCGCGCGGCGCGCCGAATATGAGCGTTTCGGAAATCCTCGAGCTGTTCAAGGAAGGGCGCTCCGCAGTCCAGCATCCCGAGGAAATGTTCGAGCTGCTCGGCCCGCTGGCCAAGGCCGCGAGCGTGCTCAAAGGCATGGGCGTCGAAAACGCCAATCTCGCCGATCTCGTGAAAGGCGGGGAATCGCTCGGCCTCATGAATGATCCAAAACGGTTCCGCGCCTATCTCGAAGGCCAGGTGCGCGCCATGCAGGTCATGGGGCGCACGATCTCGACGGAACAGATTTACGAGGCGGCGAAATATTCGAAGAGCGCCGGCGCGACGCTTTCCGACGAGTTTCTGAACACGACCATGCCGTCGCTCATACAAGAGATGCACGGCAGCTCCGCCGGCGATGCGCTGGCGATGCTGACGCGCACCCTGCGCGGCGGGTTGCAGAAGCGGCATATGCCGGCGCTGCTCATGAACCAGCTCGGCCTGCTCTCCGAGCCCGGGAAAATCCGCTATGCGAAAGGCTCTCGCGAGATCATGGGATATACGGGCAAGGTCAAAGGAGACGATCTGCTCGCCTCTGATCCTGGCCGATGGTTCACAGAAATTTTCAAGCCGGCGGCTGTGCGAGGCGGCTATAAGACATTTTCCGATCAGGTGCGGCTGCTGAACCAGGTGCTGCCGTCGACGGCGGCGAACCTCGGCCGGATTCTGATTCAGCAGGAAGAGACGCTGAAGGCGCATCGTCGGCTCTATCATGAGGCGATGTCGCTCGAAGAGGGCGTCAAGGCGCAAAAGAATGATCCGAAAGCGACGCTGAAGGAGCTATCGGCGGCGCTGGACGATCTCGGCGCCGCGGCTTTGGAGGCCGTGCCTGTCTCTGGCTTTCTTCATGGCCTCGCAACGGCGATCCGCGTGCTGTCGAGCGTGATCGAGGGCCGTAATCCGTTCAAAAATCATGACCCTCATGCGGCCGCGAAGGACGCGGCGATCGAGCGCAAGGCGCATGAATGGTGGCGCTCGCTCGGCGTCACAATGCCTTGGTGGGACGATGAGGAGCCGCAGAGCGAAGCGGCGAAGCCGAAATCCGAGAATGGCGGACGCGGGGCGCGTCATGGCGTCGCCCAACGGGAAAAAGCGCTCTCCGACGCCAAAAAGGAATCATCCGATTTCTGGAAAGACTTTTGGAAAAAAGCGACGGAGGGGCTCGGCAAGGCTTTCGGCGTCTCGGCCGCTCATGCGGATACGGTTCCGTTCCGCATCGGCTATGGCCGCGCCTCGCTGGGGCGACGGGCGGCGCTGGGAGGCGGCGGCGCGCCTCGGCTGATCGGGGCCGGCGCGTCGCTTTCCGGTCCGCAATCCGCGGCGGCGATTCGCGCGCGCGCCGGCGCGATGGAGGACCTCGATGTGGGCGCCGGGGACGGCGACGGCGGCGTTCCGCAGGGCGGCCTCGGAGCTCGCGGCCGCGCGCTCATGGAGCGTCTCATCCGCGTGCATGGCTGGACGCCCGAGGCGGCAGCGATCGCCGCGGGCAACGCCCAGCAGGAGAGCGAGATCATGAGCAATGGCCGGCCGGGCGATCGCGGCACGGCGCATGGCCTGTTTCAATGGCGGAATGAGCGCTTCGCCGCGCTCAAGGCCTTCGCCGCGGCGCGCGGCAAGCCCTGGACGGATTTTGCGACGCAGGTGGATTTTTTCGCCCGCGAGGCGCGTTCTCGAAGCGGCACGCGCGGATGGGCGAATGTCACCGATCTGCGTCGCGCGGGCGCGATCGGCTGGGACTTCGAGCGCTACGGCGACAATTCGACCGGCGCGCGCGTCGCAAATGCACGACGATGGCTGCGCGGATATCGGGCCAATCCACAGGAGACCGCCGCCGGGCGCCGGCAATCCATGCTCCAGACCTATCGTGACGAGCATATGGCCGCGGTCGGCGGCCGGGCGAGCTTCGATGTCGATTCTGCGTCGTTGCATGCGCATAACGAGGCGCTGCGGGAGACTGTGCAATTGCGCAGGCAGCTCGGCTGGGGAGGATCCGTCGATCGCGGCCAGGCGATGCAATCGCTCGCGCAGCTGCGGCGCGCTGGATATGGGACGGGCGGCCTTCAGGGGGACGGGTAATGCTCTATCAGCTCGGAACCGTTCAATTCGACGTCGCCCCTGTCAATGTCGCCGAGATGGAGCGCGAGGTGGGCGCGGATTTTGCGGCGAAGGATATTGTCGGCGGCCCGCGCCCGCGCGAATTCGTCGGCGAGGCGGATGAGCCTTTGCGTCTCTCCGGCACGCTCTATCCGGGAAAGTTCGGCGGGCTTGGCGGCCTTTCGACGCTCGAGACGATGGCGCGGAGCGGACAGCCGCAAATGCTGGTGCGCGGCGACGGGACGGTCTTCGGCTGGTATTTCCTCGAGAGGCTGCGGCAAAAGCAGGGCTATCTCAACAATCAGGGCATCGGCCGGGAAATCACATTCGAAATTTCGCTGATGAAATCGCCGAAGGCGGCTTCGTCGCAAGCCATGCTCGGCACATTGATGAGCTTGTTCGCATGACGATCGACGTTCTCATTGTCGAGACCGAGCGGACGACGCTCGATCTGCTGCTCTGGCGCTATTATCGCCGCGAGGTCGCGGGGCTCGTCGAGGATACGCTCGTGCGCAATCCGGGGCTCTCTGCGCTCGGCGCCATTCTTCCGGTCGGAACCGCGGTCAGCGTCTTGCGGCCGGCGGCGGCTTCCGCGGCGGCGACGGCGGCCGAAGTGGTCTCGCTCTATGATTGAGGGCGTCTCCTACACGATCTCCGTCGACGGGACCGAGGTCACCGAGCGATTCTCGCCTTATCTCCTCTCGCTCGCGCTGAGGCTCTATGACGGCGGGATGAGCGACGCCCTGGAGCTGCTGCTCGACGATCTCGGCGGAAGGATCAAGCTGCCGCGGGTCGGGGCGGATATTTCGGTGAAGCTCGCGTGGAAGTCGGGCGGCCAGGCTGTCAATTTCCAGGGGACGACCGATGAGCCGCACAGCCGCGGAGGCCGTAGCGAAGGCTTCGTGCTGGCGCTGACCGCATCGGGCGTCGATTTCGTCGGGCCGGCGAAGCAAAAGCAGCAGGGCCACGCCGATAATATGACTTTCGAGCAGGCGGCCCAGAAATGGGCCAAAACGGCAGGACTGACCGTTCAGGTCGATTCGTCGCTGGCGAAAATCCGACGCGACTATTGGCAGATCGGAAACGAGAGCTTCCTCGCCTGGGGCAAGCGAGTGGCGGAGGAGATCGGCGCGACTTTCAAGGTCTTCGGGACGCGGGCCGTCTTCGTGCCGCGCAATTCGGGGAGCTCGACCAGCGGCCGGGCGCTCGCCGGCGTCTCGGCCGTCTATGGCCAAAACCTCGTCTATTGGGATTTGACGCCGCTGCAAAGCCGCCCGCGCTATAAGACGGCCGTCGTCTGGCTCTATAATCCGAAGACCGGGAAATATGAGCAGGTTCAGGCGTCCGCCGATTCCGCGGCGAAATCGAGCCATGTGGACACGCGGCGCTTTCCGAACCGCAGCCAGGCGCAAGATCGCGCCGACGCCAACGCCGACGAGATCGCGCGCGGCAAGGGCGGCGGCGCCGTCATTATCGACGGCGAGGCGGCCGCGCAGCCGCAAGCTCCCCTGACGCTCTCCGGCGTGCGCAGCGGGATCGATGGCGAATATCGAATCACCGGCGTCGTCCACCGCCTGGCGCGATCATCTGGATGGCTGACGGAGATGGAGGTCGAAGAACCGCAGGGCGCGGCCGGCGAAGACGCGCGATAGGCCGCTGCATGGTCGAAAAGCTTCAGGCCCCGCTGGTCCGCCGGCGGGGCTTTTTGCTGTCTTGGGCCGACGGGAACAAGAGCAGAATCCCTGCGGGACTTTCTGCGGGACTTTTTGCGCCGTTGCGGGATTTTCGGGCGGTTCCGTTCCACTTTCGTGCGAAACGCCCGGCCTCTTCATTGGCCAGAAAAACGCTATATTACAAGCGTTTAATTGGTCGGAGTGGCGGGATTCGAACCCACGACCCCTTGTCCCCCAGACAAGTGCGCTAACCGGGCTGCGCTACACTCCGATGGCCGCCCTTATAGAGGCCGGCGAAGCCGCTGGCAACGCATGACAGCGCAGAAGAAGCGAGGAATTCACCGCCGCGTCAGCTCCAGCATGCGGCGGCATTCGGCGAGATCGGCCAGCGCCTGCCGCAGCAGCCGCTCATCCTGCGGGCGCAGGCCGGCGGCGGGCGCCTCGGAAAGGCGCACGGCGGGCAGCGTCAGCATGGGCGGCGGCTCGCGCGCGGCGAGCGCGACGAGAGAGGTGGACGCCCTCGGCGCGTCCTCCTCGTGGATTTCCGGCGCGTGAAACGAGCGTGACGGCTCCGGCCGCGCCGGCGATTCGCCATAGGAGAAGAGCGGAGCCTCGGCGGCCTGGGGCTCGGGCTCGTCGAAATCGGCGCGCTCCGGCCCGCCGCCGCCGCGGGCGCTCTCGATCACCGCGCGCACGCCCTGCTCGCGCAACAGGCGCTGCACGCCTTTGATCGTATAGCCGCGGCCATAGAGCAGATGGCGAATCGCCGCGACCAGCTCCACGTCGCGCGGCCTATAGTAGCGCCGTCCGCCGGCGCGCTTGACGGGCTCGATCTCGGAAAAGCGCGTCTCCCAAAAGCGCAGCACATGCGGCGGAAGGTCGAGGCTCTCCGCGACCTCGCCGATCGTGCGGAAGGCGCCGTCGGTCTTGGCGGTCAAAATCTGCGCTCCGCTCCCTGCCCACGCGACGATTCGCGCGCTTCTATTTTCCTCCCGGACGTGGCGTTTTTCAGCCGGAAAATTCTCGCCCGCGGCGTTTCGGTCCCGCGGCCCCGTGGACAAGGGCGCGCGGCTCCCCTTAATTGGCGCGCGAGAGCCTCTCACATCGAGCCGCCCCCATGACCGACTGGATCCAGTTTCCCGCTCCCACGCCCGCCATCGTCGCGCCGCCGAGCGAGGAGAGCGCGACCGACGTTCGCCTGTGGCTGCTCGTCATAGCGGCGCTGGTCTTCGCCATGGTGGTGGTGGGCGGCGCGACGCGGCTCACCGAATCGGGCCTCTCCATCACCGAATGGAAGCCGATAACAGGCGTTCTTCCACCACTCTCGGAGGCGCAATGGTCAGCCGCCTTCGAGGATTACAAGAAGATTCCGCAGTATCGCGAGATGTTCCCGAACATGGACCTCGCGCAGTTCAAGACGATTTTCGCCTGGGAGTGGAGCCATCGTCTGCTCGGCCGTATCATCGGCTTCGCTTTCGCCGTTCCGCTCGCCTGGTTCTGGCTGCGCGGACGGCTGCCGAAAAGCGTGAAGCCGAAGCTCATCGGAATATTGGCGCTAGGCGCACTGCAGGGCGGCGTCGGCTGGTGGATGGTGTCATCGGGACTCGTCAATCGCGTCGAGGTGGCGCAGGAGCGGCTCGCCATTCATCTGCTGCTCGCGGCCTTCATCTTCGCCGCATGTCTGTGGGTCGCGGGCGGGCTCGGCTATGGGACGCGCATCATCGTCGCGAGCGGGCGCCGGCGGCTCTCCTTTTTCGCGAATCTTCTGCTCTTTCTCGTGCTCGCGCAGATCGGCGCCGGCGCGCTGGTCGCTGGGCTGCGCGCCGGCTACGCCTACAACACTTGGCCGCTGATGGACGACAGCTTCATTCCGCCTTCGGAGGATTTGCTGCGTCTTTCGCCTTGGTGGAGCAATCTCGTCGACAATGTCGCGCTGGTGCAATTCGATCATCGCATGATCGCTTATGTATTGCTCGCACTGTCGCTGTTTCATCTCATCGACGCGGCCGGCACGGCGGGCGGACGCGCCGCGCGCGGCGCCGGCCTGCTGTTCGGCCATGTGAGCGCGCAAGTCGTGCTCGGCATAACGACGCTTCTGCTCGTCGTGCCGCTCTGGGCCGGGCTCGCGCATCAGGCGCTGGCGATGGGCGTGCTGGCTGTGGCGACGCTGCATGCGCGTCGCCTGCATAACGCCGAGGCCGTGACGGACGAAGACTGACGTGAACGCCCCCAATAATCGTTGCAGTCAGTGCTCGCCGTCGACAATCCATTCGACACCTTCCGCCGCAGCGCTTCATAGCAGACGGAGTCGACCTTTCAGAGCATGACCCGGGCCCACGGCCGCAATGGGTAGCCAAGCCTGCGCATTTGATGGACAAAGGCGGCAGAGTTTGCTGTAAAATCGAGCGACTCGTTCTAACACTGCTATTGTTGCCGGGGCTTCCTGATGAAGGACATCGACTACGTGAGCGTCTTTAAGGATTTCCTTATTGCCGCGTCCACCGCAATTTTCGTCGGTACGATCAACATCCTAATGCCATATTTTACTTTCTCTGGCGGTGTTGATTATTCAGTTTCTGAAGACGCGAATAATTATTATATTAGTGTTGTAATAAATAATAATAGCCCCGACCAGGTAAATATCGAGATTGGAATGAACATTGGTATCGATGGCGTGGTATCAAATACCGGCATATCTGGGATAGAAATTTTAAATCCAACAGGCCGAGCGGGTAGTATATTGGTAATAGGTAAAGTTCCACCGACATCTGAATATGTTGCTATTGTGAAAGGAACAAAGGGGGCTGTTTCTCCGTCTCCGATTTTGGTTAGTGCTCCGAGGGGGATGGCGTTGAGGCGGGCGGACCCAACAAGAGGGAATATAAATGTTTATCAGATCGCCGCAAACTCAGCTGTATATACGATCATATACTTTGTATTCCTTGTAGCTATAAACTACTATTCAAGAAAAAATAGACGCGCGCTAAGTGGTGAAATTGAGGATTCAAAAAATACTGCTGCACGCCTCGGTGACGAGTTGAAAAATATTACGATTAGGCTTCAAAGGATGAAGCTATTATTTAGTTCACAGGCACGTCACTTAAGGTCAGAGAATGAGTTCTGGAGACATATTTTCGAGAGAATTATTGTTACTGATGGGGTATCAAAAGGAAAAGCAATGGCGTTACTGAGTATTATTTCGCAAAAATTTGGTTACAAGCGAAGCAGTAATGTTGCTGATGACGTCGATTTAGAATTTATTATCGATGTAATGTTGGATGAAGAGAAGAGAAAACGGTTCGAGGAACTAGGTAGGTAGGGCGCTACTTTTTTAGCTTAGGCTTTACCTTAAGCATAAGGAAGTTAGCGCGCCTTCCGAGGACGCCGCCGACCGATAACGGCCTCCGCAATGCGGTGAGGCGTTTCACTATGTTGACGACATGCTTCGTTAGCTGGTCGATCTGTTCCTGGATCTGGCTTCCGGTCCAATCTCATCCGCAGAATACGTTTGCCATGCTTTCAAAACCGCTCCCATCATTCCGCGCCGCCGAGTGAAGTCGGCTCGCGCGCTAGGCGAGCATCAGCGACAGATTCTGCACGGCGGCGCCCGACGCCCCTTTGCCGAGATTGTCGAGCCGCGCGACGAGCAGCGCGTGGCGGCTCTCCTCGCGGGCGAAGACGAAGATTTCGAGATCATTGGTGCCGTTCAAGGCGAGCGGATCGAGACGGCCGGACTTCGGCGCCGGCATGACGCGCACATAAGTCGCGCCAGCATAGTGACGCGCCAGCGCCGCCTCGAGATCGACGGCGCGAGGCCGCGTGGAGAGCGCGTCGAGCCGGAGCGGAATCGAGACCAGCATTCCCTGTCGGAAATTGCCGACGGACGGCACGAACAGCGGCGGCGCGGCGAGCCGCGAATAGGCCGCGGTCTCCGGCAAATGCTTATGCTCGAGCGAGAGGCCGTAGAGCTCGAAGGCCGGCGCCTCGCCTTTCTCGTAAGCCTCGATCATCTGCTTGCCGCCGCCGGAATAGCCGGAGACGGCGTTGATCGTCAGCGCATCCTGCGCGGCGATCAGCCCCGCATCGACGAGCGGACGCAGCAGCGCGATCGCGCCGGTGGCGTAGCAGCCGGGATTGGCGACGCGCCGCGCCTTGCGGATCGCCTCCGTCTGGCCGGGCGCGAGCTCGGGAAAACCATAGGTCCAGCCGGGCGCGACGCGATGCGCTGTCGAGGCGTCGAGAATGCGCGGTCCGGCCTCGCCCAATTCATCGGCGAGCGCGACCGTCTCCTTGGCCGCAGTGTCCGGCAGGCAGAGAATGGCGACATCGACGCGCGCGAGAATGTCGCGCTTGGCGGAGATCTCCTTGCGCAGCTCCGGCGCGATGGAGACGAGCTCCAGATTCGGCGCGCCCGCGAGCTTCTCGCGGATCTCGAGCCCCGTGGTGCCGCTGTCGCCATCGATGAAGATTTTCGCCATTGGTGCTGGTTCCGATTCCCGTGAGACAAATAAAAAGGGCGGCTCGCGCCGCCCTTTGTCGCCCGTATCGCCGATCGAGAGATAATCAGCGCTTCGAGAACTGGAAGCTGCGGCGGGCTTTGCGCTTGCCGTATTTCTTACGCTCGACCACGCGCGAGTCGCGGGTCAAGAAGCCCTCGCGCTTCAGCGCGCTGCGGAGCTCGGGCTCATAATGGGTGAGCGCCTTTGCAAGACCATGACGCACGGCGCCGGCCTGGCCGGAGAGGCCGCCGCCAGCAACCGTGACGACCAGATCATATTGATCGACGCGATTGGCGACGCCGAGCGGTTGCTGCAGGATCATGCGCAGCACCGGACGCGCGAAATAAACGGCGACGTCGCGGCCGTTGACGGTGATCTTGCCCGTGCCGGGCTTGATCCACACGCGGGCGACGGCGTTCTTGCGCTTGCCGGTGGCGTAGGCGCGGCCGTATTTGTCGAGCTTCTGCTCATATTTCGGCGCCTCGGACGCTGCCGCGACCGTCGCCTGATTGAGCTCGGAGAGAGAGGAAAGCGTGGTCTCGGCCATGGTCAGGCGCTCTTAGCGTTCTTGCCGTTGCGGGCATTCTTGGGATTGAGGGCGGCGACGTCCAGCGGCTCGGGAGTCTGAGCGACATGCGGATGGTCCGGCCCCTTGTAGACGCGCAGATTGCCGAGCTGCTTGCGGCCGAGCGGGCCGCGCGGCAGCATGCGCTGCACCGCCTTCTCGACCACGCGCTCCGGGAAGCGCCCCTCGAGGATGAACTTGGCCGAGCGCTCCTTGATGCCGCCCGGGAAGCCCGTGTGATGATGGTAGACCTTCTGGTCGCGCTTGCGGCCGGTGAGGATCACCTTGTCGGCGTTCACGACGATGATGTTGTCGCCGTCGTCGACATGGGGGGTGAAGGTCGCCTTGTGCTTGCCGCGCAGACGCAGCGCGATGAGGCTGGCGAGGCGGCCGACGACGAGGCCCTTGGCGTCGATCAGCACCCATTTCTTCTGCACTTCGGCGGGCTTCGCCGAATAGGTCTTGCCAAACATGGGAGAGCTATTTCCGTTCTTTTCGGGTCTGCGCCCGTGGGATCGCTGGGTGATAAGCGACCGCGCCGCCCCTGTCAAACGGAATCGGGCGCCCGTGAGCGCCCGAAAAGCCCGCATTTCCCGGCAATAGACCGCATAGGTATTATCATACCTGCGATCTCACGGCATGACGATGGGCTTGCCGCGCGGGAATTTGGCGATGGTCGCCTCGTCTATGTTCAAATGCTGGGCGACCATGGCCGGCGGCGTATGGGTGAGCCAGTCGGTGAGCGAGACGTCGCGGAAATGCGCGGCGCGGAAAACCTCGAGAAATTGCAGCTCCGTATCGCCGACATTCTGCACGTAATGTCCATGGGCGCGCTTCACATAGCCTATGTCGCCGGCGTGGAAATCCTGCGTCACCGCCTTGGGTCCGGCGTCGAACAGCGTCATGCGGCCATGGCCTTTGATCCAATATTGCCATTCGTCGCCATTGGGATGCCAATGCATCTCGCGCAGCGCGCCCGGCGCGAGCGTGACCAGCGCCGCGGCTATGGTGGAGGAAACCTTGAAATTGTCGCTGTCCGCGACGCGCACCTCGCCGCCCTTGGTCTTTTTGGCGGCGGCGCTGCCCTTCAGCGAGAAAGTGTAAGGATAGGGCGGCGCCCCCTCCCCTTGCGCCGATGCGGCCTGATCCGCGGCCAAGGGACCAGGAATCTCGCCTTGGAAAATATAGAGCTGATTGAGCGGGATATTGGCGAAGGTCTCGGCCGGCAGGCCGAAATTGGCGGCGAGAATCTCGGGCGGCGTATGGGCGATCCAGTCGGTCACGAGCAGAGTGTTGTATTCGGTCGCCTTGCCGTCGTCGAAACAGAGCAGGAACTCGCAGCCGTCCGGCCCTAGCCCCTGCAATGAATGCGGCTGGCCGGCGGGGAAATACCAAATGTCCCCCTCCTTCACATCGGAGACATAGGCGCGGCCCTGATCGTCGAGCACGGTGATGCGGCAGGAGCCATAGGAGACATAGCCCCATTCGGCGGCGAGGTGCCAATGCATCTCCCTTATTCCACCCGCCGTCAGCCGCATATCGACGCCGGAAATCTCCTCGGCGATGGCGAAATCATATTGCGTGACCTGCCGCGCCCAGCCGCCGTTCTGCACGCGCTTGGGCGCATTGTTGAACGACGCCCAGAACATGGGCATGTCGCTGACGTCGGTGGGCGGCGGAAACTGAGCCGAAGGAAACTGCCCGCCGATCGCCTCGCTGCGCGGGCCGGGGTCGGTGAGGCTGGCTTTATTTCGCGCATTGATCGCGCCCTGCGGCGGAAGATCTGGATTGCCGAAAGAGGGGGTCGGACGCGCGGCGGTCTCGCGCTTCTTTGCAGTGGCCATTTGCTTCTTTCTCCAGCGGAAAGGGGAAGGCGACCGCTTCTGTCAGATTGCGCCGCCAGCGCGAGGGTCAACCGCAGGGAAAAACGCGGGATCGCTAAAATCCGAGCGTTCGAATTGGCGAGCGGGCAAAAGGCGCGCGCGCATTCTCGGCCCCGATGGCGAGGGACGCCGCGGCGGCGGGCTGCGGCGCTCCACGCCGGCTTCGGGGGTTCGCGTGGCCTATTTTCTCATTCGCGTCTTGAGTCCGCTCGCTCTGGCGCTCATCGTCTGCAGCGCCTCGGCCGCACGCGCGGAGGTCCCGCGCGCGAGCTTCGTCGTCACCGGCGAGCCGACCTCCATCCCCTATGGCTGGATGGATTTTTGCGGCCGCCAGCCGCAGGAATGCCGACAGACGGTCCTGCCCGCCGCCGATCTCGACCTCTCGCGCGAAACCTGGGCGCGGCTGAACGAGATCAATCGCGCCGTGAACGCCGCGATACAGCCTCTCTCCAATCTCGAGCATTGGGGCACGATGGCCGATCATTGGGATTATCCCACCGACGGCAAGGGCGACTGCAAGATCTACGCGCTGCAGAAGCGCCGGCTGCTGATGGAAATGGGCTTTCCGCGCCAGGCGCTGCTGATGACCATCGTGCGCGACAAGAACGACCAGGGCCATGCGATTCTGACGGCGCGCACCAATCGCGGCGACTTCGTGCTGGACAATCTCGCCGACGAGGTGAAGCCGTGGGACGCGACCGGCTATCGCTTCGTGAAACGCCAGTCGCAGCAAGACCCGAATGTGTGGGTGACGATCGAGACCCGCCGGCGCATCGGCGCGCGATAACGCCCCCTCTCCTTCTCCCGCAGGCGCACGGCTGTCCGGGGAAACTCAGGCATAGATCATCTCGATCTGGCAGTCGGACTTCCACCGGCTCGGCACGCGATATTTGGGCGGCGGCTCGTCGATCGATGCGACGGGCCGGCGCGCGAACAGGAAGCGGCCAGCCAGCTCGGCGAAGCGCAGCGGCGGCAGAGTGACGCCGTGGCTGTGCGCGGCGATGCGCAGCAGCAGGAAGGCGATCATCGCCGCCAGCAGCTGAAGCTTGATGGCGTTCTCGTTCTTGCCCAAGAACTTGCGGATCGAGAGATGCTGCTTCAGCCAGCGGAACAGCAGCTCGATCGCCCAGCGCGCCTTGTAGAGCGCGGCGATCTCCACCGCATCGCGGGTCATGTCGTTGGTGATCACCTCGATGATCGGCGATTTCGTCCGGCTCGCCGCGTCGCGCTCGATGCGGATGCGGCGCAGGCGCATCCGCAGCTTGGAATCGCCCTTGCTGGCCAGCGCGACCTCGCTGTCCGCGAGCACGGTGAAGCCGTCGCCGCGGGTCTTATCGAGCGGCCGTTCGGCGACGACCTTCAAGCGCGTGTTGGTCTTTGGCCGCGTGACGAAGAGCGCCCCGGCGTCGTGAATGCCCTTCCACCATTTGAAATCATAATAGCCCTTGTCGAAGACATAGGTGGCGCCCGCCTCGATCGGCGTCTTCTTGCCGATGGTGACATCATTGACATTGGCGAGCGTCACCTCGACGCGATAGGGACGGTCGGCCCCGCGATCATAGGCGACATGCATTTTGAGCCCGTGGATGCGGCCGTTGGAGCGGGCGAACGCATGGAACTTGCTCAAAGGGATGGGGGTCGAGTCGATGAGGCGGAGCATCTCGGCTCCCTCGCGCCGCGTCTTGCGGTCGAGCGTCGCGGCGAGCAGAGCGAAGAGATCGGCGAAGACGGCGACGGGCCGGCGGGCGCTGGCTTCGGCGAGCGTCGAGCGCGCGAAACGCCCGACGCCCAGGTGATAATGCCCATTGGCCTCGGCGTTGAAGGCGGCGACGAGGGCGCGCAGGCTGACGACCGCGCCCAGCTGCGCGAAGATCAGCGCCACCAGATGGCTCCAGCTCCTGAAGGATTTGTCGTAGGCGTCGCCGCCGTGACGATCCACGATCTTCTGGAAGCTGCGACGATCGATCGGTTTGAGAAGCTCGACGAAGACGCTATTCTCGAGGCGCATGTCCGGCTCTTTCTTTCTGAGTCTCGACAACCAGAAAGTACCCCGAAACTCTCGGGAAAGCCGGGCATGCGCCCGCGACCTATCGACTCATTCCCCGGACAGCCGTGCCGCAGGCGGGAGAAGGATCGCGCCCTACCTAAATAGAAATCACATCCCGATAAATTTCCGCGAGCGGAACGCTCACGCCGATCGCCGGCAGATCGAGCTCCGCCTCCAGGCCATCGAGGATGCGCACGCCGGCCCAGACCGCGCCTGCCCGATCGAAGGTCTCTATATGCGCGCGGTCGCGCTCGACCAGCACGTAATGACGCAGGCTCGGCAGCTTCTGATAGACGGCCCATTTCTCGAAACGGTCGCGCGCCTTGCTGCCCTCGGACATGACCTCGACGAGGACGGTCGGATCGTTCAGCGACGTCGCGCCGGGCTCGAGCGGTCGGCAGTGCACGATCACATCCGGCAGCGTGGATGAATCCATAGGGGCGTCTCTCAGCCGGAAGCTCTCGGTCAATGTCCGGCACGACGAGCCATTCGCCCTCAGCCTCTCACGAATGCCGGAGGAAAGGTTCTGGATGATGTAATTATGCTCCCAGCGCGCTCCGACCATCATGCGCACGACGCGGCCGCCGATCAGCTCCCACTTTTCATTCGCGGGCTTGTCGGCGAGAAGCTCCTCGAAGTCATCGAGGGACATATGCTCATATTGCGACGAGGGGCGGCTCACGGGCTTTTCTCCGGGCGCATAGTCTAGCATAACGCGGCAGCCCGCGCATCGACGCAATCGGAGCCCGATTCTTTGACCACCCCTCCCCGCCGGCTGGTGACGCCCGAAAAGCGCGAGGACGATCCAGACGCCTCGCTGCGTCCGCTCTCGCTCGGCGATTTCACCGGCCAGGAGGCGGCGCGCAAGAATCTCAAGATCTTCATCGAGGCGGCCAAGACGCGCGGCGAGGCGCTCGACCATGTGCTGCTGGTCGGCCCGCCCGGCCTCGGCAAGACGACCATGGCGCAGATCGTCGCCCGCGAGCTGGGCGTCAATTTCCGCTCCACCTCCGGCCCGGTCATCGCCAAGGCCGGCGATCTCGCGGCGCAGCTCACCAATCTCGAGCCGCGCGACGTTCTCTTCATCGACGAGATTCATCGGCTCAATCCGGCGGTGGAGGAAATTCTCTATCCGGCCATGGAGGATTTTCAGCTCGATCTCATCATCGGCGAAGGCCCGGCGGCGCGCTCGGTGAAGATCGATCTCGCCAAATTCACCCTCGTCGGCGCGACGACGCGCGCCGGCCTGCTGACGACGCCGCTGCGCGATCGTTTCGGCATTCCGATCCGGCTCAATTTCTACACGGCGGAAGAATTGGAGCTGATCGTGCGGCGCGGCGCGCGCGTGCTCGGCGTCGCCATGAGCGAGGATGGCGCGCGCGAGATCGCGCGGCGCTCGCGCGGCACGCCACGCATCGCAGGCCGCCTGCTGCGCCGCGTGCGCGATTTCGCCATTGTCGAGAATGCGGGACAGGTGACGCGCGAGCTGGCCGATCGCTCGCTGGCTCTGCTCGAGGTCGACAGCATCGGGCTCGATGTGATGGACCGCCGCTATCTCGAAATGGTGGCCGTCAATTTCGGCGGCGGCCCGGTGGGGATAGAGACGATCGCCGCCGCCCTCTCCGAACCGCGCGACGCGATCGAGGACATCATCGAGCCCTTCCTGCTGCAGCAGGGTTTTCTGCAACGCACGCCGCGCGGACGGCTGCTGACGCCGCACGCCTTCCGGCATCTCGGCCTCGCCGAGCCGTCGCGCCCGCCGGCGCAATTCGGAATGTTCGACGAAGAGGAGGAGTGAGGCGGGCGCTCCCCGAAGCTCTCATTCACTCCCGCACGGCCGCCGCGTCGAAATCCAGCAGCTCGTTCGTATAGGTCTCGCGCACTTCCGAGATCGGCGTCCCATCGCCGCCATGCACGATGGCGCGATGCTCGAACAACGCGCGAGGCGGATCGAGGTCCACCTTCTTCGGCCGCGCACGCATGATCGCCTCGCGCGTCTCGCTCTCCCAACCCACAGGCAGCGGCGACCAGCGCATCTCCGCCGAGAATGTGCGGCGGAAAGGCCGCAGCGGCGCGATCACCTTGCCGAAGGGCGCGTCGCTCGCCTCCAACGCGCGGTTCATCTCCGGCGTGAGGCGCGAAGGCACATACCAATTATCGGCTTCCGAAAGCGTATGCGCGCCGCAGCGCAGCGCCACGCGGCGATATTTCACCGGCTCCTGCGCGCCGACGGCCAATCGCTCGCGCTGCTCCGCGCTCGGCGCGGCGGCGGCGCCCGGCGCGACTTGGGCGACGATCTTCGGCTCCGCGGCCATGTGATGGTCGGCGCACCATTTCTCCAGCACCAATGTCGCGCTGCGCCCGGCGAGCAGCTCCGCGTTCAGCGTCTCGATCAGCGCCAGCGCCTCGAGACGGCCGACGAAATCATCCGGCCAGGGCGCGCGCGCCGAGGCCGGCGCCGCCGACAGAAAAGCGAGCCCCGCGAAAGCCGCTCGTCTCATCCTCGCTCGCATCACAGCGCTCCTCCGCCTCGTCTCGATGTGAATAGCGCAAGCGCCCGCCCCTGTCGCGCGCCGCAGACGGCGGCGATTTCGCGGCGGCCGCGCCCGCGCGTGGCGACTCTGTGACGCTTCGAAGGTATTCCGGCGAAGTCCGTGTTTTTGCTTACTGCCAAGCTTGTGAACCGCAATTGCCTCGCATAGTCCTAATCGCGAACGAGACAAGAGGACGCGATGAAGAACGTCGAATATCGTCTTTTCGCGGCCGCCCTTTGCTTGGCGGCTGCGCCATTTGCCACCTCCACCGCGGAAGCCGGCGTCACCCAGCAGGTGAAATTCTCGGCGGCCGCGCGGCTGGAGCCGACGAAAGTGCTGGTGCTCGGCTCCGAGCGTCGCGCCAACGCCGAGCAATACGCCGCGCGTCAAAAGCTCGACGCCGGCGCGCTGAAGCAGTCGCACGCCGCCTCCGGGCTCATCCAATGCGGACGCGCGCATGGCGCCGGGCAGCTGACGCTCTCCAACAATGTCATCACCACTGCGGCGCATGTCTTCTTCGACGAGCGCGGCGCCAAGCGCGCGCGCGTCTGCCAATTCGTCACCGAGGTCGACGGCAAGAAGCGTCGCATCGCCGTGGATATGTCGTCGATCGTCGCCGGCTCGGCCAAGCCCTACGCCGTCAAGGCGATCAACGACTGGGCGGTGGCGCGGCTCGCGCAGCCGCTCGACGATGTGAAGCCCTATGAGCTCGCCGACCAGCTCGCCGTCGAGCAGACGGTGGAGTTCGTCTCGCGCGGCCATTCCGATTGGCGCGACGCCGAGACAATGTCCTTCGAGGCCTGCCGCCTGCGCGCGCAGACCAATCAGCTGAAGGGCGGCGCGCGCGAGTTCGCCTTCGATTGCGGCACGGGCGACGGCGCCTCCGGCGGCGCGGTTCTCGCGGGCGAGCAGCGCGCCAAGCTCGGCGCCATTCTCGTGGGCTGGCGCAGCAATGATCCCTCGCGCATCGGGCCTTATTCGACGTCGAATTACAATTTCGTCGTCTCGGTCGAAGGCGCCTTCCGCGAGGCGGTGCTCGCCGCCGCGGGCAATGGGACGCTCCCGGCCACCGCGAGTGCGACGCCCGCCGGCGAGAAGGCCGAGGGCGACAAGGCCGCGGACAGCGAGCAGCGCCGCTCCGCCGGCCGCGACTGACGAGAAATGGATTTGCGAGCCTGAAGGCTCGCGGTCCAGGGCGCGGATCGGACCGCGAGCCTTCAGGCTCGCATCCCGCGCCACGAATTCAAAACCGCCCGGCGTCGCTCTCAGCGGCCGCCGGGCGTTTCGATTCCGCCCCAGGAATCCTTGACGGCATCGAAATGCGCGGAAGCGTCATAGGCGGCGACGGAGAGGCCGAGCTGCTGCGCCGACAATCGGCCCATCGCCGCCAGCACGGCGTAGGAAGCGACGACGCGGTCGCGCTGCGCGACCACCAGCGCCAGCCGCGCGCCGAGCAGCTCCTGCTGCGCGTTCAAAATCTCCAGCGTGGTGCGCTTGCCGGCCTTGGCCTCCTCGCGCACGCCCTCGAGCGCGCGCTCGGCGGCGGCGATCTGCGCGCTGGCGGCGGCGATCTGCGCCTTGGCGGCCTGCAGCCCTCCCCAATTGGCGCGCGTCAGCGCCATCAGCTCGGCGCGCGCGGCGTCGACGTCGAATTTCTTCTGTCCCGCCGTCTCTTTCGCCTGGCGCAGCCGCGCCGACGTCCCGCCGCCCGAATAGATCGGCACCGATAATTTGCCGAGCAGTTGCGCGCCGACGGCGCGATTGCCGCGGCCGTCGATATCGGACTCGGTGTAGACCTTGCCGACCATGGAGAGGCTGGGCAGGAAATCGCTCTCGATCACCCTTATGTCGAGATCGGCGGCCTCGGCGTCATGCTGCGCCGCGCGCACCACCGGATGCTCGGCGAGCGCGATGCGCTCCGCCGCTTCGCGCGATTTCGGCAGCAGGCGATCGATCGGCTCGGCCGGCGCGAGACGCTTCGCCTCCGCGCCCATGATCTGCGCATAGCGCGCGAGGCCGGCGTCGAGCTCGGCGCGCGCCGTCGCGGCTTGCGAGCGGCCGGCGGAGAGGCGCGCCTCGGCTTGCGCAATATCGGTCGGCGTGATCTCGCCGGCCGCATAGCGCTCCTTGGTCTGGCGCAGCTGCTCCTCGAGCACGGAAACATGGTTCTGCTGCAAGCGCAGCGCAGCGGTGTCGCGCAGCACGTTCATATAGACGGAGACGGCCTCGAACAGCACCCGCTGCTCCATGAGCCGCAGCCGCTCGCGTCCCCCATGCACATTGGTCTGCGCGGCGAGCGCGGCGTTCTGCGTGCGAAAGCCGTCGAACAAGGGCTGCTCGACGCTGAGCACGGCGGAACGCGGCGGCCCGCCGCCGCGATTGTTCTGAATGCTCTCGACCCATATCGGATCGAGGTAATTGCCATTGTCGTATTCGAAGGACTTCTGCACCGAGCGGCGCCGCTCGACGCCGAGAAAGGCGTCTGTCCTCACGCTGGGGCGAAATTGCGCGAGCGCGCGCGGCACATTCTCGTCATTGGCGCGCTGTCCTGCGCGTGCGGAATTGATGGTCGGATTGAGCTCATAGGCGCGCGCCAGCGCGCTAGCGAGCGTTTCCGCCGAAGCGACGGCGGGCGTCAGCAGCGCGAGCCCGAGAGCGAAGACGGAAACGGCTCTCATGCGTCGGCGCCTCGCGGCTCGGCGACGACATCCTCCTCCGCCGCGACGACTGCCTCATCGCGGCCGAACAGCGCATAGAGCGCCGGCAGCACGAAAAGCGTGAGCACCGTCGCGCTGACCAGACCGCCGATGACGACCGTCGCTATGGGCTTTTGCACTTCCGCGCCCGTCCCTGTGGCGAAGGCCATGGGCAGAAAGCCGAGCGAGGCGACGAGCGCGGTCATGGCGACAGGACGCAGGCGCGTCATCGCGCCTTCGACAATGGCGTCGCGCGGCGCGCGGCCCTGCTGCACCAGCTGCAGAATATAGCTGCGCATGACGAGGCCATTGAGCACGGCGACGCCGGAGAGCGCGATGAAGCCGACAGCGGCGGAGACCGACATGGGCATTCCGCGCAGCCAGAGCGCGGCGACGCCGCCGGACAGCGCCAAAGGCACGGCGCTGAACACGATGAGCGCATCACGCGCCGTGCCCAGCGCCGAATAGAGCAAGAGGAAGATGAGGAAAAAGCACAGCGGCACGACGAGCACGAGCTTTTGCCGCGCGGCGGCGAGATTCTCGAACTGTCCGCCCCAGGAGAGCCAATCGCCGGCGGCGAGCGTGACTTTCGCTCTCACCCTGTCCTGCGCGTCGGCGACGACGGAGGCGATGTCGCGGCCGCGCACATTGGCGGTGACGACGACGCGGCGCTTGCCATTCTCGCGCGAGATCTGGTTCGGCCCCTCATGAAAGGAGAAGGAGGCGACCTGCTTCAGCGGCACGGTGCGCGTCTGCCCCGTGTCATGCCCGCGCACGGAGACGGGAAGATTTTCGAGCGCGCGAATGTCGTGGCGCAACTCGTCCTTCAGACGCACGATGATGGGAAAACGCCGATCGCCCTCGAAGACGACGCCGGCGCGCTGGCCGCCGACAGCGGCGCCGATGACGTCCTGCACTTCCGCGACGCTGAGGCCGAGATGCGCGATCTCGGTCTTGTCGATCTTGATCTCGAGGAAGGGCAGGCCCGCGATCTGCTCGACCTTCACATCCTCGGCGCCGGAGACGCCGCGCAGCACGCCGGCGATCTGCTCCGCCTCCTTGGCCATCGAATCGAATTCTTCGCCGAACACTTTCACCGCTATGTCGCCGCGCACGCCGGCCAGCAGCTCGTTGAAGCGCAGCTGTATCGGCTGCGAGAATTCATAGAGATTGCCGGGAAGCTCGGAGACCTTCGCGCCGATGCGGCGGATCAGCTCCTCCTTGGGGAGCTTGGGATCGGCCCAGCCCTCGCGCGGCTTCAAGAAAATATAGGTGTCGGTGAGATTGGGCGGCATGGGGTCGGTCGCCGCCTCCGCCGTGCCGGTCTTGGAGAAGACATAGGCGACCTCGGGCGCGCGATGAATGGCGTTCTCGACCTCGTTCTGCATCGCCTGCGACTGGGTGAGCGAGGCGCTCGGAATGCGGCCCGCCTGCATGGCGAGGTTTTTCTCGTCCAGCGTCGGGATGAACTCCTGGCCGAGGCGCGAGGCGAGCAGCAGCGCCAGCAGAAAAGCGCCGGCGCCTATGGCGATGGGCCGGCGCGGCGCCGCAATGGCGCTCTGCAAGCGCGGCAGATAGGCGCGCTTCAATGAAGCGATGAATTTGTTCTCGCTCTCCTCGATGCGGCCGGAGACGAGAATGGCGATCATCGCCGGCACGAAGGTGAGCGAGAGAATAAAGGCGGCGGCGAGCGCCAATATCACCGTCAGCGCCATGGGATGGAACATCTTGCCTTCGACGCCGGAGAAGGACAGCAGAGGCACATAGACGAGAATGATGATCGCCTGCCCATAGACGGTGGGGCGGATCATCTCCACGGCGGAGGCGATGACCGTCTGCAGCCGATCCTCGAGCGAGAGCGCGCGGCCGAGCGCATGGCGCCGCTCGAAGAGATGACGCAGGCTGTTCTCGGCGATGATCACCGCGCCATCGGCGATGAGGCCGAAATCCAGCGCGCCCATGCTCATGAGATTGGCGCTGATGCGGCCATAGACCATGCCGGTGGCGAGCAGCAGCATGGTGACGGGAATGACCAGCGCGGTGATGAGCGCCGCGCGGAAATTGCCGAGCAGCAGAAACAGCACGACGATGACCAGCAGCGCGCCCTCGGCGAGATTGGAGGCGACCGTGCGGATCGTCGCGTCGACGAGCACGGTGCGGTCGAGGATCGTCTTCGCCTCTATCCCCGGCGGCAGCGACGCCCTTATGACGTCGAGCTTGGCGCCGACGGCGGCGGAGACCGAGCGGCTGTTGCCGCCGATCAGCATCAGCGCCGTGCCGATGACGACCTCCTCACCATCCATGCTGGCGCTGCCGACGCGCATCTCGCGGCCGACGCCGACCTCGGCAATGTCCTTCACGCGCAAAGGCACGCCATTGCGCGTCGAGACGACGACGCGCTCTATATCGTCCATCGTCTCCAAACGGCCGCCGCTGCGCACCACATAGCCTTCGCCATTGCGCTCTATATAGCCGGCGCCGCGGCTCTGATTATTGCGCTCGAGCGCGGTGGCGACATCGCCGAAGGAGAGGCCGAGCGAATAGAGCTTCATCGCATCCGGCCGCACGTCGAACTGCTTCACGAAGCCGCCCAGCGAATCGATGCTCGCTATATTTGGCACCACTTTGAGCTGCGGCTTGACGATCCAATCCTGCACGGTGCGCAGATAGGCCGAGCGCTCGAGCTCGCTGCGCAGGAGTTGTCCGTCCGGCGTCAGATAGGAGCCGTCATTCTGCCAGCCCGGCTCGCCGTCCAGATATTTGCGGCCCGGCGTCTTCGGCGCATAGCGGATCGCCCACATATAGATTTCGCTGAGGCCGGTCGCGATCGGCCCCATGCGCGCCTCGACGCCGACGGGGAAATTCTCCTTCGCTTCCGCGAGCCGCTCGTTCACCTGCTGACGCGCGAAATAAATGTCGAGCTTCTCGGCGAAGACGGCCGTCACCTGCGAGAAGCCGTTGCGCGAGAGCGAGCGCGTATATTCGAGGCCCGGAATGCCCGCGATCGCATTCTCTATGGGGAAGGTGATCTGCTTCTCGACCTCGGTCGGCGACAGCGCCGGCGCGATGGCGTTGATCTGCACCTGATTATTGGTGATGTCCGGCACGGCGTCGATCGGCAGGCGATCGAGCGAGGCGGCGCCGATGAGGCAGGCGAGCAGAGTCAGCAGCGCGATGAGCCAGCGCTGGCGGACCGAAAAGGCGATGCAACGCTCGATCATCTATTGTCACACATTTCCCGTCGCGCGCCGCCGTCATCGACGAGGCGGGCGGTCAGTCCAACCCTTCGAGCCGTGACTTGCCGAGCTCCGCCTTCAGCACGAAGACATTGGTCGCGGCGATCTGCTCCCCCTCCTCGAGACCCGCGACGATCTCGATCGCCTCATTGTCGCTCGCGCCCGTCTCCACCTTGCGCTTCACGAAGCCTTCCGGCGTGCGCACGAAGACGACCGTCTCGCCCTCGAATGTGAGCAGCGCCGAGCGCGGCAGGCGCAGGCGCACATTCTTCTCCTCGAGGGTGATGCGCGCCGTCATCGCCGTGCCGGGACGAAGCGCGAAATCCGCATTGGCGAAAGACGCGACGGCGCGGCCCGAATGCGTCTCATGGTCGAGCATGGGGCCGATGAAGACGATGTGGCCCTCGGCCTCCTCCTCGCCGTCATGCGAGAGGCGCACGCTCTGCCCCTCGCGCACGGAGGGAAGATCGGCGATGGCGACGGCGACATCGGCGAAGACGGTCGAAAGATCGGCGACGACATAGATCTGCGCATCGCCGCCGACCGGCTGGCCGAGATCGGAGCGGCGCTCGATCACCTTGCCGGCGATGGGCGCACGAATCTCCTTGCGGCGCAATTCGCCGACCGGCTGGCCGGCGAGAGCGGCGATCTCGCCTTCCGAGAGATCGAGCGCGGCGAGCTTCTGCCGCGCCAGCTCGACTCGGAGCCGCGCCTCCTCATAGGCGCCGCGGGCTTTCAGGAAATTCTGCTCGGCGGAGATCTTCTTGTCGAAGAGCCCCTTCTCGCGCTGGAACAGCGCCGATTGCAGATCGAGGCCCACTTTGGCGGCGAGATATTCGCTCTTGGCGTCGGCGACCTCGCGACTCTCTATGATGGCGATCACCTCGCCTTTTTCGACCGGATCGCCGAGCCTCTTGCGCAATTCGGCGACCGCGCCGACGACCTTGGCGGCGACGCGGCCGATGCGGTCGGGATCGACAGAGACGACGGCGGGCGCCGCCACATCGCGCGTCAGCACGCCGGGGACGGCGGCGACCGTGGCGATCTTGGCGGCGGCGATCTGCTCGGCCGTCAGCTTGACGAGGCCATCGACGCCCTTGGCGTCGGCCTCGGCGGCTTTCTCGCCAGCGCCGAGCAGAGCGCGAATCGGCGCGGAAATTTGCGGAAACAGCGAGCCGAGCATGGCGCTCGCCAGCAGCGCGGCGACGAGCCGCAGAGCGCGCGAGCGCCCCGAATTAGAAGTGCTCCAAACTGGAATGAAGCTCGGCGGCCGCCCCCCCGCGTCGGCGGGAACGACATCGGACGCCGCCAATCGGCGGAGGATATGGGCCAAGTCTCGCAGTCGCATCTCGAGACTTCTTTAACCCGTACGGCCGGCCGCGTCCACGCCGGCGCGTCGGAAAAGCGGGCGCCGCGCCCAAGTCTCGAGCGCGCCGGCGCCCGAAAAACGAGAACGCCCGGCGACACGCGCCGGGCGCCTCTCTCCGAGCGGCGGAGACCTCAATATTTCGCGATAACCGGGGCGGACGCGGCGCCGAACAGGTTCAGGCGATAGTTCAGGCCGGCGCGTACCGTGTGGAACTGGGTCGGCGAGGCGTGGGCGGCGACGAAGGGAACGCCGACACCGATGGCGGAGCTGCCGAAGGACTGATTCGTCGCGCCGAGGTCGGTGTAGAGATATTCGACCTTGACCGACCATCCCGGAAAGGCGGCGGGCGCCCACTCGACGCCGCCGCCGGCCGTCCAGCCCGTCGCGGTCTGGCTGAACGCCGAGCGGCCGAACTGGGACGAGCCGGCCGGCGGGATGGGGAAGTTCACGACGCTGACGGACTTGTCGACCTCGCCGTAAGCAAAGCCGCCGGTGCCGTAGACCAGCACGTTCGGCACCGACGGCAGCGTGACGCCGACGCGGCCACGGACCGTGCCCCACCAGTTGAGGCTGCTCGTCGAGGAAATCCCGGTGACGTCACCGAGGAAGAAGCCCTTCACGAAGGCGCTGGAGCTCGAGTTGATGTCGGATCCCTGAAAGTCGGCCTCGAGACCGACCACGAGCCAGGGATTGACCTGATAGTTATAGCCGATCTGGCCGCCGCCGGTGACGCCCTCGAGGTTCTGGCCGAGGCTCCAAACGGAGACGCTCGGAGTCGCGAGCGGCGAGAAGAGCGATCCAGTGGCGTTGCCCCCGGCGTTAAAGCCGTAGCCGATGTTCACGCCGGCGTAGAGGCCGGTCCAGCTGAAGGCGGGAGCGAGGGGAGCGACAAAAGCCGGCGCGCCCTTGGTCGACGGAAGGTCGGCGGCGAAAGCCGGAGCCGCGGCGAGAGCCAGCGCCAGCGCGCTGACAGTGGAAAATGTCTTCATGGATTTCCTCACTCGATCAATGCGGCCGTCGTGACCGGCGCCCCCCGACGCCGAATAGTCCGAGCAGCCGCTCGGTGTTGCCGATCCAGCGCGTACTACGCCTCGGCGCAAAGCTACGTCAACGCTCAACGCTCCGCCTGCTGGGCTCTAAAGCATTTTTATTCACACTGTGACAAATGAGCGACAGTAAATACTCGCTTCTCGAAATTAGACGATTGACTCGGCGAACGAATTGCGGACGAAAGGCGAATCGACGCACCGCCGCCATTGTCGAATTTATAATGTAAAATCAATGTTATAATTCAAATTTTGATCGCTGCAGAGCCATTGGCGAGAGGCCCGTCAGCGGCCTCGCCACGATGCGTCGCGCCGTCGAGCCAAGGAATCTGTCAAAGATGAGAGGCGCGGCGACAAGCATTCGTTGCGCATACGGCATGTCGCAGCGACGATTCGACGCGCGAAGCCGAATCTTCTTCAATGACTTGCGTGCATTGGAATCGCGTCGCTCGCGCGCCGTCAGCCGCCGCGCCGCTCGCGCCGCAGCCGCTCCCAATAGTCGAGGCGCTTGGCGATCTCGCGCTCGAAGCCGCGCTCCACCGGCCGGTAGAAGCTCTGACGGCCGAGCGCCTCCGGCCAATAATCCTGGCCGGAAAAAGCGTCCGGCTCGTCGTGATCGTAGCGATAGCCCTCGCCATAGCCTTCGCTCTTCATCAATTTGGTCGGCGCGTTGAGGATGGTCTTGGGCGGCATGGGCGAGCCGCTCTCCTCGGCGAGGCGGCGGGCCGCCTTATAGGCGACGTATCCCGCGTTGGATTTGGGCGCGCTGGCCACATAGAGAACGGCCTGCGCGAGGGCCAGTTCGCCCTCCGGGCTGCCGAGAAAATCATAGGCGTCCTTGGCGGCGTTGGCGACGACCAGCGCCTGTGGATCGGCGAGGCCGATATCCTCCACCGCCATGCGGACGATTCGCCTCGCCAGGAACAGCGGGTCCTCCCCGGCGACCAGCATTCGCGCGAAATAATAGAGGGCGGCGTCCGGGTCGGAGCCGCGCACGCATTTGTGCAGCGCGCTGATGAGATTGTAATGGCCTTCCTGCGCCTTGTCGTAGATGGGCGCGCGCCGCTGCACGATCTCGGCGAGCCGGGCGCGATCGAAGACCTCGCCCTCCCCCGCCGCGCGCCAGACATCCTCGGCGAGGGTCAGAGAGGCGCGGCCATCGCCATCGGCCATCGCAACGAGAGCGGCGCGCGCATCCGCGTCCAGCGGCAGGGGCTTGCCCTCGGCCTGCTCGGCGCGCTGCAGCAGCTTCTCGATCGCCTCGGCGCCCAGCGATTTGAAGGTCAGAACGCGGGCGCGCGACAAGAGCGCGGCGTTGAGCTCGAAGGAGGGGTTTTCCGTCGTCGCGCCGATCAGCGTGACAGAGCCGTCCTCCATCACCGGCAGGAAGGAATCCTGCTGGCCGCGGTTGAATCGGTGAATCTCGTCGACGAAGAGCAGCGTGCCCTGCCCCATGGCGCGGCGGGCGCGCGCGGCCTCGAAGGTCTTCTTCAAATCGGCGACGCCGGTGAAGATCGCCGAAATCTGCACGAAGGAGAGATCGGTCTCATGGGCGAGAAGGCGCGCCACCGTCGTCTTGCCGGTGCCGGGCGGCCCCCAGAAGATCAGCGAGCCGATCGAGCCGGAGCGGATCGCGCGCGTCAGCGCCCCGTCCGGGCCGACGAGATGGTCCTGGCCGGCGACCTCCTCCAGCCGCTGCGGACGCAGGCGGTCGGCCAGCGGATGCGGCGCATTGCGATCGAGCCCGGCGGCGGCGAACAAATCACTCATGGGACGCCTTTATAGCGGATCGCCGGCGAGCGCGCCCGACCCAGTCCGTTGTTCGTAGTTTCCGAACCTTTACCTTTGCCGGGGCTCGTTTAACCAGCGGTTAACCATTCCCAGGCTATTACGATTCTGTAAAATTCTACCGACCCCCCTGTTCTATCGTGGCGTCCTGGCGGCGTAGGAGCCCAACTTTCAAACACAGGTCGATCAGCATGCGCACTATCGCATTCGTCACGCAGAAGGGCGGCGCCGGAAAGAGCACGCTCGCCAGCAGCATCGCCGTCGCCGCCAGTAGCGCAGGCGAGCGCGTTTTCATTATCGATTTGGATCCGCTTCAATCATTGGTCAAATGGTCGAGGGCGCGTGAGGCGACCGACGTTCCGGTCGAGCATGTGCCGCCGGCCAAGCTCGGCAAGGCGCTGGCGGCGCTCGAGAAAAAGGGCGTGACTCTCGTCGTCATCGACGCGCCCGGCGCCGACAGCGAATATTCGGACGCCGCCATTCGCGTCGCCGATCTCTGCATCATCCCCGCGCGTCCCAATGTCTTCGACCTCTGGGCCTGCGAGCTGACCCGCGCCAGCATCAAGGACAAGAAGAAGGATTACGCCTTTCTTCTCAACCAATGCCCGCCCGCGCAGCAGAACGCCCGCGTCGACCAGGGCGCGCAAGCGCTGCAGTCGATCGGCGCGCTGCTCTCCCCCATGGTCTCGGCGCGCGTCGATTATCAGGAGGCGGCTCGCCTCGGCCTCGGCGTCTGCGAGCTCAATCCCGAAGGCGTCGCCGCCCAGGAGATGCGCGAATTGTGGCAGTCGGTGAAGCGCCGCCTCAAGAAGGGCTTCACGCCCGCGGCGGTCGCCAAGCCGGAGCCGAAGGCGGAAGCTCCCGCCAAGGTCGAGGCGAAGCCAGTCAAAACAGAACCCAAGGTCGAGGCCAAGGCGGAGGCGAAGCCCGCGGCCAAGGTCGCCGCCAAAGCGCCCGAGAAGGTCGCGCCCGCCGCCAAGGCGGAGAAGGTCGTGGCCAAGCAGGAGCAGCCTCCGGCGCGCAAGCAGGCCGCCGAGCCCGCCGCCGAGAAAGCCAAGCCGCAGGCCAAGCCCGCGGTCAAGAAAGCGGCCTGACGCAAAAACGAACCGCGCGGTCGCCGCGCGGTTCCTCGCCGGAGAGTCAGCCGATCTCGACGATTTTGGCGCTGTGGTGGATCACCTCGACGCCATCGCCGACGCTCTTGCCGAGCAGCGCCTTGGCGAGCGGCGCGACATAGGGAATGAGCCCTTTGGCGGGATCGGCCTCGTCCTCGCCCACCAGGCGAAAGCTCTGACGCTTGCCGGTCTCGTCCTCTATGACGATGCGATGGCCAAAGCGCGCCAGCTCGTGATCGGCGATCGGCCGCACGACCTCCGCCGTGGCCCGCCGCGCCGACCAATAGCGCAGATCGCGCGCCGCCAGCGCAACGGCGCCCTTGTCGTCCCGCGCCTGCGCCGCCTCCAGCTCGTCGTGCAGCCGCGCCAGCTCCGCCTCGATCATGGCGAGGCCCTCCGGCGTCACGAGATTGCGATGCGGGCTGATGGGACGATCGGGCAGCTCCTGGCGGAGCTCGTCGTCGTCCTGCTCTTTGGTGAAAGCGCTGCTCATATCATCATGTCCTGTTCGACGCCGCTGCGCGTCAGCCGATCTCGATCACCAGCCGGCCCCTGATCTTGCCGGCGACGATCGATCGCGCGCGCTCTAGCGCCTGCGCGAAAGGCGCCGTCTCCGTCATTCTGGCGAGCAAACCTTTGTCGAGATCGCGCGCCAGACGCTCCCAGCCCACGCGCCGCAAGGGCAGGCTGGGCCGAACGCTTTCGACGCCGATGAGCGAAACGCCGCGCAGGATGAACGGCGCGACAGTCGTCGGCAGCTCCATTCCCTGCGCATTGCCGCAGGCCGCGACGACGCCGTCGATCGAGGTCTGCGCCAGAACATTGGCGAGCGTCACCGAGCCCACCGTATCGACGCCGCCAGCGAAACGCTGCTTCTGCAACGGTTTGCCGGGGGTGGAGAGCTCGGCGCGATCGACGATCTCCGACGCGCCCAGATCTTTCAGATAGGCTTCTTCCTCGGGACGTCCAGTGGATGCGACGACCCGCCATCCCAGCGCCGCCAGCAGCGCCACCGCCACGGAGCCGACGCCGCCCGCCGCGCCCGTCACCACCACCGGCCCGCGCGAGGGCTCGAGCCCCTGTCGCTCCAGCGCCATCACGCAGAGCATGGCCGTGTAGCCGGCGCTGCCGATCGCCATCGCCTGATGCGGCGTCAGTCCTTGCGGCAAATGCACCAGCCAATCGCCGCTGACCCGCGCACGCTGCGAGAAGCCGCCGTAATGCTGCTCGCCGAGCCCGCAGCCGCCGGCGATCACCTGCTCGCCCGGCCGGAAATCGGGGTGGCTCGAGCGCGTGACGACGCCCGCGAAATCGACGCCGGGAATCATCGGAAAGCGCCGCACCACCGGCGCCTTGCCGGTGACGGCGAGGCCGTCCTTGTAATTGACCGTGCTATGCGTAACCGCGACGTCGACGTCCCCCTCCATCAGCTCACTCTCGCCCAGCTCGGCATAGGCTGCGCGATAGCCGGCCTCGTCCTTGTCGATGCGTATGGCGGTGAATGCGCTCACTCTTTTGTCTCCTCTGTGATCGAGACGCGACGCGCTGCGCCGCCACTATCCGGTCGAATACGTAAAAGCTTATGTAAACAAAAGATTTCTGAGGCTGGACATTACCAAACATTAAGTTGCTTTTCGGCCGCCGAGAACGAATTGTCTAAGCGTCAAGTCCACCCATTCTCCCAGGTGAACGCTCATGAAGAAACATCTCCTCGCCGCCGTCGCCGTGGTCGCTCTCGCCCTTCCGCTCTCGGGCGGAGTCTTTGCAGAGCCGGCTCCCGGCGAGCATCATCATCACCAATTCTCGCCGGAGGATCATGCCGCCTTCACCGACGCCAAGATCGCCGCTCTGAAGGCCGGCTTGAAGCTCACGCCCGCCCAGGAGAAGAACTGGCCGGCGGTGGAAGCCTCGCTGCGCGACATCGCCAAGGCGCGCGCCGCCCGCTTCGCCGAGGCCAAGGACAAGATCAAGGACATCCACGAGCATCGCAGCGTGATCGAAGGCTTGCAGCTGCACTCCAAGGCGCTGCATGCGCGCGCCGCCGAGTCGGAGAAGCTCGCCGAGGCGGCCAAGCCGCTCTTCGACAGCCTGGACGACGCCCAGAAGCGCCGCTTCGCCATTCTGCTGCATACGATCGCCAAAGGCCCGCATCACGGCCATGAATGGGGCGGCCCGCACGGCGGTCCCGAGCACGACTGAGGCCTTCCCTCGGCCAATCCTCTAAAGCGCCCCCTCGACGCCCCGCACGGCATTCGCCTGCGGGGCGTTTTCGCGTCAAGTCAATAGGCGCGCTCGACGCAGAAATCGACGACCTCGAGCAGCGCCGACTTCCACGGCGAGGCCGGGAAAATCTCCAGCGCGTCGCGCGCGATGGCGCCGTAATGGCTCGCCCGCTCGACCGTGTCCTTGATGGCGTCGTGCTTTTTCATCAGCGCGCAGGCGGCCTCGACGTCGCCGTCGTTGATCTCGCCCTTCTCCAGCGTGCGGCGCCAGAATTCGCGCTCGGTCTCAGTGCCGCGACGGAAGGCGAGCACGACGGGAAGCGTGATCTTGCCCTCGCGGAAATCATCGCCGACATTCTTGCCGAGCTTGGAGGATTGTCCGCCGTAATCCAGCGCGTCGTCGATGAGTTGGAAGGCGATTCCGAGATTCATGCCATAGCTGCGGCAAGCGGCTTCGTCCGCCTTGGAGCGGCCGGTGAGCATGGGGCCGACCTCGGCCGCGGCGGCGAACAGCTCCGCCGTCTTGGAGCGGATGACCGCCATATAGGCGTCTTCCGTCGTCTGCGTGTCCTTGGCGGCGTTGAGCTGGAGAATCTCGCCCTCGGCGATGACGGCGGCGGCCTGCGACACGACGGAGAGGCAGGAGAGCACGCCGGGCTCCACCATCATCTTGAAGGCGTGGCCGAGCAGAAAATCGCCGACCAGAACGCAGGTCTCATTGCCCCACAGCATTCGCGCGGCGATCTTGCCGCGGCGCATGTCGCTCTCGTCGACGACATCGTCGTGCAGCAGAGTGGCCGTATGCATGAACTCGATGCCGGCGGCGAATTTGATATGGCCGTCGCCCTCATAGCCGCACATGCCCGCAGTAGCGAGCACGAGCATCGGCCGCAGGCGCTTGCCGCCCGCAGAGATGAGATGATTGGCGACCTCGGGGATGGTCGTCACGTCGGAGCCGGTGCGCTGCAGAATCAGCTGATTGACGCGATGCAGGTCGGGGCCGATCAGCGAAAGGAGATTATCGAGGCCGGCGGACTTCTTTTCCTTTTCCTCCAGCGGTATGACGATGCCCACGTAGACCCCTTTGGCTTGTCTTGGAATGCTGGGGCGAACTTAAGGCTTCGGAGCGCGCGCGGCAAGCCGGGGAGGGCGCGCCCTCCCCTGGCCGATCCGACACTGTTCTGCGTGAGAATTCAGCACCCGTTCCGGCGCTCCAAGGACTGGAGCTGCCGAACCCGTCGGGCTTCGGCGCCGCTCAGCCGGCCATAGGGCGGAAAGCAGCCCCCGCCGAAAGCCGAGCGCCCGCGCGTGGTCTGGAAGCAATGCCCGGCGCGCGCATAGATGGCGTTGCGTTCTCGCCAGAGCTGGTCGCAGGAGAAAGCGCCCGATTGCGCGAGCGCGGGCGCCGGCGCGCCGATTTCGGCAAAGGCCGACAAGATCGCCCCTGCGGCGAGAAAACGGATCGTGGCGTTCATCGATTTCATCGCATCTCCTCCTCGACGACGACGCGACCGACCTCCAGCCGCATCGCCAGAACGTTCAGGGCGTTTCCAAAAGAGCGGAAGCCGATTGCTCGATGCGAGAGCTTGCTCGATGCGAGAAGCTGTGACATTTTTTCAGTGCGATGAACGTTTCCCGCGAATGAACGTTCCCCCGAACACAAAGGAGAAACGGTCGGAGGCCGCCGCCTTTCTCGGGGGACGCTTGCGTCTGCGCCAAATGCCGCGCGGCCATCGGGCCGGAACCGACGCCGTCCTTCTCGCGGCGGCGACGCCGGCGCAGACGCGCGGTCTCATTCTCGACATTGGCGCGGGCACTGGAGCCGTCGGCCTCGCCGCAGCGCTGCGCGCGCCCGCCGCCACGCTCGGCCTCGTCGAGATCGATCCGGAGACTTGCGCGCTGGCCCGCGAGAATATCGCGGACAACGCGCTCGCGGCGCGCATATGCGTCCACGAGGCCGATCTCCTCTCGATCGCGGCGCGTCGGGCCGGCGGGCTCGAGAATGAGAGCGCCGAGATCCTTCTCACCAATCCGCCCTATCTCACGCCGGGCCGCACACGCGTCTCGCCCGATCCGCGTCGCGCCCTCGCTCATATGAGCGCGGCGGGGCTCGAGCCCTGGCTGCGCGCCTGTCTCGCCTTGCTGCGCTCGGGCGGGCTCTTCGTCATGATCCATCGCGCCGACGCGTTGCAGGAGTGCCTCGCCGGCGTCGGCGCGCGGCTCGGCGCGCTCGCGCTATTGCCGATCTCACCGCGCGAGGGCGAAGCGGCGACGCGCATTCTGCTGCGCGGCGTCAAAGGCTCGAAGGCGCCGCTGGCGCTCTACCCGCCGCTGATTCTGCATGGCGCCGACGGCGCCTTCACGCCAGAGGCCGAGGCGCTCCATCGCGGCGACGGCGAGCTGCCGTGGCCCAGCTAGGCTATCGCGTAAGTATATCCCACATCTAGATTAATTATTGCGGCACAGCCGAGACTGTGGCTATATTCTAGGTAGAACTACGCAGTTGCGCTGCTCGGCAGGCGCCAAAATACCATTTTCCTAGTATGTTAGAGGCAGTAATGCATCCTAAGCGGCTTGTCGGACGCAGTCCATCGCTCGAGGCTTCCAAGCTCGTTCTCGCTCTCATTCTCGCGGCTTCCGCCTCACGCGACGCCGCGCTGGCCCAAGCGGCGCCGGAAACTGCGCAAATCCAGGACGTGCGCGTCGGCGCCGAGGTCAATGAGGCAGGACTGACGCGTCAGGAGGAGAAAGTCCTCGTCAAGACGCCGCGCTCGGGCGATTTCATCAGCGGCCCGAAGGCGCAGACCGAGCATTTGGAGCGGCTATCGGACTTTTCCCAGCTCGTTCCCAATTATCGTCCGAACGTCTCCAACCCGCAGACGTCCCGCCCCGCCATTCGCGGCGTCGGCCAGGGCGCCGGCACCGGCAATGGCTCGGAGAACGACACCGGCTTCATCATCGACAATGTGTTCTGGAAGGCCGTCGGCTTCCAATGGTCCGATTTCGTCGAGATCGAGAATTTCGAGCTCGGCCTCGGACCGCAGGGAACCGCCGGCGGCAAGAACACCACAGTCGGCAACATCATCGTGCGCACGCAGCTGCCCTCCTTCGAGCGCAAGGCGACATTCGAGACCTCCTTCGGCAATCACACGCATCTCATCGAGAAGCTGAATGTGACCGGGCCGATCATCGACGAGAAGCTCGCTTATCGCGTCACCTTTTTCTACGACAAGGACAATGGCTTTGTGAAAGACCAGGTCACGGGCGCGGGCATTTCCAACGCCAACCGGTGGGGCGCGCGCGGGCAATTATATTACGTCGGCGAGGATGTGACGGACAGGCTGATCTTCAGCTATGCGCGCTCCGCGGAATACAACAACAACAACAACGGCCCCTTCTCCAACTCACTGCAGATATTCGCCAACGGCACGATCGCGACCAATTATGCGACGACCGTGTTCCGGCGGCTCGGCAAGCAGATTCTGACCTTCGATCGCTACAAGCCCTATTACACGCATCTCGGCACACTGAGCTCGCGCACGATCACCGTCTCGAACGAATTGAACTGGCAGCTCGGCGAGAACACATTCACCTCGATCTCCGCCTGGGGCGAGTTCCGCCTGCTGCCCTACAATAATACCGGCAATCAGCTGATCGACGTCAGCGACGGCCACACCAATCAATGGACCGATCAATTTTCGCAGGAGTTCCGCCTCTCCTCGCCCAAGGATCAGCCGCTCGAATGGACCGTCGGACTCTTCGGCCTCTATGAGAAGGTCTTCAACTATAGCGAGACGGAATATGGCTCGGACGCCGCGCAATGGTTCGGCACGCCGACGACGAGCAAGGGGCTGCTCTGGGGCGTCGATTATCATACGGACGGCAAGGCGCTGACGATCAACGGCGCCGCCTATGGGCAGGCCACCTATCACGTCGACGAGCAGCTCGCGCTCACCTTCGGTCTGCGCAACGGCTATGAGGTGAAGGAGGGCTCGAATTTCGGCTGGATACAGCCCGGCTATCTCAGCGGCAATTTCACCTTGCAGCAATTGGCCAACGCCGTGCGCGGGGCGACCTCGACACAGCAATTCTTCGACACCGGCGGAACGTCGAAAGGCGCCAATCTGCTGACTGGAATCTTCAACCCCTCCTATCGCTACAACGACAATATCTTGTTCTATGGGCTCGTCGGGCGCGGCGAGAAGGCCGCCGCCATCAATTTCGCCCTGCCGATCTATGATTCGACCAACGCCTTCAAAGGATTCCAGCCGATTTTGACGAAGCGCGAGGTCTCTTGGGACTATGAGATCGGCGCCAAGACCAATTGGCTCGACGGCAAGCTCATCGCCAATGTGAACTTCTACTGGAACGATCTCTATAATTTCCAGGCCAATCAGACCGACACGAGCTACGTCGACGCCACCGGCACGCCGATCCGCGCGACCTATCTCGGCTCGATCCCGCATGTCCGACTGAAGGGCGTCGAAGTGAACGGACGCTGGAATCCGATCGAGAGATTGTGGATCAACGCCTCGGGCGCATTCACCGAGGCGCGCTATGTCGATTGGGACAACGCAGCGCCGCCGGCAGACTGGATATGGACGACCAATATCAACGGAGTCCGAGCGCCGCTCACCATCTCCCGATCGAACACGCGCTGGGAGAATTTGCCGATCTGGGCCTTCAACCTCGGCGCCAATTACGAGCAGCCGCTCGGCGCCGCCTTCGCCGAATTGGGCGAATGGGGCAAGCAGCCGGTCACCGCCTTCGGCTATGTCAATGCGAGCTGGTCGGACAAGATTCTCTTCACGAGCCCGGTCTCGACCAACACCTATTGGCAGTCGCCGTTCACGCTGATCAACGCCGGCCTCGGTCTGCGAACCGACGACGAGCGTTGGAGCCTGTCCTTCTGGGTGAAGAATCTTCTCGACCGCCGTGAGATCACCAACGCCGGCCCCAACACGAATGGCTGGACGCCGGGCACGGCGACGACGCCGGCGACGATGGCCTTCACCAATCAGCCGCGCAGCTTCGGCGGCAGCCTGCTGGTGAAGCTCTATTGAGGCGGCGCGGCGTCACGCCGCGAGATCGGCCACCACCGCGTCGAGCACGGGAAACCCTTCCGAGCTCACGCGGATGCGATCGTCGCGGGTCAGCTCCACGAGCCCGTCGCCGATCAGCTCGGCGACGCGCGACTGCGACAGCTTCTTGCCGGTGAGGGCGAAGAAGCGCGCCGGATCTATGCCCTCGCGCAGGCGCAGGCCCATCAGCAGAAACTCGTCGCCCTCCTGCTCCGCGGAGAGCAGATCGTCCTCGACGAGGCCATGGCCCTCCGTCTCGACGCAGGTGAGCCACATTTCCGGATGCTTCTCGGTCGCCTGAGCGCGGCGGCCGCGCGGCGTGATGAGCCGCCCATGCGCGCCGGGGCCGACGCCGGCATATTCGCCATAGCGCCAATAGACGAGATTGTGCCGGCATTCCGAGCCGGGCCGCGCGTGGTTGGAGACCTCGTACGCCGGCAGGCCGGCGCGGGCGGTCACTTCCTGCGTGACGTCCCATAGCGCGCGCTGCGTGTCGACGTCCGGCAGATCGAGCTTGCCGGCGTCCGCCATGCGCTCGAACATCGTCTCCGGCTCTATGGTCAGCTGATAGAGCGAGACATGCTCCGTCACGCGCCCCAGAGCGAGCTCGAGCTCCTTGCGCCAGGCCGCCGGCGTCTGCTGCGGACGGGCGTAGATGAGATCGAACGAGGTGCGCTCGAAAATCTTATTGGCGACATCGAGCGCGGCGAGCGCCTCCGCCACCGAATGCTGACGGCCGAGCGCCCGCAATTCTATGTCGTTGAGCGCCTGCACGCCGAGCGAGGCGCGATTGACGCCGGCCGCCTTGAAGCTGCGGAAGCGCGAAGCCTCGACGCTGGTGGGGTTGGCCTCGAGCGTGACCTCGCAATCGGCGGCCATCGGCCAATGATCGGCGATCGCCCGGAGGATCGCCTCCAGCGTGGATGGGAGCATCAGCGAGGGCGTGCCGCCGCCGAAGAACACCGAGCGCACTTCGCGTCCCGGCGCCAGCGCGGCGCGATGGGCGATCTCCGTGCGAAAGGCGTCCACAAAGCGATCTTCATCGACCTCGCCCTTGCGGACGTGGCTGTTGAAGTCGCAATAGGGGCACTTCGACAGGCAGAACGGCCAGTGCACATAGACGCCGAAGCCCGGGTCGAACGCGTTTCGAATCGTCGCAGCCATGGGGGCTTTATGCCACGCCAGGCTCAGAAGGTCACGCTGTCCCGACCATGAAGCGAGGCCGCCTACTCCGCCAAGGGCAGGGTGAAGCGGAGCACGGTCCCGCCGCCGTCGTTCGGCTCCGCCCAGATCGTCCCATAATGGGCCTCGATGATCGAGCGCGACAGAGCGAGGCCGACTCCCAGCCCATGAGTCTTGGTCGTCTTGAATGGCTCGAACAGTCGCGCTCTCGACGTTTCGGACAGGCCTGGCCCGGTGTCGGCGACGTCGATGCGGATCATGCCCGCATCGACCGCCGCCGTGGAGATCGTGAGCCGCCGGACCCCGGCCGCGCGCAGCGCCTCGATCGCATTGCGGACGAGATTGACGATCACCTGCTTCAGCTGGACGGCGTCTCCGATGACCGTGTCTCGCTCGGCCCGCAGATCGAGGACGAGCCGAACGTCAGCGTGGCTCGCTGTCGCGGAGGTCAGCTCGCAGGCGGCCGCGATCAGATCGTGGAGACGCTCGCGCGTCTTGTTCGGCTCGCTGCGCGCGATGAACTCGCGCATGTGGCGGATGATGCCGCCGGCGCGCAGGACCTGGCCGCAGGCCCGCTCCAGCGCCTCCTCGGCGTCTCGCGCACGGCCGTCGCTCACTTTCGAGATGGTGCGCCTTGCGGCGTTCAGATAGGCGGCCGTCGCGGTCAGCGGCTGATTGATCTCGTGAGCCAGCGCCGTCGCCATGCCGCCCATAGCGAGCAGCCGGTCGCTGTGCAGCTCGCGAATTCGCGCTTCGGCTCGGCGGCGCTCCGTCAGATCTTGCAGACAGATCACGAAAAGCCGGCGAGGACGATCGAGCTCGATCTCGCTGACAGCGCATTCGACGGGCACCATCGAGCCGTCCTTGTGGCGCCAGCCGAATTCGCGCCGTCTGCCGAAATAGCCGCGATCGGCGATCTTCAAGAGATCGGCCGCCCGACGTTGGCGCGAACCGCGACCGCGCTCGAGCAGCAGGCCGATGCTCTCGCCGAGCAGCTCCTCCAGCGAATAGCCGAACATCGCCGCCGCGGCCGGATTGGCCAACGTCACCTCGCCGCTCTCGTCGACCGTGATGATTCCGTCATTGGCGCTCCCGATCGTGGCGCGAAGCCTGACCTCGCTCTCGCGAAGCGCCTGTTCGGCGCGCCGGCGGCCATAGCTCTCGATCGCTTTCCAATGGCCGCCCCGCCGCACCAGCGCGCAATCGTGACTGGACAAGACCTCGCAGGTCTTCGTCGTGTCGCAAGCCGAGACCGAATAGGTGCAGAGCGCGATGATGCGCGAGGAGCCGACAAGGGGATCGACCCGATCCTCATAGTGAACGAAATCGTCCCATTCGTCCTCGTTCAGCCAGGAGGTGTCGCCGGAGATGCGCATCCCCTCGAAGCCGCGCGCCAAAGCCGCCTCATATCTGCCGCTCCAGCCGAGGCACACACGGCTGGAGTCGAAATTGTCGGTGAGCTTGTACCACTCGCGGAAGTCGAGAATTTGCATCCGCCCTTCGTCGAGGAGGCGCGGCAGATGTGGAACCGCCTGCTGCAGCGCCTCGATTGCCCGGCTCCGGCTGATGGTCTCCGAGGTGATCCACATGCAGAATTCATTCGACGCCAGGCCGGCGGCGAAATAAGGGACCAATATATCCAGCAGCTCGGCGTCGCTGTCATAGAACTGGCAGAGATGCGCCCCCCAGGGGACATCTCCCAGCCCTTTTATTCCAGACGGCCTCAGCTGGTCACAATTCGCTCCTGTCAGCGTGACGGTGGCCTTCAGCGCGTGCGCGGCGTGGACGTTCATCTAGGTTCCTGGAAATTACGGGTATTTTCTAAAATATAGCATTTGACGCCCATTGCGCGAGGGTTCTTCACTAAGTAAAAACCGATATTACGCCAGAATATGCATGAATTTGCCGAGCTTTCGTTGCATGTCTCGCGCTTCGATTTCCATCACCGAGCCTCAGTCTCGTCCTCTTCCTCTCGCCACGCCCGCGCCGCGAAAGGCGACGGTCTCGCCGAAAGCTTGAAACGAGCCGATTCGACGTTAATTGCCGGGCGAGCCGCGGCGATTCTGCTCGCCGTCACACGTCGGCTCCGGTCGCTCGCTCCAGCCGACGATTCTCGACACATGACCTATTTCCTCAGCTTCTATGGACTTTGGCTCGCCAGCGCTTTCCTCGTCGGCGCCCTCTCCGGCCTCGCCAGCCTGCGCCGCGCGGGCGACGATCCTTCGCTCCTGCGCGAGGGAGATTTTCTGCTCGCCTTGACGCTGTGCCTGGCCGCTATTCTCGCCAAGGCCGCGCTCGGCCGTTTCGCGCTCTATCTCGAAGGCGTGTTCGCGCTCTACGTCGCCTTTCTGGCCGGGCTCGGCGCGGTCGCGCTGTGGTCGGGGCCGATCGCGCGCGATCATCCGGGCTGGCGCATCGGCGCCGGCGTGGTCGCCGTCATCGCCATTCTCGCCAATAGCGAGGCGGCCAAGAGCCTCGAGGATGCGCTGGGGCATCGCCTCGGCTCGCTGGTGCAGCGGGAGGGCGGCGACCCTCTGAATTTCGAGGTCAGCGGCCGCGACGTCTTTCTGCCCGCCGACGCTTCCGGCCATCGGGCGCTGGCCGAGCGGCTGGCGAGCGCCGCCGGCGTGCGGGTAGTCTGGCGCGTCGACTCCCTCTCGCCGGAGGCCGCCGCCCAGCGCGAGGAGGCGCTCGGCGCCGCCTCCGCCGAGCAGGACGCCCATCGCGCCGCCGCAGCCGTCTGGGCCGAGCGCGAGCTGGAGCGCACCGCCGCCGCCTCGGCCGCGCGGCCCGCGACGGTCGCAGCGCCGCCCCTTAAAAAAAGCCGCAAGGACAAGATCGCCGAAGGCCGTTCGGCCGAGCGCTCTGCGTCCCCCGCCGCGCCGCCGCCGTCCGCGACGCTGGTTTGGAACAGCCCCAATGATCCGACGCTGCCGGCGCCGGAAGGGCCGAGCCTGCCGCCGCCCGCGGCCGCCGCCGAGACATCGCCGTGCCGCGCGGCGCTGGCGGCGCTCGCCGCCTCGGAGAAAATCCGCTTCTCGGCCAAGAGCGTCGCGCTCGGCGCGGGGGCGGAGAAATTCCTCGCGCGGCTCGCCGGCGCGCTGAAACAATGCCCGGAGGCGGCGCTCGAGCTGCGCGGCCATTCGGATTCGGTCGGCTCGCCCGAGGACAAGCGCGACTTGTCGCAGCGTCGCGCTCGCGCGGTCTTCGACTATCTGCGCCGCATCGGCGTCTCGCGCGAGCGGCTGACCAGCGCCGGCGTCGGCGACGAGCAGCCCATCGTCGCAAGCGATGATCTTGCGAGCCGGGCGGAGAACCGGCGGGTGGAGATTTTATTGCGCTGATGCGCCCGCTTTTGTCGGAGCTTCGGCGCGAACGGCGGCCTCGCCGCTCCGCTCAAATCTCTTCAAAATGCGATGGAACCTTGGATCGACGCCATTGTTGTCGGCGGACAGACGTCGAACGGAGGCTTCCATGCCCAGAACCGAGTCACACGAGACCTCCAAACGCGGCTTCGCCTCCATGGACGAAGCCAAGCAGCATGAGATCGCGCGCAAGGGCGGCCAGAGCGTGCCGGCCGAGGAGCGCAGCTTCTCCAAAGACAGGGGGCTGGCGGCCGAGGCGGGACGCAAGGGCGGCCATAATGTCCCAGCCGAGGAGCGCAGCTTCTCCAAGGATAGGGAGCTGGCGGCGGAGGCCGGGCGCAAGGGCGGCCACAGCGTGCCGGCCGAGGAGCGCAGCTTCTCCAAGGACAGGGAGCTCGCCTCGGAAGCCGGCCGCAAGGGCGGCGAGAGCGCTTCCGCGGAAGAGCGCAGCTTCTCCAAGGACAAGGGCCTCGCCTCGGAAGCCGGCCACAAGGGCGGCAAGAGCGGCGGCGGCTCGCATCAGAAGCACTGACGCGCGCAAAGCTCGCGCGCGCCCTTCGCGAAGCCCCTACCCGCTGCAGCGCGCAGGGTCTTTCCGCGTCAGGCGAGGCAGGCCCGCGCCAGAGCCTGAAAGGCGCGGGCGCGATGCGACAGCGCGCGCGAGCCGTCGCCGGGCAGCGCATGCTTTTCTGCCGACATCATCTCGCCGAAGGTGCGCTCCAATCCGTCCGGCAGAAAGATCGGATCATAGCCGAAGCCCTTCTCGCCGCGCGGCGGAAACACCAGCACGCCATCGACGCGCCCCTCGAACTCTTCCGTATGGCCGTCCGGCCAGACGATGGCGAGCGCGCAGATGAAATGCGCGGCGAAAGGCGCCGTCGCGCCGCGCTCATTCAGCTCGCGCTCGACGCGGCGGATGGCGGCGGCGAAGTCGCGATTGTCGCCGCCCCAGCGCGCCGAATAGACGCCCGGCGCGCCATCCAACGAATCGACGCAGAGACCCGAGTCGTCGGCGAAGGCCGGCAGGCCGGTCGCCGCGCAGGAGGCGCGCGCTTTCAAAAGCGCATTGCCGGCGAAGGTCGTCTCCGTCTCCTCCGGCTCGGCGACGCCGAGCTCGCCGGCGGAAACGGCGTCGACGCCATGCGGCTCGAGCAGCTGACGCAGCTCCCAGAGCTTGCCGGGATTATGCGTCGCGATGACGAGACGACCTTCGATTCTGCGCGTCACGCCAGCGCCGCCTTCTGCAATTGCACGAGCTGCTCGACGCCGCCGCGCGCCAGCGTCAGCATGGAGCCGAGATTGTCCTCGGAGAAGACGGCGACTTCCGCCGTCGCCTGCACCTCGACGAGCCCGCCCGAGCCGGTGATGACGAAATTGGCGTCGGTCTCGGCGGTCGAGTCCTCCGTGTAATCGAGATCGATCACCGGAGCGCCATTGCAGACGCCGCAGGAGACGGCGGCGACATGATCGCGCAGCGGATTGTCCTTGATGATGGAGCGCGAGCGCATCCATTGGAAGCAATCATGCAGCGCCAGCCAGGCGCCGGTGATGGAGGCTGTGCGCGTGCCGCCGTCCGCCTGGATGACATCGCAATCGACGACGATCTGACGCTCGCCGAGCGCCGGCAGATTGGTGACGGCGCGCAGCGAGCGGCCGATGAGGCGCTGAATCTCCTGCGTGCGGCCGGAGGGCTTGCCGGATGTCGACTCGCGGCGCGTGCGCGTATGGGTGGCGCGCGGCAGCATGGCGTATTCCGCCGTCACCCAGCCCCGCCCCTGCCCGCGCAGCCACGGCGGCGGCTTGTCCTCGAGCGTCGCGGCGCATAGGACATGCGTGTTGCCGAATTTGACGAGGCACGAGCCCTCGGCGTAGCGGGCGACGCCCCGTTCGAAGCTGACGGGACGCATTTCGTCTGGCGCGCGTTTGCTCGGCCGCATGAAGGCTCCTTGCTAGAGAAGCGGCCTTAGTAACGCGGTTCGGCCGCGAGTGGAAGCCGGGCGGATTCTGTCCGAAATTGCGAGAAAAAGCTTCGAGCGATGATGAAACGCCACTCCCGCCTGCCCGATGAGATCGCCGACGCCTTTGATTTTCAAGCGAAGGCGTGCCGCGATCTCGCCTCGCCCTTCACCGCCGCGCTCTGCGAGGCGCTCGCCGCCGGGCTCGACGAGCGCAGCGCCTTCGGCCGCAGAATTTCATCTTGGGGTTCGCGCGCCAAGGCCGATGCGCTGGCGCTGCGCGCTTGCGGCGCGCTGCATTTTCTGGCGCGATCGGGAAAAGCGCCGTGGCTCGCCGCCGCCTATCCGCCCCATGCGCTCGACGAAGCGCGGCTCGCGCGCGAGATCACCCGCGCGATAGAGGCGCATGATGATTTTTTGGCGGGCTTTCTCGATCGCCCGCCGCAGACCAATGAAACAGGGCGCTCCAGCGTCATTTTGGGCGGCGCGCTGATCGTCGCCGCGGCGACGGGCCTGCCGTTGGAGACGTTCGAGATCGGCGCCAGCGCCGGCCTCAATCTGCATTTCGATCGCTATGGATATGATCTTGGCGTCGGCGCTGTCGGCGATGCTGCCGCGCCTCTTCGCCTCGCCTGCGATTGGCGCGGCGCGGCGCCGTCGCTCGACGCGCCTTTGAAGATCGTTTCGCGCGCCGGCTGCGACGTCGATCCGCTCGATCCCGGCGACGCCGAGCATCGCGCGCGGCTGCTCGCCTATGTCTGGCCGGATCAGAGCGAACGTCTCACGCGCATGGAGACAGCGCTCGCCCTCGCCGCTCTGCATCGCGAGCGCGTCGCGCGCGCCGACGCCGGCGATTGGCTCGCAGCGCGACTCGCCGCTCCCCCGACCCCGAATGTCGCGCGCTTCGTCTATCACACGGTCGTCTGGCAATATTTGCCGCTCGAGACCAAGCGCCGCGCCACTGCCGCTCTCGAGGCGGCGGGCGCCGCAGCGCGCCGTGAGGCGCCGCTGGCGCGGCTGCAAATGGAAGCCGACGGCGATACGCGCTCCGCCGCGCTCACGCTGACGCTCTGGCCAGACGGCGAAAGCTTTGCGCTCGGCCGCGCCGATTTCCACGGTCGCTGGATCGAGTGGAGCGGCGCCGGCTCGCCTCGGCTCGCCTGAGCTCTCGGCTCCCGCGCATCTATGTGGCGCTGCATCGCTTTTCAGCGCTTGCGCGGCGACCCATGTGGTGGGAGCATCAACCTCGACGGAGCCGACAAGGTTTCCACTCGCCGGCGCCGGGAACGGGAGCGGGACATGAGTGAAACGAGAACGTCCGGCGCGGCGCGAGCCGAAGGCGCGCGACTGATCGCGCTTGTCGGCCCTTTTCAGAGCGGCAAGACCAGCCTCTTCGAATGCCTGCTCGCGCGCTGCGGAGCAGTGCAGCGGCAAGGGCTGGTGCGCGACGGCTCCACCATCGGCGACGCCTCGCCGGAAGCACGCGCCCATGCGATGAGCGTCGAATGCAACATCGGCCGCGCCGATTATCTCGGCGATCGCTACACTTTCGTCGATTGTCCCGGCTCGGTCGAATTCGCGCATGAGCAGCGCCGCGTCCTCGCCGTCGCCGACGCCGCCATCGTCGTCGCCGAATCCGATCCGCGCAAGCTGCCCGCCTTGCAGCTCGCGCTGCGCGCGGTGGAGGAAGCGCGCGTTCCGCATTTTCTGTTCCTCAACAAGATCGACTCCGCCACGGGCAATCTGCGCGACTCGCTCGCTTTGCTGCAATCGGCCTCGCGCACGCCGCTGCTGCTGCGGCAAATCCCGCTCTGGAACAATGGCATTGCGATCGGCTTCATCGATCTCGCGCTGGAGCGCGCCTATGTCTATCGCGAGCACGCCCCCTCCGAGGTCGTCGCAATGCAAGACGGCGACGCCGTGCTGGAGAAGGAGGCGCGCTATTCCATGCTGGAGCGGCTCGCCGATTACGACGACACGCTGATGGAGGAATTGCTCAGCGACATAGAGCCGCCGCGCGACCAGATTTTCGACGATCTCGCCAAGGAGCTGCGCTTCGGCCATGTCGCGCCCGTGTTCATCGGCGCGGCGGAACGCGGCGCCGGCGTGACGCGGCTGCTGAAAGCCCTGCGCCACGAGGCGCCGAGCGTCGCCGCGACCAGAGCGCGGCTCGGCGTCGCCGATACCGGCCCCGCCCTCGCCCATGTGTTCCGCTCCATCCATACGCCGCATGGCGGCAAGCTGTCGCTGGCGCGCGTGCTGCGCGGCTCCTTTTCGGACGGTCAGACGGTGATCGGCTCGTCCGGCGCGGAGGAGAAGATCAGCGGCGTCTCCTCCCTGCTCGGCGCCACGGCGACGCGCCAGGCCAAGGCCGAGGCGGGCGAGACCGTGGCTTTCGGCCGGCTCGACGGGATCGCCGCCGGCGAGGCTCTGCAGGACGCCCGCGCCGGCGCGCCGCCCGCCCCGACGCCGCTGGCCGCGCCGCGCCCCGTCTATGCGCTGGCGCTGTCGGTCGGCGATCGCAAGGACGAGATGCGCCTCGCCGCCGCGCTCGCCAAGCTCATCGACGAGGACCCTTCGCTCGTCTTCGTGCATGACCAAGCGCTCGGCGAGATGAAGCTGCTCGGCCAGGGCGAGATGCATATTCGTGTCGCTTTGGAACGCCTCGCCACGCGCTATGGCGTGACCGTCTCCACTCACGCTCCCGCCATCGGCTATAAGGAGACGATCCGTCATGCGGTGAGCGTGCGCGGCCGCCACAAGAAACAGTCCGGCGGCCATGGGCAATTCGGCGATGTGGTGCTGGAGGTCGCGCCGCGCGGACGCGGCGAAGGCTTTGCTTTCACCGAGCGCGTCCATGGCGGCACTGTGCCAAAACAATACTTCTCCTCGGTCGAGTCCGGCTGCCGCGACGCGCTGGCGCGCGGGCCGCTCGGCTTTCCCGTCGTCGATGTGGAGGCGGTGCTGGTCGACGGCTCCTATCATAGCGTCGACTCCTCCGACATGGCCTTCCGCACGGCGGCGCGCATCGGCATGATCGAGGCGCTGGGCAGAGCGGAGCCGGTTCTGCTCGAGCCCATGCTCTCCGTGGCGATATTCGCGCCGAGCGAGGCGGTCTCTCGCGCGACCGGCATTGTCTCGGCGCGGCGCGGGCAGATATTGGGCTTTGGCCCGCGCCCGGGATGGGAGGGCTGGGATGAGCTCGACGCGCTCATTCCGGAGGCGGAGATCGGCGATCTGATCGTCGAGCTGCGCTCGGCCACCTCGGGCGCGGGATTCTTCGAGGCCGACTTCGATCATCTGACCGAGGTGGTCGGGCGCCAAGCGCATGAGGTCGTCGCCGCGCGTAGCGCCGCCAGCCACTGAATGGCGAAGCTTCGGCTCGTTTCGGGACGGGTCCCTGTGGCGCGGTTCTTGATCGGCACAGGTGACGACGAAACATTGTCCCAATTTGGCAATGTTCGCATTTGGTCCCATCCGATTGGCGGATCGATGGCGAGCGGGCGCGCCCTGCAACCCGGAGATGGCGACGGTCCATACTGGAATGAATAGATGCAGGCTGAGACCGCGACAGAATTCGTGACTCTTCGGTCGCGGAGCGAGCGGCTGTCGCGCCCTTCGGGAATAGAGGGCGCAGGAGATTTGCCGTGGGGCACGCATTTCTGCCAGTTCTTCGACGATGTCGACGATCTGCTCGACATTGTCGCGCCCTATTTCGCGGCCGGCCTCGCGGCCAATGAGCGCTGCATCTGGGTCGCCTCGCCGCCGCTGACAGTCGCCGCCGCCAAGACGCGCCTGGCGACTCTCGTTCCCGATCTCGAGGCCGATCTCACGCTGGGGCGCATCGACATTCTCTCTCCGGAAGAGTGGTATCTTCGCGCCGGCCAGCTGGACGAGAACCGGCTGCTGGACGATTGGCGCTCGGCCCATGACGCGGCGCTGCGCGCCGGCTTCGACGGATTGCGCGCCAGCGGCAACGCCTTCGAGGCGGACGCCACGGCCTGGTCGATCTTCATGACCTATGAGACCGGCCTCGCCGCCTTGCACGGCTCCGTGCGCATGCTGACGCTCTGCTCCTATTCGCTGCGTCTGATCGGCGCGCCCGAGATCGTCGAGGTGATCGCCCGGCACGAATTCGCGCTGATTCGTCGCGCCGGCCGCTGGGAGACGATCAAGAGCCTCGACTATGAGCGCGCGCGCAAAGCGCTGCGGCAGAGCGAGGAGCATTTTCGTCTGCTGGCCGAAGGCGCGCCGGCCTCGGCGATCTTCTCGCTGGACCGGCAGGAGCGCATCGTCGCCTGGAGCGAGGCGGCCGAACGCATCACCGGCTGGAGCCGCGACGAGATTTTGGGGCGCCGCCTGTCGATCCTCCATTCGTCCGACACGCAGGAGGAACTCGGCGCTCTCGTGGCGCGCAGCGTCGTCAAGCGCCAGGAGCCGCGCCGGCGCCGGGACGGCTCGATCTTTCCCGCCGAGGAGCTGATCGCCCCGCTGCGCGACGATTCCGACAATCTCTACGGCTATGCGGTGATGCTCAGCGATCTCAGCGAGAAATCGCGCGCCGATCAGGAACGTCGCGCGAGCGAGGCGCGCCTGCGCGCGATCGTCGAAGGCGCGGTCGACGCGATCGTCATCATCGACGGCGAGGGCGTCATTCACGCCGTGAATTCCGCGGCGACGCGGCTCTTCGGCCATGAGGCGGCGGAGGCGATCGGACGCCCGGTCGATATTCTCTTCCCGGAGCCGTTCCACGATCCGCGTTTCGCGACGCTCGGCGCCGATGGGGCGGCGCCGGCCGAGGAGGAGCCCGAGCGCATCGGCCGCCGCAAGGACGGCGCGCTGTTTCCGCTGGAGCTCTCCGTCAGCGAGGCGGCGCATGACGGCGAGCGGCTGCTCGTGCTGTTCCTGCGCGATCTCACCGACCGCCGCCGGGCGGAGGCGCAGATGCGCAAGCTGCGCGCCGACAGGCTAGATCTGATGGCGCAAATGGCCGCGAATGTCGCCCATGAGATCAATCAGCCGCTTTCAGCGATCTCCACCTATCTCAGCGCCGCGCGCCGCGTGCTGCGACGCGCCGAGACCGCGACCGCCGATCTCGAGCCGATCATCGACAGCGCCGTCGCCCAAGTGACGCGCGCGGCGCAGATCATCAGCCATTTACGCGGCTTCGTGACGCGCGCCGAGCCGGACAAGACCCAGCAGCGGCTGCACGACATCATCCGCGACGCATGCGCCTTCACGGATATGGCGCGCAACCATGTCAAGGTCGTCACCACGCTCGATCTCGCGGCGGAGGATGACGCGGTGATCGTCGATCGCGTGCAGATTCGGCAGGTGCTGGTCAATCTGAAGCGCAATGCGCTGGAGGCGATGCAGGGCTCCGAGAAGCGCGAGCTCGTCATCTCGACCCGGCTCGACGAGAGCGGCATGATCCGCACCGATATCGTCGATACGGGCGCGGGCCTCGCCGAGGAAATGGCGAATGAGCTGTTCGAGCCCTTCACCTCGACGAAAAAGCACGGGCTCGGCGTCGGCCTCGCGGTCTCACGCGCGATCGTGGAGGCGCATTATGGGAAGCTGTGGGCGGAGCAGAACCCCGGCGGCGGCGCGCGTCTGAGCTTCACCCTGCCGCTGGCCGATGATCGGCTGGAGGAGCCGGACGACGAGTGATCGGCCGCCCGGGGCCACAGACGGAAAACGCCCCGAGCCCCTCGTCCTCGCCTTCTCCCCGCCTGCGGGGAGAAGGAAGAAGACGAAAATGGCGCGAGGCGATTCGCAAGACGAGCTGGAACGCTCCGGTCAGGTCAGATACTGGCCGCCATTGATGGTCAGCGTCGAGCCGGTGATGAAGCCGGCGTCGTCCGAGGCGAGGAACACCACGGCGCGGGCGATCTCCTCCGGCTCGCCGAGGCGGCCGACGGCGATGTAAGGAATGATGTGCTTGTCGAGCACGTCCTGCGGCACGGCCTTCACCATTTCCGTGGCGATATAGCCGGGCGCGATGGCGTTGACGGTGACGCCCTTGGAGGCGCTCTCCTGCGCCAGCGCCTTGACGAAGCCGATGTCGCCGGCCTTGGAGGCGGAATAGTTCGTCTGGCCGGCCTGGCCCTTCTGGCCGTTGATCGACGAGATGACGATAATGCGGCCGAAGCCGCGGTCACGCATGCCGTTGATGACCGGGCGGGTGACGTTGAACAGCGAGTTGAGATTGGTGTTGATCACCGCCTGCCACTGCGCCAGCTCCATCTTGTGGAACAGACGGTCCTTGGTGATGCCGGCATTGTTCACGAGCACATCGACCGCGCCCAGATCTTTCTCGATCTGCGCAATGGCGGCGGCGCTGGCGTCATAGTCCGACACGTCGAACTTATAGACCGGAATGCCGGTCTCCGCCTTGAACTTGTTCGCCGCCTCGTCATTGCCGGCGTAAGTCGCGGCGACATTATAGCCGGCCGCCTTCAGCGCCTTGGAAATCGCCTCGCCGATGCCGCGCGTGCCGCCCGTCACAACCGCTGTTCTGCCCACCTCGTCCTCCTTCATCGAATTTTTGGAAAACTGGACCGCGAGCCTTCAGGCTCGCAGCCCATGATGCGAGCCTGAAGGCTCGCGGTCCTATTTATATATTTAGCGCTCGATCGTCAGGGCGACGCCCATGCCGCCGCCGATGCAGAGCGTGGCGAGGCCGCGCTTGCCGCCGCGGCGTCCGAGCTCATAGAGCAGCGTCGTCAGAATGCGCGCGCCCGAGGCGCCGATCGGATGGCCGATGGCGATGGCGCCGCCATTGACATTGACGATCGCCGGATCCCAGCCGAGGTCCTTGTTCACGGCGAGAGCCTGCGCGGCGAAAGCCTCATTGGCCTCGACGAGATCGAGGTCGGAGATCTTCCAGCCGGCCTTCTCCAGCGCCTTGCGCGAGGCCGGGATCGGGCCGGAGCCCATGATCGACGGATCGACGCCGGCGGTCGCCCAGGAGGCGATGCGGGCGAGCGGCGTGAGGCCGCGCTTGGCGGCTTCCGCCGCCGTCGTGATGACGAGCGCCGCCGCGCCGTCATTGAGGCCGGAAGCGTTGGCCGCCGTCACCGTGCCGTCCTTGGTGAAGGCCGGCTTCAGCTTGGCGACGCCCTCGAGCGTCACGCCATGCTTGATGTATTCGTCCTGATCGACGATCACATCGCCCTTGCGGGAGGAGACGGTGAAGGGGACGATCTCGTCCTTGAACTTGCCGGCCTTCTGCGCCGCCTCGGCCTTGTTCTGCGAGGCGACGGCGAAAGCGTCCTGCTCGGCGCGGCTGATCTGCCACTTGGCGGCGACGTTCTCGGCCGTGATGCCCATGTGGTAATTGTTGAAGGCGTCGGTGAGGCCGTCGACGATCATCGTGTCGACGAATTTCACATCGCCCATCTTGGTGCCGGCGCGCATGTGAGCCGAGTGCTGCGACAGCGACATGGACTCCTGGCCGCCGGCGACGATGATGCTCGCGTCGCCCGACTGAATCTGCTGAGCGGCGAGCGCCACAGCGCGCAGGCCGGAGCCGCACACCTGATTAATGCCGAAAGCGGTCTTGTCCTGCGGCACGCCCGCCTTGATAGCGGCCTGACGCGCCGGGTTCTGTCCCTGCGCGGCGCCCAGCACCTGGCCCAGGATGACCTCGTCGACGTCGGCGGCCTCCAATTTGGCGCGCTCGATAGCGGCCTTGACAGCGACCGCGCCCAATTCATGGGCGGGCGTTGAACCGAAAGCTCCGTTGAACGATCCCACAGCAGTGCGCGCCGCGGAAACGATCACGATCTCCGTCGTCATATCGTTCTCCTGATTGGTCGGGCTGGCGCCGGCGGACGCCGCTCGCGCACGTTGAGCATTTTGAGTCGCGGCTCGTCAAGCGCCGGACGCGCGCATCGTTGACGCGGCGCGTCAATTCTTAGGGCGGCGGAGGCCGAATTGAACGAAGCGCCGCGTCGCGAGGCCGGAGCGCACAGCGCAGGCCGGCCGCAAGCCGCGCAGCCGTCCGACAGAGCCGCGCATGAGCCTCTCGCCCGAAATAGCCGATGGCGCGGCCGGCCGCCCCCTGCGCATGGGCGGCGAGAGGCCGCGGCCTCCACCCCGACCGTCTCGCGCCCGCTGTTCCAAATGCGCGCTCTGACGGCGAGCGTGATCGCTGCGCAGTTTCCGGGCGCGGCTCGGCAACCTGCCCAATGCCTACCCTTTCAGGCGATGCGATAACCTACCCGAACCGTCCATTTCGGTCGGTTGCGCCATTCTCGTCAACCGAGTCGATCGATAGCGGAGGGGCGACCGAAAGCGACCTTTCGTGGGGCCGGCTCGGACGGCCGCTTCGAGCTTCTCGCGAGGCGAGGCATTTTTTTGCGCGCCCTCGGCGTTTTTTAAAAAAATTCCGCCGGAACTCGATGAGCGCGACAATCGCGCCTCGTCCAGCCTCACGGTTCGAGCGTCACGCCCTAGATTCGGGGAAGGCTCGCCCCGGATTTCATCAATGTCTCAGCAAAACCCGTCTCGGCGGCAACGCTCCTGGCCGTTCTTCCCCTCCCTGCCGCAGGCCGTGCTGCGCTATGACGTCGCGGCCGGGCTGACGCTCGCGGCTATCGCCATACCGGAGCAGATGGCGACGGCGCGGCTCGCGGGCTTTCCGCCGCAGATCGGCTTTTTCGCCTTTCTCGCCGGCTCGCTCGCCTTCGCCGCTTTCGGCTCCAACCGCTTCCTCTCCTCCGGCGCCGATTCGACCATCGCGCCGATCTTCGCCGGCGCTCTCGCTTTGCTGGCGACGCGCGGCTCGCCGCAATTCATGGCGCTCGCCTCCTTTCTCGCTCTGCTGGTCGGCGGCATACTCGCGCTCGGCTTTCTGCTGCGCGCCGGCTGGGTCGCCGATCTCCTCTCCGTTCCGGTGACGACAGGCTTTCTCGCCGGCATCTCCATTCACATCTTCATCTCGCATCTGCCCGCGCTCATCGGCCTGCCGAGCGTCGAAGGCAGCGAATTCTATCGCGTCGCCGAAATGGCGAAGCATTGGCGCGAGGCCAATCCCGCCGCCATCGCCATCGGTCTCGGCGCGCTCGCGACCATTGTCATCGGCGAGAAGATCAGCCCCAAGCTGCCGGCCGCGCTCATCGCGCTCGCCGGCGCCGCTTTCGCGGTGCGCTATTTCCATCTCGAGGAAAGCGGCGTCGCCGTGCTCGGCAAGGTCTCGGCGGAATTTCCGCATCCGCGCTTTCCCGAGATCGCGCCTGCCGATCTTCCCCATATCGTCGGCCTCGCCATCATCATCTCGGTCGTCATCATGGTGCAGACGGCGGCGACCTCACGCTCCTTTCCCAATGAGGAGGGCCGCGCGCCGGATGTCGATCGCGATTATCTCGGCGTCGGCGCGGGCTGTCTGCTGGCGGGGCTGGTCGGCGCCTTCGCCGTCGACGCCTCGCCGCCGCGCACGGCGATCGTCTCCGCCACCGGCGGGCGCTCACAGCTCTCGTCGATCGTCGCGGCGCTGGTCATAGCGGCCCTGCTGCTGTTCGGCGCCGCGCTGCTCGAGCATGTGCCCAACGCCGCGCTCGCCGGCGTATTGATGTTCATCGCCGCGCGCATTTTCCGCCTGCATGTGATGCGCGACATTTTTGCGAAGACGCATGGCGAGTTCGCGCTGGTCGCGCTGACCATGGCGGCCGTCGTTGCGCTGCCGGTGCAAAATGGCGTGTCGCTCTCCATTCTGGCGTCGCTGCTGCATGGCGTGTGGACGACGACGCGCTCGCGCCTCATCACTTTCGCGCGCCTGCCGGGAAGCTCGGTGTGGTGGCCTTGCGCATCCAGCGGCGCCGAGCCTTATGGCGAGCGCCTCGAGGGCGTGCTGGTCGCGGCCTTTCAGGCGCCGCTGTCTTTCCTCAACGCCTATGGTTTCCAGAGCGATCTGCGCGAGGCGATCGAGGAGAAGCCGAAGCTCGTCGTGCTGGAGGCGAGCAATATCGTCGAGATCGATTATACGGCGGCGCGCATTTTGCGACAGGCGATCGAGGATAGCCGCGCGGCGGGCGCGGATTTCGCCATGGCGCGGCTGGAATCCGTGCGCGCACATGAGGCGCTGACGCGCTTCGGCGTGATGGAGACGCTCGGCGAAGGACGCTTGTTTCGCAGCGTCGACGAGGCGACGAAAGCGCTCGCGCCGAACGCCGTCGCCTCGAAGATCGAGGCTCCCACGCTCGTCGCGCGCAGGAGCCGCGCCTTCAAGCCGCCTTCTGCTTCGGCGTGATGAGCTTGCGGTTCGCCAACACTTCGGCGATCTGCACCGCATTCAGCGCCGCGCCCTTGCGCAGATTGTCGGAGACACACCACAGAACGAGGCCGTTCTCGACGGTCGGATCGTCGCGAATGCGCGAAATATAGGTCGCGTCCTCGCCGGCCGCCTCATGCGGCGTGATGTAGCCGCCGGGCTCGTGCTTATCGATGACCAGCACGCCGGGCGCCTCGCGCAGAATATTGCGCGCATCCTCCGGCGACAGCGGATTCTCGAACTCGATATTGATCGCCTCGCTATGGCCGATGAACACCGGCACGCGCACGCAAGTGGCGACGAGCTTGATCTTGGGATCCAAAATCTTCTTCGTCTCCACCACCATCTTCCACTCTTCCTTGGTGAAGCCGTCTTCCATGAAGACGTCGATCTGCGGAATGAGGTTGAAGGCGATGCGCTTGGGGAATTTCTTCGATTCCAGAGGATCGGAGACGAAGACCGAGCGCGTCTGCGAGAATAGCTCGTCCATGCCCTCCTTGCCGGCGCCAGAGACGGATTGATAGGTCGAGACGACGACACGCTTGATCTTGGCGGCGTCGTGCAGCGGCTTCAGCGCCACGACCAGCTGCGCAGTCGAGCAATTGGGATTGGCGATGATGTGCTTTTTCGTGAAGCCCGCCGCGGCGTCGGCGTTGACCTCCGGCACCACCAGCGGAACATCCGGGTCCATGCGCCAGGCGGAGCTGTTGTCGATGACGACGCAGCCCTTGGCGCCGATGCGCGGCGCCCATTCGCGCGCAACGTCGCCGCCCGCCGACATCAGACAAATGTCCGTATCCGAGAAATCATAAGTGTCGAGATGGCGGCATTTGAGAATCTTGTCGCCGAACGACACTTCCGTCCCGATGGAGCGGGACGAAGCCAGCGCGACCACTTCCGAGACCGGAAAGCGGCGCTCCGCCAGAATGTCGAGCATCTCGCGGCCCACATTGCCCGTGGCGCCCGCGACGGCGACCTTGTAACCCATGGGATGGAACTCCTTTTGCCCGCTTATGACGGCGGGCGCGCCTTTTGTCGAGGGAATGGACGAGAATAGCGAAGCGGCCCCGCTGGCCCTTCGGCCACGGAGCGGCTTCGTATCGATCTCGCAGCTCGGCCACGGCGGCGGGCGCCGCGGCAGACGGGGCTCAGAAGGGCATGCCGACCGACATATTGCCGTTATTGCCCATGCTCACCGGCGCACGGCCGCCGAAACGCGAGCCTTCGTCCTCTTTTTCTTTCTTCTTGGGCGGGGATTTGCCCGGCGACCAGCCCTCGAGCTCACCGAACTGGCGGTTCTCGGCCTTGGCCGGCGGCTTGCCGGGCGCGGCCGGCTGACCAGCCGTAGCCTGTTGCTGCTGTTTGCTTTTCTTCGGCTTCGCCTTGACGGTTCCGGCGGCGGACGTGTCCAGCCGGCTGGGGTCGAGCGCGTCCTCGGCCCCCGCAGAGAACGGCAGCGCGGACGAAAAGGCGAAAATAGCGGCGACCAGAAGAAGGCGCGATCGCATGGCGGCTACTCCTCGAGCATCAGCTCCAAAATGCTCCCACGCCGGAAAAAAGACAAGTTCCGACGATCCCGAGGCAAAGATTGCGCACAAAAGCGGGCGCCATTACGGCGCCGGCTCCGCTTTCCTCGGCTGCCTCACTCGCCGGTCGTCCGCGCGATGGCCAGATTTTTGAGCTCGGCGATGGCGGTCCCCGGCAACAGGCTCTTCGGGCAGGCGTTGGAGCAGTTCAGAATCGTGTGGCAGCGATAGAGGCGGAAGGCGTCGTCGACATAGGCGACGCGCTCGGCCGTCGATTCGTCGCGGCTGTCCACCACCCAGCGATAGGCCTGCAGCAGAGCGGCCGGGCCGAGGAAGCGGTCGGAATTCCACCAATAGCTCGGGCAGGAGGTGGAGCAGCAGGCGCAGAGAATGCACTCATAGAGCCCGTCGAGCTTGCGGCGATCGTCTGGCGCCTGCAGCCATTCCTTCTCCGGCTCCGGCGTCACCGTCTGCAGCCAGGGCTCGATGGCGGCATGCTGGGCGTAGAAATCGGTGAGATCGGGCACGAGATCCTTCACCACCGGCATATGCGGCAGCGGATAGAGCTTTATCGCCCCATCGATCTCGTCCATGCCCTTGGTGCAGGCGAGCGTGTTGAGCCCGTCGATATTCATCGCGCAGGAGCCGCAAATGCCCTCGCGGCAGGAGCGGCGGAAGGTGAGCGTCGGATCGATGTTGTTCTTGATCCAGATGATCGCGTCCAGAACCATCGGCCCGCAATCATCGAGATCTACGTAATAAGTGTCTATGCGCGGGTTCGACGCCTCATCGGGGTCGAAGCGATAGATGCGGAACTCCCTCACCCGGCTCGCGCCCTCGGGCCGCGGCCAGACCTTGCCCTCGACGGGGCGGGAGGATTTGGGAAGGACGAATTCGACCATGATCGATCCTCATACTCCGTTGGGGCCAGCAGACGACGCGTCTTGAAGATAAGTCTTCAGCTTTGTCAATCCGCCTGGGACATTCGACATTTGGGCCATGAAGTAGGCGCGATGCGCGCTAAACCCGCGAGCCGTCATATGACGCGCGTTCTCGTACAAATTTGTCCACTCGGTCGCCGAATGACCACGGCCCAACCATCCTAAAGCGACGACGACGGCCAGTTGATCGACGTCGAGCCGCTCGAGTTCGCTAGCGAGGCGCCGGTAGGCGGGAGAACTGAATACGGGTTTGAGGCTCTCGGTGCTGATCATATTCATCGGCGAAGCGCTGGAAGCGCGAGCGGCGTCAGTCAATGCCTGGACCGTGCCTTTTATCTTTTTCGACAGCCGCTCGATCGATTCGAACGTATGCGGAGTCACCGAGGAGACGGAAATTCGGGTCCCGAGCTGTTCGAAATCCACTTCCTCGAGAATCGCGACAGACTCGCGATAACCTCGCTCGACGCATTTGCGAATGAATCTCAGGTCGGAAGACAATAAAACGCCACGCCCTAACGCGCAGGCCAGATAGAAGCAGTCGTAGACCGAATGATCGAGCTCGAGAGAAAGCGCCATCGCGTCGTTCGCCAATTCGCTCGACGGAACAAGGCGGGGAATCGCCACGGACACGCTTTCCAGACCGACGGCCGTCTGATCCTGAGAAATTTCTCTGTTTCTCAGTTTTTTTCTGAGGACGTTAGCCACTTCTGGAAGGATTAGATCAGGAGCGATCCGCTCCCATTCCTGGTCGAGAACGTCGAGCGCGCGCTCATGATGCGCCTCGCGGACAAACCATTTGACCGCGACGGAAGCATCGATAACGATCAACGGTCGCGATCCTCTCGTAGCAGATCAACAGAATCCGTCTGCTCGACGTCTCGCGGCGTCATGGAAGCGATCGATTCCATCAACCGGCGGAGCGATTCCTTGGATTTGCTGCCGTGCAGCCCCTCCAAGAGAAGCTCACGCGCGAGGCTCTCACTCGATACGCCGCGCGCACGCGCCGCAGCCGCGACTTCTGCGAGCACTTCGTCGTCGATCGCCAATTTACCCATGTCACGGCTCCATCAGACGCCCTTCAATACACTCGCGCCTTCGGCTCGATATAAGCCACCTCATTGGACAGCGTGTAGCTGTGCACCGGGCGGTAGTCGATCGCGACGCTCTTGCCCGCCTCGTCGATCGTCGAGAGCGTGTGCTTCATCCAATCGGCGTCGTCACGATTGGGAAAATCCTCGCGGGCGTGGGCGCCGCGGGATTCGGTGCGGTTCTTCGCCGAATCCATCGTCACCACGGCCTGGACGATGAGATTGTCATATTCCAGCGTCTCGACGAGATCGGAGTTCCAGATCAACGAGCGATCCGAAACCTTGACGTCGTCGCTCTTCTTCCACACCGCATGGATCGCCTGCGATCCCTCCTCCAGCACCTCGCCGGCGCGATAGACGGCGCAATGCGATTGCATCACGCGCTGCATCTCGAGCCGCAGATCGGCGGTCGCGATCGAGCCCGCGGCGAAGCGACGCGCGTCGAGACGCGACAGCGCGAGCTCGGCGGAGTCGGCTGGCAGCTCCGGCTGCGGCTGGCCGGGCTTCACCAGCTCGGCGGCGCGCTGGCCGGCGGCGCGGCCGAAGACGACGAGATCGACCAGCGAATTGGAGCCGAGGCGATTGGCGCCATGCACGGAGACGCAAGCCGCCTCGCCGATCGCCATCAGGCCCGGCACCACCACATCCGGATTGTCGCCGACGCGGCGCAGCGCCTCGCCGTGAAAATTCGTCGGTATGCCGCCCATGTTGTAATGCACCGTCGGCAGCACCGGAATCGGCTCGCGCGTCACATCGACGCCAGCGAAAATCTTCGCGCTCTCGGAAATGCCCGGCAGGCGCTCGTGCAGGATCGCGGGGTCCAAATGCTCGAGATGCAGATGGATGTGATCCTTCAATTTGCCGCCGCCGCGGCCCTCGCGAATCTCCACCGTCATCGCGCGCGAGACCATGTCGCGCGGCGCGAGATCCTTCACGGACGGCGCATAGCGCTCCATGAAGCGCTCGCCTTCGCTATTGGTGAGATATCCGCCCTCGCCGCGCGCGCCCTCGGTAATCAAGCAGCCCGCGCCATAGATGCCGGTCGGATGGAATTGCACGAATTCCATATCCTGCAAGGGCAGGCCGGCGCGCAGCGCCATGCCGCCGCCATCGCCCGTGCATGTGTGCGCCGAGGTCGCGGAGAGATAGGTGCGGCCATAGCCGCCCGTCGCCAGCACGGTGAGCGCGGCGCGGAAACGATGGATCGTGCCGTCGTCGAGCTTCAAGCAGACGACGCCGCGCACGGCGCCTTCCGCATCGACGATGAGGTCGATGGCGAAATATTCGACGAAGAATTCCGTGTCGTGACGCAGCGCCTGCCCGTAGAGCGTATGCAGCATCGCATGGCCGGTGCGGTCGGCGGCGGCGCAGGTGCGCTGCGCGGGCGGGCCTCTGCCGTAATCGGTCGTCATGCCGCCGAAGGGCCGCTGATAAATGCGTCCGTCCTCGGTACGCGAGAAAGGCACGCCCCAATGCTCGAGCTCATAGACAGCTTGCGGAGCGTTGCGGCAGAGATATTCGATCGCGTCCTGGTCTCCGAGCCAGTCGGAGCCCTTGACGGTGTCGTACATGTGCCATTTCCAATCGTCCGGCCCCATATTGGCCAGCGCCGCGGCGACGCCGCCCTGCGCTGCGACTGTATGAGAACGCGTCGGAAATACTTTGGTGATGCAAGCGGCCTTCAGCCCCGCCTTGGCGCAGCCGACGACGGCGCGCAGTCCCGCGCCGCCAGCGCCGACGACGACGACGTCGAATGTATGATCGACGATCGGATAGGCCCTGCCCCCGATATTCACCGTCGTCTTGCCGTTCGCAGCCATTCCCAATCCTCGTCGATAAAGAGCGCCCGAGCGCGAACGCGCGTCAGCGCGGCGCGGCGATGATCATTATGGCGAGCGTCCAGATCGCGGCGATCGCGATCACCAGCCATTTGTTGACGATGAGCGCCTTCGCCTTCAGCGCTTCGTCGTGAACATAATCCTCGATGATGTTCTCCACGCCGAGCCGCGCGTGATAGGCGACGACGACGATGAAGGCGATGAGCGCTATCGCCGGCAGCGGCTTGCCGATCTCGGCGCGCGCGGCCTCATAGGGCTTGCCGACGAGGCCGACGAGATACCAGATCGAGAGCACGGCGAGCGGCGCCAGCGCGCGCGCGCTGTGACGCATGGCGAGCGCATGCAGCGAGCCGGAGCGATCAGAGACGAAAGCGTCTCCCTTGCCGCTGCGGCCGCTCTCAAATCTCGACATATCGGTTTCTCCATCGATCTAGTTCGATTATAGCGCGATAAGCGCCGCCGCAGGCTCAGCCGAAGAGCGAGGATGCAATCCACAAGAGCGCCGTCAGCGCCACGCCGCCGCCCAAGGTCGCCTTGGCCAGCAGCTCGCGGCCATCGCGATCGAGATAGAGGCCACGATCCCATATCGCGTGACGCACGCCGCCGAGCAGATGATGAAACAACGCCCAGCTGAACAGCAGCACGAAGACTCGCCCGACGAGGGAATTGACGATCCAGGACACGGCGTCGAAGGCCGACGGCCCGAGCGCCAATCCGAAGAGATAGAGCGCGAGCAGAAGCGCGCCGACATAGAGCGCGGCGCCAGTGATGCGATGCGCGATCGACATCGCCATTGTGAGAATGGGCTTGTAGATCGTCAGATGTGGAGAGAGCGGCCGCGCGGCGGCGAGGCTCTCGCTCACGGGATCGGCGTCGGCCATTTTAGGTTTCTCTCCGCTCGAGGCTCGGCTAGGACTGATAATTCAATCGCGTCGCCGCTGCAACACACGTACCCGACATAAGGTTCTGGGCATTTCACGACTCGTGCAGAGCGGCGAAAAGACGCACGACTTACGTAACGCGTCGCGACGCCCGACGCAATCGATGCGCCGATGCGTAGGATTCGAGTCGAAAAACGTGGCGCGTGCGTTACGATCTGTTAACATGCGCCCGCCGACGTTGCCCGGGACCAGCCGGCGCATCGTCGTTCGGAGCCGGCTTTTTTCTCACCGGCTGCGGACGTGTCGAGTAGCGTTGAGCGTCATGGTCGGTCTGCGTGCTCGAGAGTTCGTAATGTTGCGTCGGCGCCCCGAGTAAGCGTCGTGTTGCCGTGACGTCGGACTGCCGACTATTTTGTCGGCGGCTTGAGTTCGCTGGTCTCGTCGAATGACTTTTTCGTCAACTCATCTCGCGAGCGATTCATGAATTACAGTGAAACCATCCATATCTTGAACGTCGATCCGATCATCCGCTCGTCTCTGACGAGCGCTTTGGACAAGGCGGATTTCCACCTCCGCCTCCATGAGGACGCGGGACGCTTCTTCGAAGCCGTCGAGACCGACAGCCGCGGCTGCGTCATCATCTATGTGGATATGCCCGATATGATCGGGATCGAACTATTGAGAGACGCCAAGGCGCGGCGGATCGAATTGCCGATCATCGTCATCACCGCGCAAGCCAATGTTCGCGGCGCGATCCAGGTGATGAAGGAAGGCGCGTTCGATCTGCTCGAGCTGCCTGTCAATGAGGCGAAGCTGCTCGCCTCCGTGCAGCAGGCGCTGACCCGCCGCATCGACCATCGCGCCTATCGCGGACGCGCGCGGACCACGCCCGGCCGGCTCGCCACGCTCACCAACCGCGAGAACGACGTGCTCGCCGGCCTCGTCGAGGGCAAGCTCAACAAGGTCATCGCCCATGAGCTCGGCATCAGCGCCCGCACGGTGGAGACGCATCGCTCGCACATCATGACCAAGATGCGCGTCAAGAGCGTCGCCGATCTCGTGCGAATCTCGCTGGGCGCGCCCCGGCCAGATCCGGCCGTCCGCCTCGGCGCGCCGCGGCCCCCGGCCGATCCGACTGCCCGCCTCGGGACGCCGGCGCCGCGGCAGATGGTCGATTCGGGGGCGAATCTGCCCCGCCGCTGACGCGCTGGACGCGGCAAATCGCCAAAATTAACGACGCCGGGGCATGGCGCATGCTATTGGCCATGCGAACGCCATGCTCCGGCGCTAGAATATTGCCTCATGAGATTCGACCGTTCGGCCCGAGCGCCCCTGAATGAGACCGCCCCCGCCGAGGCGCGCGCGGGGGCGACGCTCACCATCGACCTTGCCGCCCTCGTCGCCAATTGGCGTCGGCTCGCCGCTTGCGCGAGCGAGAGCGAATGCGCGGCCGTGGTCAAGGCCGACGCCTATGGCCTCGGCGCCGAGCCCGCCGTGCGGGCGCTCGCCGCCGCCGGCTGCCGCAGTTTTTTCGTCGCCACCGCCGGGGAAGGCGAGCGCATTCGCGCCGTCGCCCCGCGCGCCATTGTCTATGTGCTCGAGGGATTGCCGCCCGGCGGCGCCCGCGCGCTCGCCGCCGGGCGGCTGCGCCCGGTTCTGGCCTCGCTCGAGGAAATCCGCGATTGGGCGGCGTTCGGCCGCTCCATCGGCCGCCGCCTGCCGGCAGCGCTGCAATTCGACACCGGCATGAATCGGCTGGGACTTTCGCTGCGCGACGCCGAGGCCGCGGCCACGGCGGCGCAGGATATAGATCTCACGCTGACGATGAGCCATTTCGTCTGCGCGCAATGGGCCGAGGACCCGCGCAATGCGGGGCAGATCGCCGCTTTCGAGACGGCACGGCGCGCCTTCCCCGGCGTGCCGGCCTCGCTCAGCAATTCCTCGGGAATCTTCCTGGAGCAGAAGCCGCATTACGATCTGCTACGCCCCGGCTATGCGCTCTATGGCGGCAATCCGACGCCGGCGGCGCCCAATCCGATGCGAACCGTCGCCCGGCTCGAGGCCCCGATTCTGGCGACGCGCTGGATCGAGGCCGGCGAGAGCGTCGGCTATGACGGCGTGTGGACGGCGACGCGGCCGACACGGCTGGCGACGCTCGGCCTCGGCTATGGCGACGGCTTTCCGGCCGCCGTCGCCGGCCCGGGCCGGCCCGCCCCGGAGGCGATCGTCGCCGGGCGGCGCTGCCCGATCGTCGGCCGCGTGTCGATGGATTTCGTCATGCTGGATGTGACCGACGTCCCCGAAGGCGCCGTCTATCGCGGCCAGACGGCGGAGCTTTTGGGCGAGACGATCGGGGTCGACGAGCTGGCGCTGCGCTGCGGGACCATCGGCTATGAGATTTTAACCCGGCTCGGCCGGCGCTATGAGCGGGTCTATATCGGCGGGTGAGCGCTCACGCCCGCTCGAACCAGGGCGCCAGCACCGGATAGCCCTCGCCGGCCAGCAGAGCGGCGGTCTCATAGAGCGGCAGGCCGACGACGGCCGAATAAGAGCCGATGAGCCGCACCGCGAAAGCGCCCGCGAGTCCCTGAATCGCATAGCCGCCGGCCTTGCCGCGCCATTCGCCGGAAGCGAGATAGGCGTCGATCTCGGTCGAGGAGAGGCGCTTGAAGCGCAGACGCGATTCGACCAGGCGGCGGCGCTCGGCCCCGCGCGGGGTGATCAGAGTGACGCCGGTAAAAACCCGGTGCTGGCGGCCCGAGAGCAGGCGCAGGCAATCCTCGGCCTGCTCTATGTCCTCGCATTTGGGCAGAATACGCCGGCCGACCGCCACCACAGTGTCGGCCGCGAGCACATAGCTGCCCTCGAGCTGGGGCTGATAGGCCCTTGTCTTTATGGCCGCCGCAGCCTTCTCGCCGGCGAGACGCTGGGCGAGGCTGCGCGGCAGCTCATTGCGCTGCGGAGTCTCGTCTATGTCGGTCGGCAACAGCGCGTCGGCGTCGAGGCCGATCTGCTGGAGCAGCTCGAGCCTGCGGGGCGAGGCCGAGGCCAGCACCAGCTTGGGCCGCGTATCGGTCGGGTGGGACGTCAAGACGATCGGCTCCGCCATAAATCGAAATTATTTGAAACGATAGGTAATCCGCCCTTTGGTGAGGTCATAGGGCGTCATCTCCACGAGAACCTTGTCCCCGGTGAGCACGCGGATGCGGTTTTTACGCATCTTTCCGGCCGTATGGGCGATGATCTCGTGCTCGTTCTCGAGCTTGACCCGAAACATCGCGCTGGGCAGCAGCTCGGTGACGACTCCGGGAAACTCCAACAGTTCTTCCTTGGCCATGTGGTTCCTTCTTCAGAGGCCGCGGCGGACCTCGGATAGCGAAAGGCCCGCTTGCGAAGCGGGCGCTCATCAATATGGGATCGAAGCCGGGACGCGCAAATCCGCGCCGGACCCTAATCGAGTACGGCTGATTTGTGAACCTTGCCTTTCGCTCCGTCGCGCGCTTCAGCGCTCCGGGGCGTGGACGATCGAGCCGGCGGCGGGCGGCTCGATCACGCGCGGCTCGGGAGCGTCCTCCGCCGGCGTCGCGACGAGGGCGCCGCCCTTGCCGTCCCCCGCCCAGGCGCTGAGCAGCTCCCAGGCGACGGCGAGCACCACCGGACCGACGAAAAGACCAATGATTCCATGCACCAGCACGCCGCCGATGACGCCGACGATAATGACCAGCAGCGGCGTCGTGAGCCCGCGCGCGATGACGATGGGCTTCAGCACATTATCGACCAGCGTCACCGTCAACATGCAGCAGGAGAAGAGCAGAGCCGGCAGCGTGTGCATCTCCGTCCAGGCCCAGATGATGGTGGGCACCACCACCATCAGCGGCCCGATCTGGACGATGGCGAGCACCAATATGCACAGGGTCAGCAGGCTCGCGCCGGGCGCGCCGGCGAGCTGCAGGCCGAGGCCGCCGATCGCCGCCTGCAGCAGCGACACGCCGATGACGCCGCGCGAGACGGTGCGGATCGTCGAGCCGGCGAGCTCGACGAAATGCTCGGCGCGTTTCGAATCGATGCGCGTCACCGCGGTCTTGATCGCGCGCACCAGCGCCGGTCCGGGCGCGAACAGAAAGCCGGCGATGATGACCGAAATCAGAAATTTGAACACGCCGGCGCCGGCGTTCTTGGTCGCGTCCAGCGCGATCTCGCCATAGGGCTTGAGCTGCGGCAGCGCCTGCGCGAGCGCGCTGCGCAGATTGGTGGAGGCGAGCTCCCAGAATTCATAGGCCGATGCGCCGATGAAGGGCCAGCTGCGCAAGGTCTCGGGCGGCGGCGGCACCCAGACGCCGCCAGCGTCGATTCGATCGGCGAGGGAGCGCAGCCCATCGACGACGCCGAGACCGAGCCAAGTCGCCGGCCCGATGACGAAGAGCAGGCCGAGAAAGGTGATGATCGTCGCCGCCAGCCGCCGGCGTCCGCCGAGCCATGCGGTCATCCATTCGAAGACGGGATAGAGCGCCACAGCGAGAATGGCGCTCCAGGTCACGATGGTGACGAAGGGCCGCACCAGCAGAAAGGACCAATAGGCGAGCGCGCCCAGCGCGCCCAGCCGGATGATCAAGTCGATGAGTGTCGCGTTCAGCCGCCGCCGGCCGGACGCTTCGCGCTGGTCCTCGATCACCGAGCTATCCCCAATTTTTTCGCGCCCCGCCGCTGCGACGCGCCTCCCCCCGGACAACATAGCGCGGATCGGCAATGGTTTCACGCCCAAGGCTGCGTTTCCGCCTACCGCCCGAGCGCCATGGCCAGCCGCGCCGCGATCAGCCGGCCGATGAGCCGCAGCGGAAAGCCGCGAAAGCTCGGCGCGTCCTGCGGCAGCGGCAGCGCCGAGCGGCGGCGCGCGACCTTGGTCCGCATCTCGATCGGCGGAAGATCGCCGGCAAAGCGCAGCCGATAGGTGGAGACCCAGAAGCCGGGGTCGAATTTCAGGAACATGCCCGTGCTGCAGCAGGAGGCGACCACCCTTCGGGTCGGCGAATCGGGCTTCAGCCTGTGATCCTCGAGCAGCTCCTCGCCCGCGACGCAGCGAAAACGGTCGTCGCGATAGGTGAGATAAGGCGTGCCGCCGTCGGGATCGCGCAGGAGATGCGCATGGGGAAGCGCCTCGATCCTGCGGCCGCCCTCCTGGCAATCGGAGCAATAGCAGACGGCGCTGACGATCGGCTCGCCGACCGCCTCGCAGCGCACGCGCCCGCAGGCGCAGGTGAAGCTTCGGGATGCGTGAGGCATGATCCAAATCCTCCGGCGAACCTCGCGCGGCAGGCGCGCCGCGCCGATCACCCCATCATAGAAACTTGATGAACTCGCAATCGAGACATTTGCCGAGCTCCGCATAGGCGGCGATCAAGGCCCCGCAAGACGCCAGAATGCCCTTGACCAGATCCTCCAGCCTGAACCCTCTCGACCCGACGAAGGTCAGCTGGCCGAGCTTATGGATGAGGTTTTGCGTCGCCACGGCGACCGCCATGCTCTCCTTCGAGCATTTCGTCATTTTCTCGGGGGTCGGGTTGCATTTGGCGCGCTCCTGCGCGAGCCGCTTGATGAACTCCGTCACCATCTCACGTATATTTTCGATAACGCGCTGCAGCACTTGCCCGGGTGAGGGAAGATTCAGCGCCTCGCGCAATTCGTCGACCTTACGGTTCATGAAACGATCGAAGTCTTGCCGCGCGCGTGGGTTGGCGTTCAGCATCGCGACCAGCGCCACGTACATCAGAATGATCAATATGAGGATAACAGGGATCGCCACCACCGCGCCGCCTGTGACGGGAACCAGATCACCGACATATTTCGCGATTCTGCGATCGAATTCGTTCAATTGGCGATTTTCGACGCCGGCCAGCTCCAACATCTTCCGCATGTCTTTGATCGCCTCGTCGATTTCTCCCAAGGTCAGCGCCAAGGCCGGAGCGGTATGCGGGCCGATGACGCCATCGGCGATCAAGCCCCTGCTCCGCTGAAACTCGATGACGCGGCCCTTGGTCAGCGGTCCGAAAACTCCATCGACAGCGAGACCATCGAGCAATGAGGGAGGAGCGGCGTTGAGATAATGCTGGGCGTGCGAGACCTCCGAGCCTCGGCATCCGAAACTCAGCAGCTGCCCGGGACGCAACCATGACTGGGCCATGACGACTCCTCTTCGAAAAGCGACGACGGTCGAATTTCCTCGCGGCGCGGCTTCCGCGCATGCATCGAGGCCCATCGGCGAACGAGTAAAAACAGCTCCGAGTATTACGCAATTCGTGTCGACTGCAAGGCTTCCGGCGTCGCGCGGAGCTGGGTCTTCCGCCATTCGATCGAGCGCCGCGCATGGTCTATGGCCAGCGAGGACACGGGATATTGATCCGCCGCCGTCTCGCCATCGGCGAGCTTGTTGACGCATTCGGCGACGAGCGCGCGAAACTCCGTCTCGATTCGCTCGAGACCGGCGCTGTCGGCGGTCAGCGCCTCGTCGGCGAGGGTCAGCAGGCGAAAGACGCGATTTTGATCCTGCACGAGCCGCCGATTGTTCCATAGGCCGAGCAGCACGGCGACGAGCGAGCCCAAAAGGCTCAGCGGAATGCCGATAATGTAGAAATATTGCTGGAGCGAATCGAAAAAGCTCTGATCGCCGCTCGCGAGATAGGCGGCGACGCCGGGATGGACCGGCAGCAGCGGATTCTGCGAATCGAGATCCGGCGCCTCGATCTGCGCGCCGCCCGGCGACAGGGCGGCGAGCTTGGCCTTGGTCTTGAAAATGGAGCGGCCAATCGCGCCCGCCACGACATTGAGCATGGAGAAAGGCGCGACCAGCCGATAGGTGACGGCGAGGCCCTTCACCGTATCGTCGGGCACGGGCGGGTGCGCCTTGAAGGCGCCTTCGGGGATATCCACAGATTCGAAGCCCGGAAATCGCTTCACCAGCGCGTCCGCCTGATCCATCGCCAGGAGCTGGGGCGGGCTCTTCATCGCCTTGGCGATGGAGGCGACGACATCGACCGCCTGCCCCGGCCCAATCGGCCCGACCGCCAGCGCCGCCGCCGCGCGGCCCACGCGCAGGGCCGGGCCGATCTCGGCGAGCGGCAGGACGAGGCGCCTCACGCTCGCCGCCGGAACGTCGAAATAGGCGAGGATTTCATCGAGCGCATGCTGATTTTCCGTCTGCAACGCGCCCTCCGGCACGGCGATGGTCTTGCGGGCGAGGCCGGCGGCGTCCTTGATCGGCGAGCCATGCGGCAGCACGATCGCCACCACGTCGCGGCGCAGAATGGCGATGGTCTGGCCATTGGAGGGCGCCGCGACATCGGTGCGCACAATGGCGAGATTGACCTTACGGTCCTCGAGCGCCTTGGAGCTGGCGGCAAGATCGGCGACCGGGACCTCCTCGACGCGGAGGAAAGGATGCGTCCCGGACACGACATGAATGAAGGTGGAGATGGCGCGCTGGGACGGCGACGTCGCCGGGCCGGTGGTGATGCGCAAGGTCGCTCGCGGCGACAGGTAATAAAAGAGCGACAGCGCCGCCGCGAGAGCGAACAGCAGAACCGCGACCCAGAAGATCAGGCGTGGCGCATGGCCTTTGGGCATGTGGCCTCCTCCCTATGCGAGGAGAAATAGGCCGGCGCGCGCCACAGCCCACGGCCTCGTCATGCGCTCTTCCCATTCGCGCGCGCCGGGCATAAATCTCGCCGCATGAGCGATACGCCCGACCTTCCCGAAACCCTCGATGAGGAAGAGGACCTCGCGGAGGAGGCCGAAGGCGCCGCTCCGCCCGAGCTCGCGGCCGACACGCCGGAGAGCGTCAAACGCGGCGTCTCGGTCATCAAATCTTATTGGAAGAACGCGCCCAACGGGCCGGGCGTCTATCGCATGATCGCCGAGAATGGCGAGGTTCTCTATGTCGGCAAGGCCAAGAATGTCCGCAAGCGCATAGCGAGCTACACGCGCCTCGCCGGCCATGTGAACCGCATCGCGCGCATGATCTCGGCCACCGCCTCTATGATGTTCATCTCGGTCGAGACCGAGACCGAGGCGCTGCTGCTCGAGACCAATCTCATCAAGCAGATGAAGCCGCGCTTCAACGTGCTGATGCGCGACGACAAGAGCTTTCCCTATATTCTCATCGCGCGCGATCATGATGCGCCGCAGATCGCCAAGCATCGCGGCGCGCGCTCGCGCAAGGGCGATTATTTCGGCCCCTTCGCCAACGCCGGCGCGGTGGGGCGCGCGCTCAATGCGCTGCAGCGGGCGTTTCTGCTGCGCTCCTGCACCGATTCCTTCTACGAGAATCGCACGCGGCCCTGCCTGCTCTATCAGATCAAGCGCTGCGCCGGCCCTTGCACGGGCGAAATCTCGATCGAGGATTATTCCGTGCTGGTGCAGGAGGCGCATGACTTTCTCACCGGCAAGAGCCGCTCCGTGCGCGAGCAGCTCGCGACCGAGATGACCGCGGCGGCCGAGAAGCTCGAGTTCGAGCGCGCCGCGCGGCTACGCGACCGCATCTCCGCGCTATCGCTCATTCAAGGCACGCAAGGGGTCAATCCGCGCAGCGTCGAGGAGGCGGACGTCTTCGCCATCGCCAAGGAGGCGGGGCGCTTCTGCATCGAGGCGTTTTTCTTCCGCGCTTTTCAGAATTGGGGCGACCGCGCCTATTTCCCGCGCGCCGATCAGAGCCTTTCGGAAGAAGAGGTGCTCGGCTCCTTCCTCGCGCAATTCTATGGCGAGCATCCGCCGGCGCCTCTGGTGCTGCTCTCCCATGCGATCGAGGATCGCGAGCTGCTGACGGAAGCGCTGTCGGACAAGCTCGGCCGCAAGGTGGAGATCGCGACGCCCCAGCGCGGCGAGAAGCGCGAGCTGGTCGAGCATGCGCAAACCAACGCCAAGCAGACGCTGACGCGCAAGCTCACCGAGGACGCGAGCCAGGAGAAGCTGCTCATCGCCCTCGGCGAGATGTTCGGCATGGAGAAACCGCCGCGCCGCGTCGAGGTCTATGACAATTCCCATACGGGCGGCCAGCAGGCCATAGGCGCGATGATCGTCGCCGGGCCGACCGGCTTCATGAAGACGCATTACCGCACCTTCAACATAAAGAGCGCCGAGATCACGCCCGGCGACGATTACGGCATGATGCGGGAAGTGCTGGCGCGCCGCTTCGCCCGCATCGCGAAGGACGCGGAAAAGCCGGAGGAAGAGGCGCCGGACGCGTTTCCGTCCAAGCCCGATCTCGTGATCATCGACGGCGGCCGCGGACAATTCGACGCCGCCCGCGCGGTGGCGACGGAGATCGGCCTCGAGGGCGTGACCATCGCCTCCATCGCCAAGGGCGCCGACCGCAACGCCGGCCGCGAGATGTTTTTCGTCGAGGGCCGCGAGCCCTTCCGCCTGCCGCCGCATGATCCCGCGCTCTATTTCGTCCAGCGCCTGCGCGACGAGGCGCATCGCTTCGCCATCGGCACGCATCGCGCGCGGCGCAAGAAGGAATTCGCCAAGAACCCGCTGGACGAGATCGCGGGCGTGGGGCCGGCGCGAAAAAGGGCGCTGCTGCTCGCCTTCGGCACAGCCAAGGCGGTGGCCGGAGCCGCGCTCTGCGACCTCGAGAATGTGCCGGGCGTCAACAAGGCGACGGCGCGGCTCGTCTTCGACCATTTCCAGCGCGGCTGAAACGGCTAACGTCTAAAATTTGTGCGCGGCTCGGCGATGCTCCCGCCGACCCGCGCCGAGCGGCAAAATGCCGGTTTTGCCGAAGCTTCCCGTCGCCGCGCGGGAGATCGGACCGGCTGTGGAGGCGCGCGGCGGCGGCGAGGCGCCCGTCTCTTCTATTGACAAGGGAGGCGCTCGCCATGTTCCTTCGCGGCATGACATCGACGGCCATTCCGCCGCGCCACGGGCGCGCGCTCTCCCTGCCCAATATTCTGACCTATGGCCGGCTCGTCGCCGTACCCGTGGTCGCGGGCCTGCTGCAATGGCCGGACGAGCATTGGATGCGCTGGACGGCGCTCGGCGTCTTCACCGCAGCCGCCATCACCGATTTCTTCGACGGCTATCTCGCCCGCGCCTGGGCGCAGCAATCGACGCTCGGCGCCATGCTCGACCCCATAGCCGACAAGCTGCTCGTCGCCGCCACTCTGCTGATGGTGGTCGCCGATCAGACCATCTCCGGCGTCACCATTTGGGCGGCGCTCATCATCCTGTGCCGTGAGATTCTGGTCTCCGGCCTGCGCGAATATCTCGCCGAGCTGAAAGTGCCGCTGCCGGTCAGCGCCATCGCCAAATGGAAGACGACGCTGCAGCTCTTCGCGCTCGGCTTCTTCATCGCCGGCCCGGCCGGCGAGTTGGTGCTGCCCGGCACGGTGAACATCGGCAGCGTGCTGCTGTGGATCGCCGCGCTGCTGACGCTCTATACCGGCTATGACTATATGAGAGCCGGCTGGGCGCATTTCGGAACGGATGAGGCGCGATGAAGGCTCTCTATTTCGCCTGGGTGCGCGAGCGAATCGGCCGCGCCGAGGAAGAGCTCTCCCCTCCCCCGGAGGTGGCGACCGTCGGCGAGCTGATCGCCTGGCTGAAGTCGCGCGACGAGGCCTATGCTCTGGCTTTCGAGAACGCCGCCGTCATTCGCACGGCGATCGACAAGGCCCATGTACGCCATGAGACGCCGATCGCCGGAGCGCGCGAGATCGCCTTTTTCCCGCCGATGACCGGAGGGTGAGAGATTTGCCGCTCGACGAGCGAGCGCGCCGCCGGTCTTCGACCCAGCGCAATTTCTCGCGCCACAGCCCGTGACAGCGGGCGGAGAATCGGGATGTCCGTCAAAAAGAGCGTCGTGCTTTTTCATTCCATTCTCGGCCTCCGACATGCGGAGCGCGAGATCGCCGACGCCTTCGAGCGCGAGGGGCTGTCCGTCATTCTTCCCGATCTCTTCGCCGGACGCGTAGCGAAAAGCTATGAGGACGGATTCCGGATAAAGGACGAAATCGGCGACGCGCTCATCCTCGAAAGAGCAGAAAGAGCGCTCGAGGACGCGCCGGCGGACGCTGTTTTGGCCGGGATATCTTTCGGAGCGTTTCTAGTCGGCCGCGTCTGGAAAAGCCGTCCCCATATGCCCGGAGCGCTGCTCATTGCGGGAACGGCGCCATGGATGAAGCCGCCGAGATGCGGTCTTCCGGTCTCGGCCCATATCGCTCGGCCGGACCCTTTCGACGACGAGAGCTTCTTCGCGCAATGGGCGAAAGCGGCGGAAAACGCGGCTCTGCAATTGTATCGCTACGACAATGTCGGACATTACTTTTTGGACCGCGATCTCCCAGACTATGACGCCGCCGCCGCCGCGCTCTGCATGAAGCGATCGGTCGAGTTCTTCGCCGGTCTTCCCTGACTCCCCCTCCGGCTATTTGCTATGCCCACCATCCGCATCCAATCCGCCCCATTCGATCCGGCTCATGAAGCCGCGCTGATCGAGGACGGCCGCCGCGACATTGGCGCGATCGTCTCCTTCACCGGCCTGTGCCGCGACGAGGACGGGACGCTCGCGGCGCTGGAGCTCGAGCATTATCCCGGCATGGCCGAGGCGGAGATCGCCCGCGTCGCCGAGGAGGCGCTCGCCCGCTGGCCGCTATCTGCGCTTACCGTCATCCATCGCCACGGGCGCATTTTGCCGGGCGAGAGAATCGTGCTCGTCGTCACGGCCGCGCGCCATCGCGGCGAGGCATTCGCCGCAGCGGAATTTCTGATGGATTATCTGAAGACCAGAGCCCCCTTCTGGAAGAAGGAGCATCGCGCGGACGGCAGCGTCGGCGACTGGGTCGAGGCCAAGGCCAAGGACGATGCCGCCGCCGAACGCTGGAACAAGTGACGGCTTCGACCGCCTGAACGCGGCCGAGACAAACGAAAAAGGCGGCCGCTGGGGCCGCCTTTCTCATTTTCTGCGGACGAATCTCACTCCGTATAGGCGAGCGCCCCGCCCGGCAGCTGCTGCTCCACGCCCTTGTAGCGATTGGAGCGCTGGCCCATCATCGCCTCGAAGGCTTCGTGAACCTCGCTCACCGACTTCGGCTTCATCTTCTTGCCCTGGCGGGCGAAGAAGATCGGCTTATTGGCGCGGGCGGGCCGCGGCAGCAGCTTGGCGGCCGGGGTGTTGGGCGCCTCCTCCACCTTCGCCATGAAGCGGGCGGCGTCGTCCGGCCCCAGGAAGTGGATGAGATAGGTCTCGCCCACGGTCAGCGGACGGCCGATTCGCTCGGCGATGCGCTCGCCGTCATGCTTCAGCATCTCGGCGGCGAAGACCGCGGAGAGATAGGGGTCGTTGCGCATGGCCAGAATCTCGGAGCGCTTCTGCGGCGCGACGCGATAGTCGCCGCCGATCGCCTCCGCCGCGGCCTCCTGGCCATGACTGCGGCCGAACATGCGCACGGCCTTCAGCCAGGTCGAATCGATGAACTGGAACAGCCCGCTCGCCGAGGAGGTGCTGGCCTTGGCCTTGGGCGCGAAGCTCGACTCCTTGTCGGCGATCGCCATCAGCATGGCCGGATCGGAGCCAGTGGTCTTGGCCGCCTGCACCACATGCTCGACAATGGCGCGGGCGACGCGCACCGGGCCGAATTGCAGCACCGCCGGGGCGGCGCCGGAGAGGCTCGCCTGCGCCTCATTGGCGACGTCGGCGGCGCCGGACCAGGCCTTCACCGCCTCGCCCATCGCTTCGGCGGCGTCGGCGTCGAGCGGCTGATCGGTGAGGCCGCGATTGGTCAGAAAGAACAAGGGCGGCGGCGCCGGGCGGCTGCGCGCGCCGGCGCGCGAGGCCTCCGACAGTCTGAACCGGCCCCAGCCATCCGGCATCGAGAGCAACGCGGCCACCAGGGCGAAGGCGAGAGCCGTCGCTATGGCGAAAGCGCGAAGGAGCATGTGAACGGATCCGTCGGCCCCCGCGAGGGGGCGGTCCGCGTCTGCGCGGTCGAACACGGGCAGAAAGCGCGACCATTTCGGCGCCGACGCTTCGCCGCGAACGGCAGGAGCTATCGCTTCGAAAGACACTCTGTTTCATTCCTCGCTGTTGTTTGGACGAGACAGAGGCTAGCAACCGCGAGGGGCGAAAAATCGACTGCGCGCGTCACGCGCGCGTCACATTCGGGCGGGGCCGTAGTTCCCACAAACCCTTAAAAATGAAGCGATCGGCTACGTACGGAGGCGGCCGGCCGATTCGCCCGCCACATTTGCGCCGAATCGACACAGCCACGCTTGCGATTGAAAAAGCTAGGATTTTTTCCGAATCGTCAGAAGCTGGTCAGCTTCGACAGCATATTGCGGATGAAATTGAACTCGGCCCCGGCCGTGGGCGTCGTGCGGCTGACGAAATCGACGACCTTGCCGTCCTTCAACCCATAATCGGCGATGCGCTGGACCTTTTTCCCTTTATCGAAATAGACCGCGAGAATGTGCTGGTCGGCGACCTCGGGCGGGAGGAAGGCGAGCTCGCGCTCGATGCGCTGGCTGAAATAGTACCAGGCGTCGCCGCCGATCGTCGATGTCGTCGAAGGCGTGCCGAGCAGAGCCAGCACTTGCGGAGCCGGCAGGCCCACCTTCACCTGCGCGACCTTGCGCTCCTCGATGACGGCGCCGCGATTGATGACGCCGTCATAGCCGAGGCACCCGGCGAGCGGCGTGGCCAGCAGCGCGAGGGCGGCGAGGCGGCGGGCCTGCCGCGAGAAGACGACGAGCGAAACCCGAGACCGCATTTTTCTCTCCGCGCTGCGCCTCTCCCGAGGCCGACCTCTATCGCGACAATGTTCGAGCTTGCCTAACTCTCGCTCTGCGCGAAAGCAAGCAGCGACGCCTCCGGCGCAACCCTCGGGCTGGCGTCGGCGCCTCTTCGACCGTATCAATGGCCGGAAAATGGCGAAGCTTCGACCAATGGGCGCGGCGCCCATCTATATTTCATATTGTCGGCCGAGGCGGCGACGTCCGAGGAGAAGGAGCGGCGAATGAGCGACGATCTGCAATTGCCCGAAACCCCATTCTCACGCCCGATCGCCGCCGTCGATATTCCCGAGGACGGGCTGGAGCTGACCATTTCCGCCGACGCCTCCGAGCGCGCGGCCCTCGCCGAGGCGGACGATCTCGCCGCGCTGAGCCGCCTCGAGGCGAAGCTGAAAGTGACGCGCGCGGGCCGCGGCGGCCTGCGCGTCGTCGGCGAGTTCATCGCCGACATTCGCCAAACCTGCGTGGTGACGCTCGAGGAATTCGACTCCCGCGTCGTCGAGCCCATCGACCTGTCCTTCGCGCCGGAAGCCGCCCCGGCCGCCCCGCCCCCGACGGAACGCATGTCCCGGCGCCGGCGCGAGGCCGAGCCGGAGGAGCCGAAAGAGCCGAGAGCGAGCCGGCACATCGCCGATCTCGACGAGGATGCGCCCGATCCGCTCGTCGATGGGCGAATCGATCTCGGCGCTATCGTCGCGGAATTTCTGGCGCTGGCGCTCGATCCCTATCCGCGCAAGCCGGGCGCGCTCTTCACTCCGCCCGAAGAGAAGGCGGAGGAAGAGAAGCCGCCGGCGAAAGTCTCTCCCTTCGCCGGCCTGCGCGACGCGCTCGGCAAGGGACGCAGAAACTGAGCCCGGCTTTGCAAGAGCGTGACGGAGAGCCTGTAGATTCGGCGACATGCGACGATGCGCCGTGACCGGCTCGCTCGTGGGAAGCTGGAGCGACGGCAGGAATTGCTCTTGCGCTGGCGCCGCGCAAATGGCAATTCGTCAGCCGCTGGCGCCTTGGGCCGGCGGCGAGCCCGGTCCCTGACGAGAAATCGCTCGGAACCGAGGGCAAAAGCGAGCCATAGCGGCTTCGCTTCGCCGCATCTTTCGCGCGTCCGGCGGCCCCGTGGGGCGGAGCGTTGCGGGCCGCGCGGACATTCGCAATTCGTATTCAGCTCGGGAGACGAGGCAGAATGGCGCAGCCCATTCGCATAGCGTTGGACGCCATGGGCGGCGATCATGGTCCGAAAGTCACCATCGCCGGCGCCGCCATCGCTCACGATCGTCATCCCGACAGCAGCTTCCTGCTGTTCGGCGACGAAGGGCAGATTCGCGCCGAGCTGGCCGCGCATCCGCGCCTCGCCCATGTCGCGACCGTCCGTCACTGCGATGTCGCCGTCCGCATGGACGACAAGCCGAGCCAGGCGCTGCGCTCCGGCCGCCGCGTCTCCTCCATGTGGCAGGCGATCGAGGCGGTGAAGAAGGGCGAAGCCGATGTCGCCATCTCCGCCGGCAACACGGGCGCGCTGATGGCCATGGCCAAGGTCTGCCTGCGCACAATGGCCAAGATCGAGCGTCCGGCGCTCGCCTGCCTATGGCCGGCGCCGACGGCGCGCGGCTATTCCATCGTGCTCGACGTCGGCGCCTCCATCGGCGCGGACGCCCGCCATCTCGTCGATCTCGCCGTCATGGGCGCGGCTATGGCGCGCTCGCTCTTCGACATAGAGCGGCCGAGCGTCGGCCTGCTCAATGTCGGCGTCGAGGAGATCAAGGGCGTCGAGGAGGTCAAGACCGCCTCGCGCCTACTGAAGGAGGCAGAGCTTCCCGATCTCGACTATCACGGCTTCGTCGAGGGCGACGAGATCGGCAAGGGCGTCGTCGACGTCGTCGTGGTGGAGGGCTTCTCCGGCAATATCGCGCTGAAGACCGCCGAAGGCACGGCGACTCAGATCACCAATTATCTGCGCGAGGCGATCGGCCGCAGCTGGCTCGCCAAGATCGGCTATCTGCTGGCGCGCGGCGCCTTTCGCGAGCTGCGCGACAAGATCGACGTTCGCAACATCAATGGCGGCGTGTTTCTCGGCCTCGAGGGGATCGTCATCAAGAGCCATGGCGGCGCCGATGCGCTGGCCTTCGCCCGCGCGGTCGAGATCGGCTATGAGATGGCGCATCAAGGCCTGCTCTCCAAGATCCGCGACATGCTGGCCTCGAGCCGCCGCGACGACCAGGAAGCCGCTCAGTGACTCTTATCCCGCGCCCTCTGCGCTCTGTCGTCGTCGGCCTCGGCAGCTATCTGCCGAGCCGCATCCTCACCAATGAGGAGCTCGCCGCCAAGGTCGACACCAGCGACGAATGGATCACCCAGCGCACCGGCATTAAGGAGCGTCACATCGCCGCGCCCGGCGAGACCACCTCCATGCTCGGCGAGAAAGCAGCGCGCGCCGCGCTGGCCGACGCCGGCCTCGGCCCGGAGGATATCGATCTCGTCATCGTCGGCACATCGACGCCCGACTATACTTTTCCCTCCACGGCGACGCAGATTCAGGCCGCGCTCGGCATGACGCACGGCGCCGCCTTCGATCTTCAGGCCGTGTGCTCGGGTTTCGTCTACGCTCTGACGACGGCGGAGAAGTTTCTTCGCTCCGGCTCGCACAAGCGCGCGCTCGTGATCGGCGCGGAGACATTCTCGCGCATTCTCGACTGGAACGATCGCACCACCTGCGTGCTGTTCGGCGACGGCGCCGGCGCCATCGTGCTCGAGGCGCGCGAGAGCGAAGGCTCGCTCGCCGAGCGCGGCATATTGACCACGCATTTGCGCTCGGACGGACGCCATCGCGCCAAATTGCATGTCGACGGCGGCCCCTCCTCGACCGGAACGGTCGGCCATTTGCGCATGGAAGGCAAGGAAGTGTTCCGCTTCGCCGTCGGCATGGTGACGGATGTCGTTACCGACGCTTTTGCTGCGACCGGCTTCACGGCCGCCGATCTCTCCTGGTTCGTGCCGCATCAGGCCAATCGCCGCATCATCGACATGTCGGCGACGAAGCTCGGAATCGCGCCGGAAAAGGTCGTCGCCACAGTGCATTTGCACGGCAACACCTCGGCCGCCTCCATTCCGCTCGCTCTGTCGGTCGCGCGCGACGACGGACGCATCAAGCGTGACGATCTCGTGATGCTCGAAGCGGTCGGCGGCGGATTCACATGGGGCTCTGCGCTCATCCGCTGGTGAGGCGCCACGAAATCCCGGTCGTGAAACTGCAACCTGCGCTTGATTTTCGTCGTAGTTTCTGAAAAATAATCAAATTGAGTTTTTCGCTCCTCGCGAACGGGACCTGCGGCGCCCAGTTGCGATCGTCCGCGACGAACCCGCCTCGCGCGAGAGTTGTCACAAGCCAGAAAAAGAAGTCGAGCTCGACGATGTTAGTTTCGTTTTGAATCGATAAGGCCGATCATGTCGCAAAATGTTTCAGAAAAAACCCCGCCGGCAATCGAAGACCTTTCCCGGGACGAAAACGTCATTTCCGAGATTCCAACCTCACAGGGACATCACACGGTGACGCGCGCCGATCTCGCGGACGCCGTACATCGCCGCATCGGCCTCTCGCGCGCCGAGTCCGGCGAGTTCGTCGAAGCCGTGCTGTCGGAGATTTTCAACGCCATCGTCTCCGGCGAGGATGTGAAGCTCTCCTCCTTCGGCTCCTTTCATATTCGCTCCAAGGGCGAGCGTGTCGGGCGCAATCCGAAGACGGGCGCCTCGGCGCCGATCACCGCGCGCCGCGTCGTGATGTTCAAAGCGTCCAATGTGCTGCGTGGTCGCATCAATGGGCGTCACGACGCAGAGGATTAGCGCTTCTCGTCGAGCGACGCCGGATCGTTTCGCTTGCCGAGCCATCGATCCGCGACGTAGAAGCGCGCCATGAGCGAGCGAGCCAGAGACTCTGCGCAGACGGTCGAGCGAGCGTCCATGCCCACCGCTGTCTGGGCGCTGGGCGTCACCTCGCTGTTCATGGATTTCTCCTCCGAGATGATCCATGCGCTGCTGCCGGTCTATCTCGCCGGAACGCTCGGCGTCGCCATCGCCGAGATCGGCTGGATCGAAGGCGCGGCGGAAGCGACGGCCCTCGCCGTCAAGGTCGTCTCCGGCCGCGTCTCGGACATGATCGGCCGCCGCAAAGGGCTGGCGCTCTTCGGCTACGGCCTCGCCGCGGCGGTGAAGCCGATCTTTCCGCTCGCCAGCGGCGCGGCGGAGGTGATCGCGGCGCGCGTGCTCGACCGCGTCGGCAAAGGATTGCGCGGCGCGCCGCGCGATGCGCTGATCGCAGACGTCACCACGCCGGAGCAGCGCGGCGCCGCCTATGGCCTGCGCCAGACGCTCGACACGGTCGGCGCGGTCATCGGCCCGCTGGCGGCGATCGGCCTGATGCTGGCGACGCATGACGACACGCGCTTCGTCTTTTGGATCGCCTGCCTGCCGGCGCTGATCTGCGTGCTGGTTCTCGCCGTCTTCGTTCACGAGCCAGAGGAGACGCGCCCGCCCGCCACGGGGCGCAAGGCGCTGCTCGCCGGATTTTCCGATCTGCCGCGCGCCTTCTGGCTGCTGCTCACATTCGGCGCCCTGCTCGCCGCCGCGCGCGTGGGCGAAGCCTTTCTCGTGCTGCGGGCGACGGGCGCGGGCTTGCGCATCGCCTTCGCGCCGCTGACGTTGGTGGCCATGTCCTTCGTCGCCATGATCGCCGCCTATCCGGCCGGCAAGCTCGTCGATCGCTGGAGCGAGCGCCGTCTGCTCGTCGCCGCGAGCGTGACTCTGGCGATCTCGGAGGCCGCGCTCGCGGCGTCGCAGGACCTTTCCTTCGTCTTCGTCGGGATCGCGCTCTGGGGTCTGCATATTGCACTGGCGCATGTGGCCTTTTCGGCGCTGATCGCCCGCGCCGCGCCGGCGCATTTGCGCGCCACCGGCTTCGGCGTCTTCGGCCTCGCCAACGCCGTGGCGGTGATCGCCGGCAATGTCGCCTTCGGCGCGCTGGCCGAGGCGAGCGGCCAAGGCTTCGCCTATGGCTGCGCCGCCGCCGCCGCTCTGGCGCCGCTGGCGCTTCTGCCGGGCATGTCGAGAGAGGGCGAAGCGCGTAATGGCTAAAGCCCGCCAGAGCTTCATCTGCCAGAGTTGCGGAGCGGTCACGAACCGCTGGCAAGGCCGCTGCGAATCCTGCAACGAGTGGAACACGATCGTCGAGGAGAATGGCGGCGCCGGCGGCGGCTTCGGTCCGACGGCGCGCGTCGGGCGCGGCCGGCCTTTCGCGCTGGAGGCGCTGGCCGGCGACGCAAGCCCCGCCCCCCGCATCGCCACGGGCATAGAAGAATTCGACCGCGTAACCGGCGGCGGCTTCGTGCCGGGCTCGGTGGCGCTGCTCGGCGGCGAGCCGGGCATCGGCAAATCGACGCTGCTGATCCAGGCCTGCGCGGCGCTGGCGCGGCGGGGCGAGCGTGTCATCTATATCTCGGGCGAAGAGGCCGCGGCGCAGGTGCGGCTGCGCGCCGAGCGGCTCGGCCTTTCCGACGCGCCGGTCGAGCTCGCCGGCGCCACGCAGGTCGAGGATATTCTCGCCACCTGCTCCGCCGGCAAGCGCGCGGCGCTGATCGTCATCGATTCGATCCAGACCATGCATACGGAGGCAGCCGATTCGGCGCCCGGCACGGTGACGCAGGTGCGCGCCAGCGCCCAGGCGCTGCTGCGCCACGCCAAGCTCAGCGGCTCCACCGTCATTCTCGTCGGCCATGTCACCAAGGACGGCCAGGTGGCCGGCCCGCGCGTCGTCGAGCATATGGTCGACGCCGTGCTCTCCTTCGAGGGCGACAGCGCGCATCACTTCCGCATGCTGCGCGCCTCCAAGAACCGATTCGGCGCGACCGGCGAGATCGGCGTCTTCGAGATGACCGGCGCCGGCCTCGCCGAGGTCGCCAACCCCTCCGCCCTGTTTCTCGCCGGGCGCGACGCCGCCGCTCCGGGCGCCGCCGTGCTCGCCGGCATGGAAGGCCAGCGCCCCATGCTGGTGGAGATTCAGGCGCTGGTCGCGCCCACCTCGCTCGGCACGCCGCGCCGCGCCGTCGTCGGCTTCGATTCGAATCGGCTGTCGATGATTCTCGCCGTGCTGGAGGCCCATGCCGGGCTGAAGCTCGGCATGCACGACGTCTATCTCAATGTCGCCGGCGGGCTGCGCGCCGATGAGCCGGCCGCCGATCTCGCCGCTGCGGCGGCGCTCGTCTCCTCGCTGACCGGCGCCACTTTGCCCGCCGAGCTGCTGTTTTTCGGCGAGATTGCGCTCTCCGGCGCGGTGCGGCCGGTCATTCACGCCGGCGCGCGTCTCAAAGAAGCCGGCAAGCTCGGCTTTCGCCGCGCGGTGCTGCCGCAGGCGCAGCAGACGAGCGAAGACGACAAAGCGTCGGGAGTCGATTTGTCGCATTGCGGCCATGTCTCCGCGCTGGTCGCCGATATTGCGAAAGATTCGGTCGGCGCGCGCGAGCGTGGACGCCCACAGCGGCAGAGCTGAAGCCGCCAGAAGAGGTTTTTTCGTGCGCTCGAACGACCGCGCGGCCGCGTGAACCTCTTTCCCCTCCTCTCAGAATACGTAGTCACGCCCTGACAAATAGGTGTTTTTACTTGTCTACCTCAACAAACATCACAGGAATGACGACGTAGACGCAGAATAATCGGTGCAGCGCCCGCCGGGGATGGTTGCAGAAAATTAACCACGCGCAATAATGATTTCATTCAGCGAATCACGCGTTTTTCAAGTTTCCACGAGGCCGACCAATGCAATCTCGGGAATTTGCGGAGACGAGCAGAGAAATCGCCCGCTGGAGTGAACCATTAGTCGCGGATCGAATATTCAGTGTCTATGAGGCCTGGTTTCGAGGACGTCGACAGATGTGGGACGCTCTGGGACGGCAGCATTGCCGCATGTGGCGCAGCCTGCTCGAGGGCGAGCCGCTATTGGCGCGCGACGCCCGCAACGATCTCGTTCTGCTCGCCCGCCGCGCCAATATAGAAGAGCGCTCGCTCGAGGCCATAGACGAGACCGTGATGGACGAGCTCTTCCGCGTGATCCTGCGCCGATGGCAGGGCCGCGACGAGGCCCGCCTGCACGGCATGGCGCTGATGATCGCCGCCTCGACTCTGGGAGAGATTCGCCGCGCCGCCTGATCCCATGCGGCGGCCGCCCCGCTTCCTCCGCACGCCTCCCGCGCCACCTTCTCGCAAATGCCGCAATCGCGGGGTTTGTAGCGCGCATCGCGCGCGCTTGTGGACAAACAGCGCCGCCCGCGCCGGGACGTGACGAATTTGGGCCGCTCCCTTATACTCTGCGCCGAGATTCCGACGGCGATGACGAACGCGCCGGCCTCGAGCTTCAGCTGCGCCTTTCGGAGCGCGGCCCGAGCGCCGAGCGCGACCCAAGGGATTCACGTTAGAGCGCGCGACCGCGCTCTAGAGAAGATGAAAAACGAGAGGCCTTGCACATGCCGTCCTATCTCGATCTCGCCGTCACCATAGTGGTGCTGGTCTCGGGCCTGCTCGCGCTGCTGCGCGGCTTCACGCGCGAGGTGCTGGCCATTTTGTCCTGGGTGGCGGCCGCGGCGGCGGCCTACTACTTGCATCCATTGCTCGTGCCTTATGTGAAACCCTATGTGCCGAAGGATAATATCGCCCTGCTGGCGGCGGCGGCGGTGGTGTTCTTCGCAACGCTGGTGGTCGTGTCCTTGTTCACCGTGAAGCTCTCGGACGTCATTCTCGACTCCAAGATCGGCGCGCTGGACCGCACGCTGGGCTTCCTCTTCGGCGCGGCGCGCGGCTTGCTGCTCGCCGTGGTGGCCTTCCTGTTCTATGCTTGGCTGGTTCCGGACGCGAGCCAGCCGGAGTGGATCAAGAACGCCCGCACCAAGCCGGTGCTGCAGGCCTCCGGCGACAAGCTGCGGGAATATCTGCCCGACGACATCGAGGGGCTGGTCGCCAAGATCAAGACGAAGAAGGGCGTCGGCGCGGAAGAGCCGCCGGCCGAGTCCGACGGCGACGCCGGCAAGAGCGACGCCGAGACCGCGCCCGAAAAGCGCGGCGATCTTACAAATCGGCCGTCCGTCGCCACATATGGCTCGAACGACCAGCAAAAGCTCGACGCCCTGGTCTCGGGGCGAAAAGCGCGGTGAGCGTAACGCGTCGACGTGACGACGCCTGAGGAGAAGCGACGAATGAACGGTTCTGACCTGGGCGGCGGCGGCGAACGTCCTTCCATGTCGACCATGTCCGACGATGATCTCGACGGCGACCGGCTCCGCGAATATTGCGGCGTCTTCGGCATATTCGATCATCCAGAGGCGACGGTTCTGACCGCGCTCGGGCTGCATGCGCTACAGCATCGCGGACAGGAGGCGGCGGGCATCGTCGCCTTCGACGGCAAGCGCTTCAACTCGGAGCGCCGCCTCGGCCTCGTCGGCGATCATTTCTCGCATGAGAGCACGATCAAGCGCCTGCCCGGCAATTCGGCGATCGGCCATGTCCGCTACGCCACGACCGGCGAGACGATCCTGCGCAATGTGCAGCCGCTGTTCGCCGAGCTCAACACGGGCGGCTTCGCCATCGGCCACAATGGCAATCTCACCAACGCCCATACGCTGCGCCGCGATCTGATCGAGGAAGGCGCGATCTTCCAATCGACCTCCGACACGGAGGTGATCCTCCATCTCGTAGCGCGCAGCCGCAAGACGCGGCTGGTCGAGCGCTTCATCGAGGCGCTGCGCTCCATAGAGGGCGCCTATGCGCTGGTGGTGCTGTCCAACAAGAAGCTGATCGGCGCGCGCGATCCGCTCGGCATTCGCCCGCTCGTCATCGGCGAGCTGGACGGCAAATATATTCTCGCCTCGGAGACCTGCGCGCTGGACATCATCGGCGCGCGCTTCGTCCGCGACGTCGAGAATGGCGAGGTCGTCATCATCTCGGAGGATGGGCTGGAGAGCGTCAAGCCCTTCCCGTCGCAGCCGATGCGTCCCTGCATCTTCGAATATATCTATTTCGCGCGTCCCGATTCCATCGTCCACGGCCGGCCGGTCTATGAGGTGCGCAAGGCCATGGGCGCGGAGCTCGCGCGCGAGCGCCGGATCGAGGCCGACGTCGTCGTGCCCGTACCCGATTCCGGCGTGCCGGCGGCGCTCGGCTATGCTCGCGAGTCGGGCATTCCCTTCGAGCTCGGCATCATCCGCAATCACTATGTTGGCCGCACCTTCATTCAGCCGACGCAGACCGTGCGCGAGATCGGCGTGCGCCTGAAGCACAGCGCCAATCGCTCCGTCGTCGCCGGCAAGCGGGTGATACTGATCGACGATTCGATCGTGCGCGGCACCACTTCGGTCAAGATCGTGCAGATGATGCGCGACGCCGGCGCGCGCGAGGTGCATTTCCTCATCTCCTCGCCGCCGATCACCAATCCCGATTATTACGGCATCGACACGCCGCAGAAGGAGAAGCTGCTCGCCGCGACGCATACGCTCGAGGAGATGCGGCAATATATCGGCTCGGACAGCCTCGCCTTTCTCTCGATCGACGGCATCTACCGCGCCATGGGCGAGGACAAGCGCGATCCCGTGCGGCCGCAATTCACCGACCATTGCTTCACGGGCGACTATCCGACGACGCTCACCGATGTGACCGAAGAGCGCGTGCGCACGCAGCTGTCGCTGCTCGCGGAGGCGAGCTGAGGCGCAAATGAATTGACGCCTGTGTGGGCCGCGCTATGATATCATTGATATCACCTGGACGTTCCGCATGGCTCAGCTGCTCGTACGCAATCTCGCCGACGACGTGAAGCAAAAGCTTCGGCGTCGCGCGACGGAGCATGGGCGCAGCATGGAGGAGGAGGCGCGCCGCATCATAGAGGCGGCAGTCGGCGGCCAAGCGGCCGAAGACTATGGATGGGCGTCTCGCCTCTCTGCGCAATTCTCCGAATTCGGCTTCTCCGATGACGAGGCGAGCGCTTTTGAGCTCCGCGGAGCGGCGCGGCCGGCCGAATTCGAGTGATCCTGCTCGACACGAATGTCGTCTCCGAGCTCGTGAGAGCGAGACCTCATCCCCAAGTCTTGGCCTGGCTCGATCGCCATCCTCTCTCTTCGGTCTGGATATCCTCGATTTCGGTGATGGAGTTGCATTTCGGCTTGGAGCTTCTCGACGCGAGCCGCAGGAAGGCGGAACTGTCCGCTGCGCTCGCCCGGCTGACGGAATCGACATTCGGCGACCGCATAGCGCCTTTCGACTTGAAGGCCGCTGAGGTGGCCGGCCGGCTCGCGGCCGCACGCCGCCGCAATGGAACGACCGTCGACCACCGCGACACACAGATCGCCGGCATTGCTCTCGCCCATCGCGCGCGGCTCGTCACACGCAATATCCGCGATTTCGCCGACCTCGACGTCGAGGTCACGAATCCTTGGAATGAATGAGACGCTAGCGTTTCGCGCGCGCAAGTCGCCTCTCCCGACATGTCGGGAGAGGCGCAGCCGATCATTCACCAGCTGTACTTCAGCCCGCCCTTGCCGCCATAGCTGCGAGTGACGTCAGAGAACTCGCCCTGGAAATCGACGAATAGCGCCAGGCGATCCTCGAGATAGAGCTGCGCGCCGGCTTTGATCTGCGCGAGATTATAGGCTTCCCGCGGACCGAAGACGGAGAAGCTCGCTCCGGGCAGCGCGACCAGCGTATTGGCGAGGCGTCGCTGCGGGAAGAACTCATGCACCCAAGCGACGCTGCCCGTGGGCGTGACGCGCCAGCCATTGTCGAGGCGGAAGCTGTCGGAGAAGCGCAGGCCGAGGAAGGTCGGCAGCGAGGTCGTCGACTGGCCTCTGTTTGTCAGCGCCAGCGGGCTCGCCGGATTGAGGCCCTTCTCGGTGAAGGCGTCGGATTCGTAGAAGGCGACCTCCGCCGCGGCGAAGGGCGTCAGCTTCACGCGGCCGATGTCATAGCCATGGCCGATCTCGCCGCGCGTGCGATATTCGCGCGAGGAGAAATCCGCGGTGAGCTTGTCATAAGGCAGGAGGCCGAAGCCGCCGGCCGTGCGCGTCGTCGAATTCTGGAAGACGCTGAAAGTCTCGCTCAATTCGACATAGGAGCGGCCGAAGAGACGGCTCGTATAGACGCCGCCGTGGAAAGCCGTGATCTCGCCGCTGCTCTGCTGCGACGCGACGGAGAAATTCGATGAGCTGCCGCCCGCCGCGACGCCGATGAGCCAATCGGGATCGATCTGATAATCGAGACCGATGATTCCGCCAAAGTAATTGGCCTTGGCGGAAGGCGCGCCGAGGCCGGCGTCCGCCGAGGTGTCCACCGCGCCGCCGAAGAAGGAGCCCCAGGCGCGCCAAGTGCGGGTGAAGACCGGCGGGCTCTTAACGACGATGGGGCCTTTGCGCGATTCGAGCTTCGCATAGCCGAGCGCGCCGGCGACGCTCTCGCGCGAGGTGATTCCGGTGACGTCGTTCATCTCGCCGGAGCGCCAGAAAGCGGCCTGATCGGCGATCGCAGAGCTCGCGAGAGCGCCGACATGGATCGCCGTCGATTGCGCGCCCGCGAGGCCGGCGCCGCTCAGCGCATCGAAGCTCGCTCGCGCGCCCTGCGCCGTCTGCAGATAGAGCGTGTTGAACAGGCTCGCGCCCGTTGCGCCATAGGGGCCGACGCTCGCCGCCGTCAGCGCATTGGCCACGGCGCGCTGATTGGCGCTCGCCGCCACCGCGCCGAAGGCGAGATCATTGCGGTTCAAGCTCAGATAGACATTATTCGCGTCATAGCCGAGCCGCGGCGTCAGAAAGGCGAGATTGGTTCCGACGCTGGAGAAGCCCCCCGTAACGCCGCCCTGGGCGTTGAGGATGGTGTAGGACGTGCTCGGCAGATAGAGGCCGGAGCCGGCGAGAACATTCACCGAGCCGTTGAGCGAGGCCGTCCCCGTGACATTGGCGCGATCCGCGAGCAGCGGCGTCGCGCGCACCGAATAGATCGAGCCCGGTTGGAAGGCGAGCGCGCCTTTGACGGTCAGCACCCCGATGGAGTCTACAGCGCCGGGCGCGAGCGTTCCGCCCGAATTCACCGTCACATTGCCGACCGTTCCGGCGCCGGCCAGCACGCCGCCCGCATTGATCGTGCTCGCCGAGACGATGGAGCCGGCGACTTCCAGCACGCCGCCATTGACGATGGTCGGGCCGGTGTAAGTGTCCGCTCCGGTGAGCGTCAGACGGCCGGTTCCGTTCAATGTGAGGCCGCCCACGCCGGAAATATCGTTGTTCCACGAATCCTTCGCGTTGAAGCCGCCGAGCGCCGCATTCATCGTCACGGAGACCAGCGAGCCGAAGGAGCCATAGCCATCCGCCGCGGCGAAGAGATTGAGCCGCGCATAGCCCGAGCCGTCGTCGAGCGGCTGGCCGGAGGCGAGCTCCGTCGTCGCCAGCACGTCGCGCAGCTGCGCCGTGGTGAGATAGGGAAAGCGACTGGCAATGAGGACTTCCGCGCCGACGGGAACGACCGGCGCCAGATTGGTGGCGCCGACGGGCGAGAGGCCATAGGTCAGCCAATAGGTGTAATTGGCCTTGTCCGTCGAAATGCTGCTGAAGCGATCGGTCGCCGATGTCGTCGCGCAAGCGGCGATCCCGCCGGAACATGCGCCCAGCAGCGCGCGAAGATCGCTCTGCGCCGCGGCAAAGAGCGCCGGGAAATCGCTGGTCGTGGTGATGGTCCCGCCGAGCAGGCCCGGGACGGTTCGATTGGCGTAAGCGGGATTGCCGTTCAATATCTGCACCAGATCATAATAGGTCTGGATGCGCGCGCCGATGACGTCCAGCGGATAATGCGCGCCGAGCACGATGCGGCTGTTGCCGAATTCGGCGCCGCGCGTGATGAGCTGCTGATAGCGCTCGGGAACCATGATCGCGAGCAGCAGGCTCGAGGTGAAGCCATAGGTCGAATGGCCGCTCGGGAAGGAGGCGTTGCTCTTGAGCGTCGGGATGATGGCCGTGGCGGAATTGGTCGAGACGCCGAAATAGTCATTGGCGACGAAGGTCTGAATCTGCGTCGGCGCGACCTGCGCCGGGCGGCTGTCGCCCACCGTGTTGGCGTTGGCGGGCAGCGGATTATAGGCCTTGTCATAGACATTGAACTGGCCGCCGGCCGGTAGCGAAACGCCGACCGCCTGATGCGCGGGATTTCCATCCGTGCTGCCATTGGCGAAATAATTCTTGGTGAATGCCGAGTCGCCCGCCGTGATCAGCGTGTTGATCTGGGTGAAGAGGCTCGAGAAATTCGTCGAGAGGGTGGTCGCGGAGAAATTGGCGGCGACGGAATTCTTCGTCGCGAAGGTCGCGAAGAGATTGGAGCCGAGCGCATCCGCCACCGACATGCCGTTCTGCATCGAGCCGACCAGCGCGGCGATCGTATTGTCGGAGATCGCCTGCGCCCGCACCGCGGCGGAAGAATTATTGTTGACGCCGATCGCGGTGGCGAGATTTTGATTGAGCACGGTCACGCCGGCCGGCGTGTTGCCGAGAAGGCTGAAGCCGGAGAGCAGATTGGCGTTGGCGATATTGGTCGCCGATTGCGCCATGGCGACGGACGGCGCAATGCCGAAGGCGCCGGCGAACGCCGCCGAGGCCAAGAGACGTCTTTTCATTTTAGGGGCTTCCTCTGGAGAGTGCCTGAAGCTTTGCCGCTCGGTTGCCCCTATTGCTCCTTCGTGTATGCCTGATGACATCTCGGCCGAGACCGCTCGGCCCCGCTCTTGCTTCGCACGCGCTCGAAAGGGCTCTCATGACCCCGGAAGCAGACGACAAGCGCCTCTACGCCCCCGCCGCCGCGCGCAATCGCGGGCCTATTCTCGACGTGCTGCGCGAGGAGCTGCCGGCGGAAGGGCTCGTGCTGGAGATCGCCAGCGGCACGGGCGAGCATTCCGCGCATTTCGCCGCCAATCTGCCGGGGCTCGTGTTTCAGCCCACGGACTGCGACGAGAGAGCGAGGGAGAGCGTCGCCGCCTGGGTCGCGGCGATGGGGCTCCCCAATCTCCGCGCGCCGCTCGCGCTGGATGCGACGCAGCAGCCCTGGCCGGTCACGAAGGCGGATGCGATCGTCTGCATCAACATGATCCATATCTCGCCTTGGGAGTCGACGGAGCGCCTCTTCGCCACGGCGGCGGCGATGCTTCCCGAGGGCGCGCCGGTCTGCCTCTACGGCCCCTATAAGCGCGGCGGCGCCCATACCGCGCCGAGCAATGAGGAGTTCGACGCGAGCCTGCGCGCCAGCAATCCCGCCTGGGGCGTGCGCGATATAGAGACGGTGATCGCCTGCGCGCAGAAAAACGGGTTTTCCGAGCCGCGCATCGCGGAAATGCCGGCCAATAATCTGACCCTCGTGTTTCGCCTGCTCCGTGCTAGATAGGCGCTCATGACAGCGCCCGCCTGCGAGCCGATGACGATAGCGGACTTCCTCGCCTGGACGGAGCGGCATGAGGAAGGCCGCTATGAGCTCATCGATGGCGAGATCATTCCTCTGCCGCGCGAGCCGTCTGACCATGTCACGGCCAAGGGCAAGATCTGGCGCGTGATCGCGCAGGCTCTGCTCCGCGCCGGGGCGCCCTGCGAGGCCTATGTCGGCGGCCTCGGCGTCGCGGTGGATGCGCATAATGTCTATGAGCCCGACATTCTGGTGAATTGCGGCGCTCCCATCGCGACGGAAGACATGCTCGCCCCTGCCCCCATCGTCGCCGTCACGGTTCTCGGCCCCTCCTCCGACGCAGCCGCCGAGAGCATCAAGCGGAAGGGCTATTTCCGCGTGGCGAGCCTTGCCCATTATCTCATCATCGACCTCGCCCGCCGCGCCGTGACGCATTGCCGCCGTGACGGCGCGGCGGCGATGCGGGAAGAGACCGTGACCGAAGGGTCGATAAGGCTCGATCCGCCGGGCCTCGACCTCGCGCTGAAGGATATTTTCGCATGACACTGGAAGGCCGCGTCGCCCTCGTCACCGGCGCCTCGCGCGGCATAGGCCGCGCGCTCGCCGTCGCTCTCGCGCGTGAGGGCGCGCATGTCGTCGCGCTGGCGCGCGGGCAAGGCGCGCTCGAATTCCTCTATGACGAGATCACCGGCTTCGGCGGCCAGGCGACCATCGTTCCGCTCGACGTCACCGAGTTCGACAATCTCGACCGGCTCGGCGCCTGCATTCACGAGCGCTGGAAGAAGCTCGACATTCTGGTCGGCAACGCCGGTCTGCTCGGCCCGGTGACGCCGCTCGCCCATGTCGATCCGCCGCAATGGAGCCGTCTCTTCGACGTGAATGTCACCGCCAATTGGCGGCTCATTCGCGCGATGGACGTTCTCTTGCGCTCGTCCGACGCGGGACGCGCGGTCTTCGTCACCTCCGGCGCGGCGCATCGCATCAAGCCCTATTGGGGGCCTTACGCCGTCACCAAGGCGGCGCTGAACGCGCTCGGCCGCACTTACGCCGCCGAGACGCAGAACACCTCGCAAGTGAAGGTGATGCTCGCCAACCCAGGCCCGCTGCGCACGCAGATGCGCGCCGCCGCAATGCCGGGCGAGGATCCGATGACGCTGCGCACGCCGGAAGATCTGGCGCCCAAGCTCGTCGCTCTGTGCCGCCCGGATTGGACCGAGACCGGCAAGCTCTACGATTTTCCGACCGACAGCGTCATCGATTTCGCGTGAGCGCCCGAAAGGCGCCCACGCCGCTCCGCCTCACACTCAGTGATGGTGATGGTGGTGGTGGTGGTGATGATGGTTATGGTGATGATGGTGATGGCGGTGGCAGAAGCGGCCGTGATGGCGGCCGTGGCGACCGGCCGGCTCCGGCGCGTAGCGCAGGCTGAGATGACCGACGCCGGCCGAGAGAATGAGGCCGGTGTTCGCCTCGACCGAAATCGGCTGCAGCGTCACAGTTTCATTGGAGCCGCCGACGAGCACCGAGCCGCCGCCGCCGACGCCGAGCGCGAAAGAGCCATGCGCGCCGACATAATCGCCGGCGAGAGCGCCCGGCCCCGTCGCGCCGCTGGCCGCCAGAACGCCCCAGGCGAGCTCGCCCGGACCGCCGACGCCGATCACAGCGCCGACATTGGTGACGCTGCCGACATAATGGACCGGCGGCGCGCCGCTCTCATCCTCGAAGAGGCAATCGACCGTCCGCTCCTCGACGACGATGGCGATCTTGTCGCCGGAGAGCTTGCATTCCAGCACGCCGGCGCGGCCATGCGCCGAGGCGGAGACCGGCGCGAGCGTCGCCAACAGAGCCGCGACGCCGACCGGCGCCGCCGCCACGCGAAAGAGCGTCTTCAGATAATTCGTCATAGCCACCTCCCAATTTTCGCCGCTCCCCCCGCCCTCAGCGGGACGATATGCGCGGCGCTTTCGAAAGCCCGTCTTGTGCTTCGCCGTCACATAAGGACAGCGACGGCGCTCTGAAAGTGCGCCCCCGCACAAGGCCGCGCTCGCCCTTGCGGCGCAGGCTTTTTCATCCGATCTTAGCGGCCGGGGCGGGAGCGATCGGAGAGGAAAAGCAAGCGTGTCGCAGGGACTTCCCGTCGTGATCGAGCGGCCGATGACGGAGGCCGACCGCGCCGCCCTGCAAGCGGCCGTCGAAATTCTGGAGCGCGAGAGCTTCGCCCAGCGGCTCACCGCGCTCGCCGGACGGCAGATCGGCTTCGCCGGCCGCATCATTCCCACAGCCTTGCAGGAAGTGGCAGCGAGCGCGACCCGCCGCGGCATCAAATCGGCCCTGCGCGTCGCCATCTCGAGCCTCGATCCCGCCGCCCCGGCGCGCGACGCCTCGCGGCTGCATCTACGCCTCGCCGCGGCGAGCGGCGCGATCGGCGGCGCCATCGGCCTCGCCAGCCTGCCGATCGAGCTGCCGGTCTCCACCGTCATCATGCTGCGTTCGATCGCCGACATCGCCCGCAGCGAGGGCGAGGACCTCGCCGCCCCGGAGGCGACGATCGCCTGTCTCCAGGTCTTCGCGCTCGGCGGCCATGCGGAGGAAGGCAATCTCCTCGAGGGCGGCTATCTCGCCATTCGCGGCCTGCTCGCCAAAACGGTGAGCGACGCCGCGCATTATGTCGCCGCGACCGCCGTCGCCGACGAGACGGCGCCCGTGCTGGCGCGGCTCATCGCGCAAATTTCGACGCGCTTCGGAGTCGTCGTCTCGCAAAAGGCGGCGGCGCAGGCGACGCCCATTCTCGGCGCTCTGGGCGGCGCGGCGGTCAATATCGCCTTCACACGGCATTTCCAATCGCTGGCGCGCGGACACTTCACCGTGCGGCGATTGGAGCGCGCCTATGGCCGCGAGATCGTCTTTGGCGAATATGCGCGCATCGCGGGGCGCGCGTGAGGAGCTGATAGCGAGTAGCGAATAGCGAGTAGAGCTTCTTACTATTCGTTACTCTCTATTCGCTACTTGGCCACCTCCGCCGGGTGCAGCGCGCGCCAGAGATTTTCCACCTGGCTCAGCGTGCCGATATTGGCCTCGTTCTCCTCGAGCAGAATAGCGTCGGCCTCTTCCGCGCTGGCGCGCAGCTCAGCGAGATCGGCCGGCCGCCGCTCGCCATTGCCGGTCTCGCCGGGCGCGGTGTGATAGCGCACGAGATCGAAGTCGTCATTGGCGAGCCGCATGGAGAACCAATAATCGATCTGCGGCGGACACGGCGCCTGCGCGAGAGAAACAATGATCTCGCGCACGAAGCTGCCGCCGAGCGCGAGCAGCTTTGGCGTGCGCGCACATTGGGCTTTCGCATCGGGCGCGCGCAGAATGGTCGCCACTGGATAATGCGGATCGGGCCAGAGAAGATTGAGCAGATCGAGCAGATCGCGATCCGTTCCCATGGCGACATTGTCGCGGCGCCAATCGAAATCGAAGAGGCCGAGGCCCGCCTCCTCGCCGATGAGACGCGTCGCCTCGCGCGTCGCCAGCGCAGCGCCGAGCAGATTCCAATGCGTGCCGCCGCGCGGAAAGAAATCGATGTCGAAATCCTTTTTGCGCGCCTCGAGCAGCGCCGGCGAATCGACGAAGCGCAACCCGCGCGCCTCTAGCGCTGCGCGATAGGGCGCGAGCTTGTCGATCGTTCCGCGCGCCTGCGCCGGGCATTTCATCCCGGCGGGAAAATATTGCGGATATTGCGAGGCCTTGGACGGCGAGATCACATAGGCGAAGCCTTTTCCGCGCGCATGGGCGGCGGCCTCATTCTCGGCGACGCGCTGCGCCCAGCGCGCCAACGTCGTCTCGCTCGGCGGCGCGCCGCGCCGGCAGAATTCATCGATATAGAAACGCTCGAACAATTGCGCGTCGCGCCCGATGACGAGGCCGCTCGCGCCGGAGGCGCCGAACAGCGAATAGAGCAGCTGATTGCGCGCGCGCACCGCAAAGGGAAACACCGGCAACGATTGCGCGAGATTGTCGGAGAAGCTCTTCTGCGTCTCGCCGGAGAGGATTTTCTCGAGCGAAACCTGCGTCGGCGCCGGCTTGGCGACGCCGGCGAGCGGATTTGCGCTGCGCAGCCGCAATTTCGGATAGTCGCGCTCGACTGCGTAATTCCACAGGCTCGCGAGAAAGAAGAACAGGACGGCGCCGGCGGCGGCGTAGAGGGGCCAGCGATGCAGGAGCGTGCGGCGCATCGTTCAGAACCGGAAATAGATGAAGGGCTTGAACGGATCGGCGAGGCCCTTGCCGACGGCGCAGACGAAGAGCAGCGCCAGAACAGCGTTGAGCGCGAAGGCGTGACGCTGCGCCAGCAGGCTCGAGGAGAGCCTGTCGCCGAAGGAGAGATAGAGCCGCTGCGAAAGACAGATCGCCGCCGCAATGGCGAGCGCGACGAAGTGATAGGCGGGAATAGCGACCGGCTCGGCGCCGTCCGCGAAAGGCCGCGCCATTGCGAGATAGAAGGCGCCCGCCTGCTCCAGCGACGAAGCGCGAAACACGGTCCAGCCGATCGTCACGACGATGAAAGTGAGGAGATTGGCGAGGAAGACCGGGCGGCGCTTCAGCCAATCGAGCAGGAACAGCCGATCGAGCACCAGGAAGAGGCCATTATAGGCGCCCCAGGCGACATAGGTCCAAGCTGCGCCGTGCCACAGGCCCGAGGCGAGGAAGCAGAGCCAGAGATTGACCTGCGTGCGCGTTTCGCCGCGCCGATTGCCGCCGAGCGGAATGTAGAGATAGTCGCGGATCCAGGAGGTGAGCGACATGTGCCAACGGCGCCAGAATTCGGTGACGCTCGCCGCCACATAGGGCATGTCGAAATTCTCCTGCAGACGAAAGCCGAACATGCGCGCGAGGCCGATCGCCATGTCGGAATAGCCGGAGAAATCGAAATAGATTTGGAAGGTGAAGAACAGCACGCCCGCCCATGCGTCGAGAAAGCCGATGCGCGACGCCTCTTGCGAGAAGACGAGATCGGCGCCGCCGGCGAGCGTGTCGGCGATGAGCAGCTTCTTGCCGACGCCGAGCATGAAGCGCGCGAAACCTTCCGTGAAATCCTCGCTGGTCGCATGGCGGAAACGCGCCAATTGCTCGGCGATATCGTGATATTTCACGATCGGCCCGGCGAGCAGCTTGGGGAAGAAGAACACATAGAAAGCGTAGAGCGAGAGGCTCTGCGCCGGTTTGGTCACGCCGCGATGCACGTCGACGAGAAAGGTGATCTTCTCGAAGACGATGAAGGAGACGCCGATCGGCAGCGCGATCGAGGCGAAGGCGAGCCCCGGCATTGTGAGCGCGCGCAAGATCACGTCGAGATTGGCGACGAGAAAGCCCGCATATTTGAAATAGACGAGCAGGCCGAGATTGGCGGAGACGCCGAGCGCGAGCCAGAGCTTGCGCGATTTATCGTCCGGCGGAAGCGCGGCTATGCGGCGCGCGATGAAGACATCGGCGAAGGCCGATGCAAGCACGACGAAGACGAAGAGCGGCTCGCTCCAGGCGTAGAAGAACAGGCTCGCCGCGAGCAGAATGGCGAGACGCGCGCCGCGATTGCCGCCGACGAGCAGATAGAGGCCATAGACCGCGGGCGCGAAGAGAAACAGGAACAGCGGTTCGTAAAAGAGCATCCTCTCGTCCGCGGTCCTTTCCCTCGTGGAGGTCTGCGTCTTAGCAGAGTGGCGGGGCGCGAACAATCGGCGGCGCAGGCTTCGGCTCGCGAGCGAAAGCGCGGCGGGAGCGCCTGCTGGCGCATCGCCCGCGGGGCGCTATCTGCCTCCGCGACGCTCGCCCACCGGAGGCCGGGATGGATCTCGACTATCTCGTCTCGGCCTTTGTGACGCTGCTCGTCGTCGTGGAGCCGCTCGGCCTCGCGCCGGTCTTCGTCGCCGCGACATCGGGGCTGGAGGCGCGGACCAAGCGCATCATCGCCTTTCGCGCCAGCGTCTATGCGCTCGCGATTCTGGCGGGCTCGGCGCTGATCGGCCAGAGGCTGCTCGCGGCGATGGGCATCTCCATTCCGGCCTTTCGCATCGCCGGGGGATTTCTGCTCTTCTCCATCGCCTCGGAAATGGTGTTCGGCGTGCGCATACAGCGCGACTCCAAGGCGGCGGAAAAAGCGCTCGCCGAGCATGTGCACAACATCGCCGCCTATCCGCTGGCCATTCCGCTGATGGCCGGCCCCGGCGCCATCACCGCGACCGTGCTGCTCGCCGGCGACGCGCATGGCGATGTGCCGCTCATCGCGAGCCTGCTCGCGGTAATCGCCGCGATAATGGCGATTTGTCTGGTCTTCTGCCTGATCGCGGGAGAGGTGGCGCAATTCTTCGGCACGGCGGCCAATGTCGTGCTGACGCGATTGCTGGGCGTGCTGCTCGCCGCCCTCGCCGTGCAATTCGTCGCCGATGGCGCGCGGGCGTTTCTGCAAGGGTGAGCGGCGACGCGATCTCGCGGGATCGTGTCGCCACGTCGCGTCAGTGGTGGACGTTCGCCCAGATCTTGCGCTTGGTGAAATAGACCAGGAAGGACAGCACGATCAGGAAGCCGACGACCTTCAAGCCGATCGACTTGCGCTCCTCGAGATGCGGCTCGGCGGCCCACATCAGGAAAGCGCTGACATCCTTCGCATATTGGGCCGCCGTCTGCGGCGTTCCATCGTCATAGGTCACGGCGCCGTCCGAGAGTGGCGGCGGCATGCCGGTGCGGCGGCCGGGCATGTAGAGGTTGTAATATTGGCCGGGCGCCAGCTCGACGCCCTGCGGCGCATCCACATAGCCGGTGAGCAGAGCGACGATATAATCGACGCCATGCTCCTGATAGGAGAAGCCGGGCAAAGCGTCGGCGAGGAACAGCGGGAAGCCGCGCGAATAGCCGCGCGCCTTGGCGAGAACCGACATGTCCGGCGGATAGGCGCCGTTGAGCGCCGCCCGCGCCGCCTGCTCATTGGGGAAGGGCGGCGGCACGCGGTCGCTGAGCCGGCCGGGACGCTCGAAATAATCGCCGGCGTCGTTGGGGCCGTCCTTGATCTTATAGCTCTCGGCCAGCGCCTTGGCCTCCGCCTCGGAGATCTCCGGCCCGCCCTTCTCGGCGAAATTGCGGAAGGCGAGGCGCGAGATCGAGTGGCAGCTCGAGCAGACCTCCCTATAGACCTTGTAGCCACGGCGCAGCTGCGCATTGTCGTAATGGCCGAAGGCGCCGGCGAAGCTCCATTCCTGCCGCGGCGGCTTGGGCTGCGAATGCGCGCCGCCCTCCTCGGCCACAGCGACGCCCGCCGCGCCGGCGAGGGCCGCCGCCATAATGATCGATTTCATGATCGATGCTCTCTGTCGCGCGTCACGCATGGGGCTTCTCCTCCGTGGCGGCCTCGCCGAGGGAAGCGGCGATCGACCGCGGCTCCGGCAGGGTCTGCTCATATTTGCCGAGCAGCGGCAGCACGACGAGGAAGTGCAGGAAGTAATAGGCCATCAATATGCGGGCGGCGATGAGATAGACGCCCTCCGCCGGCTGCGCGCCGAGATAGCCGAGGCCGACCGCGACGAAGACGAAGACCCAGTAGAACTTCTTGAAGGCCGGACGATAGACGCCCGAGCGCACCTTCGATGTGTCGAGCCAGGGCAGCGCCGCCACGATGAGGATGGAGGAAAAGAGCGCGATGACGCCCACGAGCTTGTTGGGGATGGCGCGCAGGATCGCGTAGAAGGGCAGGAAATACCACTCCGGCACGATATGCGGCGGCGTCACCAGCGGATTGGCCTCGATGTAATTATCGGGATGGCCCGTGTAATTCGGCACGAAGAAGGTGAGCCAGGCGAAGAGCCCGACGAAGACCACGAGGCCGACGGCGTCCTTCAGCGTCGCATAGGGCGTGAAGGGCACGGTCTCCTTCTTTATGTCCTTCACCTCGACGCCGGTCGGATTGTTCTGCCCCGTCACATGCAGCGCCCAGACATGCAGGCCGACGATGGCCACGATGACGAAGGGCAGGAGGTAATGCAGCGCGAAGAAGCGGTTGAGCGTGGCGTTGTCGACCGAATAGCCGCCGAGCAGCCAGGTGGTGATGGAATTGCCCACATAGGGAATGGCGGTGAAGAGGTTGGTGATCACCGTCGCCGCCCAAAAGGACATCTGGCCCCAGGGCAGCACATAGCCCAGAAAGCCGGTCGCCATCATCAGCATGAAGATCACGACGCCGAGGATCCACAGCACCTCGCGCGGCTCCTTGTAGGAGCCGTAATACATGCCGCGGAAGATGTGGATATAGACGGCGAGGAAGAACATGGAGGCGCCATTGGCGTGCGCATAGCGCAGCGCCCAGCCCCAATTCACATCGCGCATTATGTGCTCGATCGAATCGAAGGCGAGCGTCGTCTCCGGCGTGTAATGCATCGCCAGAACGATGCCGGTCACGATCTGCGCGACCAGCATGAACGAAAGGATCGCGCCGAAGGTCCAAAGATAGTTGAGATTCTTCGGGACGGGATAGGCGACGAAGGATTCGTGGATGAAGCCGAGGATCGGCAGGCGCCGCTCGAGCCAGCGCGCAAAGCCGCTCTTCGGCGTGTAAGTCGAATGTCCGGTCATGAATGTCGTCTCGGAGGTTGGGACGGCGACGGGGGCCGCGATCAGCCGATCTTGATCTTGGTGTCGCTCAGGAAGGCGTAATCGGGCACTTCGAGATTGCTCGGAGCCGGACCGCTGCGAATGCGGCCGGAGGTGTCGTAGGTGGAGCCGTGGCAGGGGCAGAACCAGCCGTGGAACTCGCCCTCATGGCCGGTGGGAATGCAGCCCAAATGCGTGCAGACGCCGACAACGACCAGCCACTCCGCTTTTTTCACGCGCGCCGAATCGGCCTGCGGATCGGGGAGCTCGGTCAGCGGGACGTTCTGCGCGGCCTCGATCTCCTGTTTGGTGCGGTGCCGCACGAAGACGGGCTTGCCGCGCCATTTGACAGTGACGATCTGCCCCTCGGGAATGGCTGCGATGTCGAGCTCCGTCGAGGCCAGCGCCAGCGTCGAAGCGTCCGGATTCATCTGCGCGATCAACGGCCATACGGCGGCGCCCGCTGCGACCGTCGCCGCCGCTCCCGTGGCGAGGAACAAAATATCCCGGCGGCTCGGCTCCGCCTTTGTCGCATTGCTCACTTTCTGGAACCTCTCTCGCGAGTTCGACCCTGACCCCTGCCTCGGCAACGCGAATAGAAACAAATCCATCCGCAAAGGGCGCGCTTGTTTTGAGCAGTTTGGCGTGAGACCGCAAGCGGCCTTCGCGTCGCTGCGACAAATTGCGCGCTTGCCGCCGCCTCGAGGATCAGTGACCCAGCACGCCGCTCTTGTCCACAAACGGCCCTTGGGAAATTTTGTCAACCGCCGGAAGCGTCGCGCCGGCGGCGTCCCTTGACGCGAGCGCCGGCGGCGGGGCTCATGCGGGGAGCTCTAAGGAGGCGCGTGAGGACGTGAGCGGCCGTTATCTGGTTTTCGTGGCGACCGTGGTCAGCCTCATCGCGGTTCCGGGGCCGGACATGCTCTATGTGCTCGGCCGCGCCCTGGCCTCGGGAGCGCGAGCAGGACGCTTCTCCGCCGCCGGCATAGCCTTCGGCTATGCGCTGCTCACTCTTTTGGTGGCGGCCGGCTTTCAGCTCGTCTTCGCGGCCTTTCCGGCGCTGTTCCTCGCCCTCAAATATATCGGCGTCGCCTATCTCTCCTGGCTGGCCTTTCGGCTCATCCGCTCGGACGGCGGCTTCGGGGCGCTGAGCCGCAGCCGAGAGCGCACGGATTGGGCGGCCTTCTCGGCCGGCGTCGGCACCAGCCTGCTCAACCCCAAAGGGCTCTTGTTCTATTTCGCGATACTGCCGCAGTTTTTCGACGCCGCGGACGGACCGTTCTGGCGGCATGCGCTCGTCTATGGCTGGACCACGAGCTTCCTGTGCCTGACGCTCTATTCCGGGCTCGCCCATGCGGCGAGCTATGGCGCACGGCGTTGGACGCCGGAGCCGGCGGCGAGCCGCAATCTCTCGCGTCTCGCCGGCGTTCTGTTGCTGATGTCGGTGCTGGCCATGCTCGGCGCCGAATGGAGCGGCGCGGCCCTTCATTGACGCGCCCGCGGCCGGGAGAGGCCGCGGGCTCGGCGAGGACCGACGCCTTATTTGGTCACGATCGGCGCGACCGTGGGAGCGGCAGGCGTCGTGAAGTGATAATTGAGGCCGCCGCGCACGATATGGCCGGCGCTCTTCACATTGAGCGGCACGGCGCCGAAATTGGTGGAATAGCTGACGCCCGAGTCGGCGAGCTGCGTGTAGAGATATTCGCCCTTCACCGAGATCTTGTCCGACCAAGCGTATTCGAAGCCGGCGCCCGCGGTCCAGCCGGCGCGAACGGTCGTGCCCGTGGAGAGCTGGCCGAACGTCACGGGAAGACTCGAGGTGAAGCCGGTGGGAGCGAAATCTGTCCCATAGGCGAAGCCAGCCGTTCCATAAACGATCCATTTCGGCGTGAAGGCATAGCCGGCGCGGCCGCGGAATGTGCCGAACACGCCCGTATCTGTCGGGCTCGGCGTGTTAAAGCCGCCCGTCTCGGCGTTGATCGCGCCGCGATAGCCGAAATCGGCCTCGAGGCCGAGGACGATGGTCGGCGTCCATTGCCAATTATAGCCGAGCGTGCCGCCGCCGACGAAGCCCGCGCCGCGCAGCGGCGTCTCGCGGAAATAGGTGAAGGTCCCCTCGCCCAGAAGGGCGCCGGCATAGGCGCCGATATAGGCGCCCTGCCAGCTGAAGACCGGCGCCGGCGGCGGGGCCGGCGCCGCTTTGGTCGACGGCAGATCCGCCGCTGACGCGCCGCCCGCCGAGATCGCCGCCGCGAGGGCGGCGATCAGCCGAAGTTTTTCATTCACAATTCGCATGGTCCACTCCTCGAACTCTCCTCGCCGCACGACGAGGAGAAACATGAACGTCAATAGAGCTTGACAGTCAGCGTGCCGCCGAATGTTCGCGGCTGCGCTGGCAGCGTCGCGGTCGCCGCGGTGGTGACTGTTCCCGGGCTCCAAGTGGTGACATAGCGCTGATCGAAAAGATTCTTCGTCCAGATCATCACCTGCCAGCTCTCGTCATCCGCGCGCAGGCCCAGTCCCGCATTCACCAGCGCATAGGCCGGCTGCCAGTATTGGAAGATGGAATAAGGATTGGTGAGCCGCTGCTTGTCGCGCCAGGACAGATTCGCATAGAAGATTCCGGTCACCGGACGATTGGCCCAGCCGCCGATATCCGCGAAGAGATTGCCGAGCGGATGCTCGTAATTGGCGCCGGCGTTGAACGACCACAGCGGGAAGTTCTCGAAACGAGAATTATCACGATTGAGCGAGGCCGGCGCAACCGGCTGGCCCGCCACCGTCGGCCACAGCCAATCGGAGGGCGACGGCGATTTGTCGAAGTTGACATAGCGCGCCTCGGCATAGGCGCCGTTCAGAGTGAGCCACAGTCGCTCGACCGGGCTCCAGCGCGCGTCGAGCTCTATGCCGCGCAGACGCACATGCCCGATGTTGCCGAGATAGTTGCGGCGCAGGACCTGGCCCGAGCTGTCGAGATAGTCGGTATTGACGAGCTGAGCCTGGTAATTGAAGATATCGTTCCAATAGACATTGGCGTTGACGATGAGCTTATTGTCCAGCCAGTTGGTCTTGACGCCGAGCTCATAGTCCCAGGACACTTCCGGCTTGGTGATGACGGGCTGAAACTGCTTGAAATTGTTCTTGTCGTCGAGGATCGGTTGCGCATCGGTGTTGGTCGCGCCGGATTTCTCGCCGCGCGCCACCGAGCCATAGACGAGGACATTCTCATTGTAGCGATAGGACGGATTGAAGAGGCCGGAGAGCGAGTTGAAATATTTCGTCACCGCGCCCGTGTCGTAGAAGCCGACGCCGCCGCCGCCGCGGATCGCGGCGTCTACGACAGCAGGATTGAGGCCGACGCCCCAAGCCTCTTCCCAGGCGAACACCGAGCCTTCGCGAATCTCATAAGTGTCGCGCAGGCCGAAGGTCAGCGCCCATTGCTCGTCGATGTGATAGGTCCCCTGCCCGAAGGCCGCGACGCTGAAGGTCGTCGCTTTGCCGTCGCGATGATTCTTGAAGCCGTTGAGCAGCGAATTGCGCTGCGCGATCGCGGTCGCCGAGTTGCCCGAGTTGAACCAGCGGCCCGCATCGGAGCCGAAATCGAAATGATTGAGCGACCAGACGCGCTCATAGAGCGAGTAGAGGCCGGTCTGCCATTCGAAGGTCTGCTCTTTCGGCGAGGCGAGGCGAATCTCCTGCGAGAATTGATCGACGGTGACGTCATAGGCGTTGGAGGTGGTCTCGGTGAGCTGCTCGCCGAGCGAGTTGCGCGGATGCAGGCGGAACTCGCGCCAGGCGGAAATCGAAGTGAGCGTGTTCTCGCCTATGTTCCAATTGAATGTGTCGGAGACGCCGATCGTGCGCTGATCGAGCGTGCCGACGCGCGTCTGGAAGCGCGTGTAGGGATCATAGGTGAGGATCGGCTTGCCGAGACGATTGGCCAGCGTCGTCGCGTAAGAGGCGCCGAGCGTTCCATTGGCGAAGAGCGGAACCGAATTGCCGATCACGCCGCTGCCGGAATTATTATATTCATGCGCGGTGGAACGGTCGAAGATGAGGCGGTTGGTGATCTCGTCGCCGACATAATAGAGCTGGCCGCGCACGCCCCAGCGATCATTGTTGAGATAGCTCGCGCCGGTGACGGCGTCGCGAATCCAGCCGTCGCTCTTGTCGAGATAGAAAGTGACGCGATAGGCGAGCTTGTCGTCGATGATCGGGCCGGTCACATTGAGCTTCTCGATGAAGCGATTGTAATTGGCGAAAGCCGTCTCGATCGTCGCCGAAGGCGTGAAGGCCGGGAGCTGCGTGCGGATGACGACGGCGCCGACCGTCGTGTTCTTGCCGAGCAGCGTGCCCTGCGGGCCGCGCGCGACCTCGAAGGATTGCAGATCGACGAAGTCCTGCCATTGAAAGCCGACATGGGTGTAGAAAACATCATCGACGATATAGCCGACCGACGCCTCCGAGCCGTCGGCGCCGCCGGACGAAGCGCCCGTGCCGCCGGCGACGCCGCGGATCGCGGTGCCCGAGGTGCGCGGATTGGAGATGTTCGGACGGTAATTGGGGACCTTCTCGGCGAAGTCGGAAAGACGCTCCAGACGCTCGCGCTCGGCAGCCTTGGGGCCGACGACGCTGACGGGCAGAGGAACGTCCTGGGCCTTTTCCTCGCGATTGCGCGCGGTGACGGTCACATCGTCGACCTGCGCATTGGCGGCCGGGGCGGCGCCGGCCTGTCCGACCACCGGATCCGGGACCGGCGCAGGCGCCGATTGCGCCGCGGCCGAGCCGACCGAAGAACCCACTCCGAAGGCCAGAACGCCCGCCGCCGCCAATGAGGCGAAGCCGACGCTGCGCAACAGATTCGCACGCGACTCTCTCTTTGCTCCACTCGCTCTCGACATCACCACAGTTTCCCCATGTCCCGTCGTACGCGGCCCCTTGCGGAGCCACGGCGACGGTCTACGCAGCGCTCCCCCATGGCGCGCTTACGTATAATATCTATAGACTACGTAGATTTCGTAGGGGACGTCAACAGCTTCGCTCGCCCTTGCCGGCGAGCGGCGGCCTTTCGCGCATCGCCTGTGGCGCCCCTGCAACAGGGAAATTGCGCGCGCGCAAAAAAATGCCCCGCCTCCTCGAGGAGACGGGGCATTTTTTCTCTCAACCCTATGATGAAAATAGAGAGTTCCGGCCGGAGCGGACGCCGGTCAGGCGGTTTGCGTGGCGCGTCTGGCGCGCCTTTCGCCACTCGCCGCCTCTGGGACGGGAATGGAGCGCCGCAGGCGCCGCCACGCCAGCACCACGGCGCTGGCGCTCAGCGCGACGCCGAAGGAGACCCAGACGCCCATCCAGCCCCACCAGAGCCAATGATTGCGGAACCAGCCGAAATCCCAATGATGCACGGCCGAATAGACCCACCGATAGATACGCCGGCTCGTGTCGAATTTCGCGAGCAGGCGGCCGTCAGTCGGATCGACATAGAGAGACGTATGCTCGGCGTCGGCGAAATCGACGCGCAGCACGGGCAAGGGCTTGTCCAGCGCCGTCTGCCGATGATTGGCGAAATAATAGGAATCGTAATCAGCGAGCGTCTCGGCGCCGGCGATGGCGACGCCCTCCTTCAGCCGAGACGCGGCGGCGAGAAGCGATTGCTCGCCGAGGCCGGCGACGGCGCCCGGAACGGCGACGGCGCGGCGCGCGCCGTCACGCGATTGCGCGAGCAGCAGCGCCTCCTCGCCGAGCCGGCTCCAGGACAGCTCGACGATGTCAGCGGCGAGGCCGAGCGCGGCTGTGGGCCGCCAATCGACGAAAGCCTGCGGAAGCGCGGCGCCGCGATAGCGCGCCAGCTCCTCGCGGCTCGCGGTCGCCTGCGAGAAGATCTGCCCCGGATTGGTGGAGAGAAAGCCGCTCGCCGCCCAGAAGAAAGCGAAAGTCCCGCCGATGAGTCCGGCCCAGAAATGATATTTCAGCCAGGTCTCGCGATAGGGCTGCGAGCGTCCGCGCGCATAGGTCGGACGGCCGAAAAACCCCGGCTTCCATTTGATCCAGCCGATGACGATGCCCGTAAAGGCGCCGATGGCGGCGAAAAATCCGACATAGGTCAGCGCGTCGCGGCGATAATCGCCGGCGCCGAGCGCATCCAGCCAGCGGAAAAGATGCAGCCAATTGCCGGCGTAGATGAAAGCGCGCTCGACTCGCGTCGACACTTGCGCGACCTCGCCCGTGCGCGCCGAGACGATGATCTGCGTGCCCGCGGCGTCGCCCGTCGCGAATCGATGCAGCGGCTTCAGCGACTCGGCGTTGCGCACGCCGACGGCCGCATCCACCGTGTCGAGATAGAGCAGCGCGGACCCGCCGAGCCAGTCGCGGGCGATTCGCTCCGCCGCCTGAGGATCGAAATCGACGAACGCGCCATTGGTCGCAGAAAGGGCGAAGCGCTGGCCGGCGTCGTCCTCGACGAGCCAGATCGGCTCCTCGCCCAGCCGCAGCAGCCGCGCGTCGGCGAGGCCGCGCTGCGCCTCGGCGCCGCCGCCATGCTCGTGACGGCCGCCGCCTCCGCCATGCCCCATGCCGCCGCCGGCAGCCTCGTCACCGGCCTTTACGGCCTGCGCGCGGGCCACAGCGCTGACGCTCAGCGCCTCGCCCAGCGAGAGCCAGCCGTCCTGCGGAAGAAGCGCCGGCGCATGCGCCAGCCGCTGCGCGCGATCGATCGTCGGCGAGCCGATGAAGGCGATGGAAAATCCGGTCGAGAACCAGACGAGCATGAACAGCGCCAATACGACGCCCACCCATCGGTGCAGAAAGAGCAATTTCGACATTCGGGACGCTCCGCCTCGCGCTGAATGGCCGCGGCGGCGGTTCCGCCCACGGCGAAATCAGGAAAAAATCGCCGCGAAATTTAGTTGATAAACACGACTAGGTAAATAGGAATATATCCGCTTTTCCCAGCCGTCGCAGGGCGATGGACGCCGAGCGCCGCCGCGCCGGCCGCGCCCCTCCCCGCGCAGGATTGCGTGCTGGCCCCAAGGGGAATCTCCACAATCGCGAAGCCGTCGTCTTCGGCGCTAGCGTTTCTCCTGCGCCTCGGACGCTCGCGACATTTCTCGAGATCGCGATCGATGGGCCGAGCGCTCTGCGGAGGAGCGGCGTGGGCACCTATATCGCGCATACGCGACGCAAGACGAAGCCGAGCAAGGCGGAGACGTCGACGATCGATGCGGAGGCGATGGCGGCGCGCGAGCAGGCGCTCGCAGCGCTACGCGAGCAGCAGCGTGTCGAGGCCGAACGCCAGCGCGCCGAGAAGGCGGCGCGCGCCCTGCGCCGCGCCGTCAGCAAGCGCATGGCCCCTGCCGATCCAGACACGTCGGGACGGCGCCGCACGGCGACGCGCGCCGCCGGCATCATGCTGATCTCGGCGACCGGCGGCTTGCGCACGCAGAGCGTCTCGCTGTTTCGCGGATCGGGGCGCACAGGCTCCGATCTCTGGCTCGCCGATGTTCAATTCGAGCAAGAGAAGGGCGTCGCCCATTTCATCAATGATCTCGCCACGCCGGCCGACAAGGATGCGCTGCATGCGATGCGCGCGCTGGCGCCGCGAATCGCCGAGCACATCTTCCTCGGCGCGCCGCCGCAGGACGGCGTCGACGACCGCAATATGAGCACCGCCTTTCGTCTGGCGCAGTCCTTCATGCACAAGACGCACTATACAGCCTCGCTCTCCGAGGATGAGAAGCAGCGGCTGAGCTACTCCATCTTCGAGGAGCTGCAATCGGTCACGGCGATGCGGCTGCGGCATTTGCAAAAGGAGCAGGAGCGCATCGTCGAGATGCTCATGCACAAGACGAAATTGTACCGCTCGGAATGCAACGGCCTGCTCGCGCCGATCTATGAGGGATTCGAGGCGTTCCGCCGCGCCGAGCAGGAAGGCCGGCCGCGGCGCGCGCCGCAGCAGCCGGAGGCGCCGGCGCCGATCGCGCCGCTCGAGGAAGACCTCCCGGCGACGGGCACGCATGGTCGGTGAAACGGTCGCTGAGAGCGCGATCGTCGCGCCGCATCAGCCGATCGCGAGATAGACGACGAATCCCGAGCCGAGCAGCAGCAGGGCGGCGAGCACGACGAGCTCCGCTGTCCCCGCGTCGAAGCCATGCTGCGCCTCATCGGCGATGAGACGCCGCGTGTGAATGAAACGCACGGTCGCGACGACAATCAGCGCGACGCCCCCGAGCGCCAATAGGCCGCCGCCTCCCCCGCTCGTCAATGGTCCCGACAATTTGTCGAGACGATGCAGAATCGGACCGCGCTCTACCTCTGGTAGCGTGATGCTGATCGTATGCACGAAAAGGTCGAATTTTTCGATCACGAAGCCGAGCGCCATGATCGCGACGCCGGTGCGAACCCATGCGAGAAATGTCCGCTCATTGGCGGCATGGCTGACATAATCGCGAATCATGGCGTCTCCTCTCTCGCGGCAGGGGGACACGATTCGCGCGGTCGCGGGCGCGACGAGTCGACGCGTATTGAACCCCTTCGGCGACGCGATAGATAGCCCGTGGTCGATCCGCAGACATCTTCGGAGCACCCGTCATGATTCATCCGATGAGGAGCCTCACGGCCGCCATTGTGATCGCCGCGAGCGCCGCCGCGGCCCAGGATTGTCGATCGACGAGCGACTCCGGTGCCACGCGATGCGTGGCGGGCGTGCTCTACCGATGCACATGCACGCGCGGAATCGGCGCGACCACCTGCACATGGGACAATGCGGCGGCGCTGTGCTCGGCGCTCTCCGGCAATCGCGCGCCGATGGGCGACATAGAAGCGAAGGAGGCGCCGGCGGCGAGCGCCGCCGCGCTGACGCCGTGACGATCAGATGCCGGCGCCGAAGGTGAAGGATTCGCTCAGCGGCTTCGCCTGCGTGACATTGCTGCCCGCCGGCACGCCATGCGTCAGCCAGACATTGCCGCCGATCACCGAGCCGCGGCCTATGGTGATGCGGCCGAGCACTGTGGCGCCGGCGTAGATCACCACATCGTCCTCTATGATCGGATGACGCGCGCCGCCCTTCACCAGCGCGCCATTCTCATCGACCTCGAATCGCTTCGCGCCCAGCGTCACCGCCTGATAGAGCCGCACATTCTTGCCGATGACCGCGGTCTCGCCGATGACGACGCCAGTGCCGTGATCGATAAAGAAGCCTTCGCCGATCTCCGCTCCCGGATGAATGTCGATTCCCGTCGCCGAATGCGCGATCTCCGAGACGAGACGCGCGAGCATGGGCGCGCCGAGCAGATAGAGACGATGCGCGAGCCTGTGGCGAATGATCGCCGAAAGGCCGGGATAGGAGAACACCACCTCGTCGAGGCTCTTGGCCGCAGGATCGCCTTCATAGGCGGCGCGAATATCGGTGTCGAGCAGCGCGCGTATCAGTGGCAGCGCCTGCGCGAAAGCGTCGACGATCTCATGCGCGCGCGGGCGATGGTCGATGGTTCCGTCATCCGAGCCATTGGCCAGCAATTGCAGCTCGCGCCGCACCTGCTCGCGCAGGGCGCGCAGGCTCTTGTCCAGCGTGTAGAGCACGAAGCCGTCGGCGCTGTCGGTGGTCAGCTCCGGCGGACCGAAATGCCGCGGATAGAGGCTCGCCGCGAGCCCTTCGATAATCTCGATCGTCGCGTCGCGCGAGGGCAGCTCGGGCAGACGGCCATCACGATAGCGGCGCTTCTGCGAGGCGCGGCGCAATTCGCCGAGCTCCGCGACGATACGGCCGAGCTGCGGAAAGCCGCTGAGCTCGGACCCGTTTCCTGCATGCGGCCCCTGCTTTGCTTCCGTCACCGCGCCGCTCCTTCGACAGGCGGCGGAGACCGTCGCCTCATTATATTCAGTCTATAAATCTACTACACTACTAAAGGATCGACGACAACCGCCGAGTCGGCTGGCGCGGCGGCGTCCGAGCCCTTAAATCTCCCGCGAAGACCGAGGGAACCGATGACGACCGAAAATCCGCTGCTCTTTGCCTCGACCCGAGCTTTCGGCCTGCCGGCCTTCGGCGCGCTGAAGGCCGAGCACTATCGCCCCGCCTTCGCGGCCGCCATGGCGGAAAATCTGGCGGAGATCGCGCGCATCGCCGACGATCCCGCGCCGCCCGATTTCGAGAACACGATCGCCGCTCTCGAGCGCTCCGGCCGCCTTCTGGCGCGCGTCGGCGGCGTCTTCTGGAATCTCGCCGCGACCGACACGACGCCCGAGCTGCAGGAGATCGAGCGCGACATCTCAGGCGCGCTGGCGCGGCACGAGAATGAGATATTGCTGAACGCCGCGCTGTTTGCCCGCGTCGATGCGCTCCATGAGCGCCGCGACGCGCTGGCGCTGACCGACGAGCAGGCGCGCGTGCTGGAGCTGACGCATAAGCGCTTCCTGCGCGCGGGCGCCAAGCTCGACGAGACGGCGAAACGGCGCATGGCGGAAATATCCGAGCGCCTCGCCAATCTCACCACATCCTTCGCGCAGAATGTGCTCGCCGACGAGGCCGATTACCTGCTGCTGCTCGACGAGAGCGATCTCGACGGGCTGTCGGAAGACTTCCGCGCCTCGGCCGCGCAAGTCGCGCAAGAGCGCGGCGCGCCGGGAAAATATGGCGTCACCCTCGCGCGCTCGAGCGTCGAGATTTTTCTGCAGAGCTCGACGCGCCGCGATCTGCGCGAGACCGCCTTTCGCGCCTGGGCCGGCCGCGGCGAGACGGGCGGCGCGACCGACAATCGCGCGCTGATCGCCGAGATCTTGCGCCTGCGCGAGGAGCGCGCGCGGCTCAATGGCTTTGCGAATTTCGCCGCCTATAAGCTCGACGATACGATGGCGAAGACGCCGACAGCGGTGCGCGAGCTCTTGGATCGCGTCTGGGCGCCGGCGCTCGCGGCGGCGAAGGCCGAGCGCGACGATCTGCAAGCGCTCGCCGAACGCGACGGCGCCAATGTCGCGATCGGCGCCGCCGACTGGCGCCATTACGCCGAGCGCGTGCGCAAGGAGCGCTATGATCTCGACCAGGCGGAGCTGCGTCCCTATTTCCAGCTGGATCAGATGATCGCCGCCGCCTTCCATGTCGCGAAACGACTGTTCGGCCTCTCCTTCGTCGAGGTGGAAGGCCTCGATCTCTATCACCCGAGCGTGCGCGCCTTCGACGTTCGCGATGCGAAGGGCGAGCATGTCGCGCTCTTCCTCGGCGATTATTTCGCGCGGCCCTCCAAGCGCGGCGGCGCCTGGATGTCCGAGTTTCGCGGCCAGGAGAATCTCGACGAACGCATTCGTCCCATCATCTTCAATGTGCTGAACTTCTCGCGCGCGCCCGATGGCGCGCCGACTCTGCTCAGCCTCGACGACGCGCGCACGCTGTTTCACGAGTTCGGCCATGCGCTGCACGGCATGTTGTCGGACGTCACCTATCCGCTCGTCGCCGGCACCAATGTCGCGCGCGATTTCGTCGAGCTGCCCTCGCAGCTCTATGAGCATTGGCTGCTGGAGCCGGAAATTCTCCGCGGCTTCGCGCGCCACGCCGAGACGGGCGCGCCAATGCCGGAGGAATTGCTCGAGCGCATCCAAAAGTCGCGGCACTTCAATCAGGGCTTCGCCAGCGTCGAATTCTGCGCCTCCGCCTATGTCGATCTCGATCTGCACGAAAGCGCGATCGACGAGAGCTTCGACGCGCTTGCCTTCGAGCGCGCGAGCCTCGCGCGCATATCGATGCCGGAAGAGATCATCATGCGGCACAGGACGCCGCATTTCACCCATGTCTTCGCCGGCGACGGCTATTCGGCCGGCTATTACTCCTATCTCTGGGCGGAGACGCTGGACGCCGACGCCTATGAGGCGTTCCTCGAGGCCGGCGATCCTTTTGCGCCCGACATTGCGGAGCGCTTGCGCCGTCACATCTACGCCGCCGGCGGAACGCAGGACCCGGCGGACGCCTATGTGGCCTTTCGCGGCCGCATGCCGAATGTCGACGCGCTGCTGCGCCAGCGCGGCTTCGCGCGTTAGCCGAACGAGAGCGCAGCGGCGCGCCCCACGAATGTCATATTCGTCGCCGCTATGCTGTTCGCATGACGACGCCTCCATCCCCTTCCAAGCGCAGCGCCATCGCGCCCTTCATCGCGATGGATGTGCTGAGCGAAACGCGCGAGCTCGAACGGCAGGGCCGCCGCATCGTCCATATGGAGCTGGGCGAGCCCGGCGCGCCGGCGCCGCTCGCCGTGCGCGAGGCCGCGGCGCGCGCGCTCGCCCAAGGCGCCATCGGCTATGCGGAGGCGCTCGGCCGCCCAGCGCTGCGCCAGCGCATCGCGCGCCATTATGGCGAGGCCTATGGCGTCGACGTCTCGCCGGAGCGCGTCATCGTCACGACGGGATCGTCGGGCGCATTTCTCTTGGCCTTTCTTGCCGGTTTCGATCCGGGCGCGCGCATCGCCATGACGGCGCCGGGCTATCCGGCCTACGCGAATATTCTCGCCTCGCTCGGCCTCGAGCCCGTTCTGATCGATGTCGGCGCAGAGACTCTCTATTCGCCGACCGCCACTCTGCTCGCGGCGGCGCATCGCGCAAAGCGTCTCGATGGCGCGCTGCTGGCGAGCCCTGCCAATCCGACCGGCGCGATGATTCCGAGCGACGAATTCGAAAAAATCTGCGCCTTCTGCGCGGACGCCGGAATTCTCTTCGTCTCCGACGAGATCTATCACGGCCTCTCCTATGAGCGCGCTTGCGAGACGGCGCTGGCGCATTCGCGCAACGCCATCGTCGTGAACAGCTTCTCCAAATATTATGCGATGACCGGCTGGCGGCTCGGCTGGCTGGTCGCGCCCGAATCCCTGGTGCGGCCGATGGAGCGGCTGCAACAATCGCTCGCGATTTCGGCGCCGACGCTCGCGCAGATCGCCGCGCTCGAGGCCTTCGAGGCGAAGGCGGAGCTCGAGGCGGTGAAGGCGGGCTATGCGCGAAGCCGCGCGCTCTTGCTGGAGCGTCTGCCGCGCTTGGGCTTCAGCGATTTCGCGCCGCCGGACGGCGCCTTCTACATCTACGCCGACATCTCACGCTTTTCCGCGGATTCGGCCGCCTTCTGCAAGCGCATGCTGGAGGAGGCCGGCGTCGCCGTCACGCCCGGAATCGATTTCGATCGCGCGCGCGGCAAGCGCATGCTGCGTTTCTCCTACGCTGGGCCGGAGAGCGAGGTGCGCCTCGGCCTCGACCGTCTCGCGGCATGGCTCGGCGCGCCGAGACCGACGACCTGACCGCAATCAGCAGATCTAAAAAGGAAAAGCGCGGCGGGCTGGCGACCCGCCGCGCTTTTTTGTCATGTGCTTTTCGTCACTCGCCGCCGAGCGAGGCCTTGGCCCGCGTCCACCAGCCGCCCTTCTTGGGACGATTGGGATCCGCCTCGGTGATGATCGTCTCGGTCGGCTGGCGCGGCGGCGCGGCGGCCTCATGCACGATGGGCGCAGGCGGAGCCGCCGGCTCCGGCGCAGGGGCGGCAGAAGCAGGAGCCGCAGGAGCGGGAGCCGCCGAAAGAGCCTCGGGCGCGGGCGCGCTCGGAGCGACGGCCTCGGCCGACGGAGCCGATTCGGCCGGCGCCGGAGCCTCGGCGATCGGAGCGGCGGGAGCCGCCTCCGTCAATACGGGAGCCGGAGCCGCCTCGCTCGCCTCATAAGGCGGGATATGCGCCTCGGCCGGGGAAACGGCCGCCTCGGCGACGCCCTCGTCGAGCGGGAAAGCGCCCTGCTCGCGAAATTCGGGCGCCAGCGGCGAGGAGCGCGTCCAACGGCCGGCGCGGCGACCGCGTCCGCCGCGGCTGCCGCGTTCGGCGGGACGCGGAACCTCATTGGCCGGCGCGGTGGGAACGCCGTCGATTTCCGCGACAATGGCGAGGCCTTCGTCGGACGGCTGCTCGGCGCCCGGCGCCGGCGCTTCTCCGCCGGAGAGCCCGCCGCCGCGTCCGCGCCGACGACGCCGACGGCGCGCCCGCGGCTGGTCCTCGCCCTCGCCCTCTTCCTCGCCGAAAGGCGGACGCGCCGAGCGTTCCTCGCGACGCGCGACCTCGGGCCGGCGCTCGACGATCTCGTCTTCCTCGGCGGACGCCTCGGCCTCGACCTCGATCTCATCCTCGAGATCGGCGAGCGAATCGACGCGCAGCGCGGTCTGGGCCGGAAGCTCGCGCACGCCGGTGGCAGGCTCGCCGCGCTCCAGCGCATGATAGGAAGTGCCGGTCAGGCTGTCGTCGGCGGAGACGGTGATGGCGACGCCGAAACGGCGCTCCAAAGCCTGCAGATGGTTGCGCTTCTGATTGAGAATATAGAGCGCCACCACGGTGCGCGTGCGCAGGATGATGTCATGCGCCGCGCTCTTGATGAGCGCATCCTCGAGCACGCGCAGCACATGCAGCGCGATAGAGGCGGTGGAGCGCACCGTGCCGGCGCCGGCGCAATGCGGGCAAGGCACGGTCGAGCCCTCGAGCACGCCGGCGCGAATGCGCTGGCGCGACATTTCGAGCAGGCCGAAATGCGAGATGCGGCCGACCTGAATGCGGGCGCGATCGTTCTTCAGCGCGTCCTTGAGGCGGCGCTCGACCGAGCGATTGTTGCGGCTCTCCTCCATGTCGATGAAATCGACGACGATGAGGCCGGCGAGATCGCGCAGGCGCAGCTGGCGGGCGACCTCGTCGGCCGCCTCCAGATTGGTGCGCAGCGCCGTGTCCTCGATATTGTGCTCGCGCGTCGAGCGCCCCGAGTTCACGTCGATGGCGACCAGCGCCTCGGTCTGATTGATGACGAGATAGCCGCCCGACTTCAGCGTCACCTGATTGGAGAACAGCGCGTCGAGCTGCGCCTCCGCGCCGGCCGAGGCGAAGATCGGATTGGGATCGCGATAGAGGCGGACGTTCTTGGCGTGGCTCGGAATGAGCATGCGCATGAAGTCCTTGGCCTCGCGATAGGACTCCTCGCCGGAGACGATGACCTCCTCGACGTCGCGGCCATAGAGATCGCGAATGGCGCGCTTGATGAGCGAGCCTTCCTCATAGACGAGGGTCGGCGCGCTGGAGCGCAGCGTCAATTCGCGCACGCTCTCCCACATGCGCAGCAGATATTCGAAGTCGCGCTTGACCTCGGCCTTGGTGCGTGTGGCGCCGGCGGTGCGCAGAATGACGCCCATGCCCTCCGGCACCTCGAGCTCCTGCACGATCTCCTTCAGGCGCTTGCGATCGGCGCCGTCGGTGATCTTGCGGGAGATGCCGCCGCCGCGCGCGGTGTTGGGCATCAGCACCGAATAACGACCGGCGAGCGAGAGATAGGTGGTGAGCGCCGCGCCCTTGTTGCCGCGCTCCTCCTTGACGACCTGCACGAGCAGAACCTGGCGGCGCTTGATGACCTCCTGGATCTTATATTGACGGCGCGAGCGCGAGGGCCGGTGCGGCACCTCTTCCATCGCGTCGCCGCCGATATGCTCGACGTGCTCTTCCTCGTCCTCGTGCTCTTCCTCGTCGTCATGGTCGTCGTCGCGGCGGCGGGCCTCGGCCTCCTCGCGCTCGGCCTCATGCTCCTCATCGCGCTCGTCCTGGCGACGGGCCTTGACCTCGTGATCGGCCTCGGCCGGCTCGGCCGGCGCTTCCTCGGCATGGCCGGCCTCGACGACGCCGAAACCCTGCGGATCGATGGAGATCGGCTCGGCCTCGACGGCCTCCTGCGGGCTCGCCTCGGCAGAAGGGCTCTCGGCGAGCGCTTCGGGCTCCGCGCTCTCGGCGCGGATCTCTTCCGCCGGCGCCTCGGCCGTCACAGCCTCGGCGGCGTCGGTCTCCTCGCTCTCGGAAGCGCTCTCGGAAATCACCTCGTCGGAATTGGCGCGCTTCTCGGCGCCGTCCGAATGGCGGCGGCGCGAGCGGCGACGACCTCCGCCACCGCCATGGGAGCGCGGCTCCTCGTCCTCCTGCTGATGGACGCGGCTCTCCTCCTCGAGCAGAGCGATCCGATCGGCGACGGGAATCTGATAATAATCGGGATGAATCTCGGCGAAGGCCAGAAAGCCGTGGCGATTGCCGCCGTAATCCACGAAGGCGGCCTGGAGCGATGGCTCCACACGCGTGACCTTGGCGAGATAGATATTGCCGCGCAGGGGCCTTTTGTCGGCGGCTTCGAAGTCGAATTCCTGAACGCGATTGCCACGTAGCACGACTACGCGGGTTTCCTCCGGGTGGGAGGCGTCGATGAGCATTTTGTTGGCCATGAGAAACTCTTTGCGGCGCGACGCGAGGCGACGCCGGCGGTCTCGAGCGAACGTCCCGTGAGGGACGATGCGACCGCGGTCCGGCGAAGCGTCGGAGCGTCGACGCGTGTCTTCTGGGAGTTGGTGTCGATCGCGAAACATCGGATACGCGAACCGGCGCGACCGCCGGCGAACTGGGCGAGAGGCCCGACCGGCCGCCGAAGCGGGACCGACCAGGAGCCGAAGTGACGACGGCTCGGCGCGACAGCGCGAATCGATACGCCCCCCGGCGCGCGATACTCTCGCGCGGAGCGGGGCCTCGATTGGCGGCATGTCATGGACTTCGCCATGAGCTCGTCACAAAAACCTTATGTCACAGCGCCTTACGGCGGCGCCCGCCCGTCCAGAACCCGCGCGCGAGGCGTGCATTCGAACGTAATTCGTTCCGCGGAAAAAACGCCGCCCGTCCCGAGACGGTTCCCGGCGCCGTAAAATGCCGAAATTGCGCGAGGCGTATTTCGAACCCTTCCACGGAACGTTTCCATACATAATGTCTCGAAGGCGACACCGCAAGTTGGCAGGAGGCTCCGCCCACAGGCCGGCGCCCGAAATGGCCGAAAAAGCGCGCAATTCTCTTTTTTTCGAAGCGAATTCCGACCGATCGGACGATTCCGCGCCATCGATCGCTTTTGGGGCGCGAGTTCCGATCTATCGAACGAACCCGTTCGATTGGAACGCGCCATCCTTCTCTTTGTCGAGCGAATTCTGATCGATCGAACGAATTCGGTTCGATGGGAACGCGCTCTAACGTCGCGTTAACCAGATATCCTCAGAAAGATTTCGGGGTCGCGCGCATGCGCGAGCCGCGCCATATTATCAACGGGCGAACGCGCGAGCGGGGCGATTCAGGACATGGACGAGATGCGACCGACGGGGGCCGGGCCTTCGCGGAGAGGCGGGCGACGTGCGCCTGCGCGGCGATTTGCGGCGGCGGCCCTCTGTCTCGCCCTCACCGGCGCGCCCGCAGCGGCCGGATCGGCCGCGCCCGAGCCCCTTTCGGCCATCGCCGTCCGCATGGAGCAGCAGAAGGGCCAAGCCCGTCTCGTCTTCGAGACGACGGCGGAGGTCAATCCGACGGTCTTTCCGGTCGCCGACCCCTATCGAATCGTCGTTGATCTCCCCGAAATGGCCTTCCGTCTCGACCCGGAGGTCGGCCGCCCGGCCAAGAACAAGCGCGGCGGCGACGATCTCGTGACCTCCTTCCGATTCGGCCATTTCGCGCCCGGACGCTCGCGAATCGTCATCGATCTCGCGCGGCCGGCCAAGATCATTCGCGCCGCGAGCGATGCGAAGCTCGACACCCCGCGCCTCGTCATCGAGCTCGAGCCCACGGATGCGGCGAGCTTCGCCGCCGAGGCGGCCCGGCTCGCCCCTGCCCCCGCCGCCAGAACCGCGGCCGAAGCGCCGCCCCCCGTGGCCGACGCCAAGCCGCTGCTGGTCATCGATCCCGGCCATGGCGGCGTCGATGTCGGCGCCGCCGGCCCGCATGGCGAGCAGGAGAAGACCATCGTCCTCGAATTCGCCCGCACGCTGAAGGGCAAGCTCGAGGCAGACGGCAAGCTGCGCGTGCTGCTCACCCGCAATGAGGACGCCTTCATGGCGCTCGACGAGCGCGTGCGCGTCGCGCGCCAGGCCGGGGCGGAGCTGTTCCTTTCGATCCACGCCGATACGCTGGGAGAGACCAGCGTCGAGGGGGCGACGGTCTACACTGTCTCCGCCCGCGCCTCCGACTCGGAGGCCGCCAAGATCGCCGAGAAGGAGAATTTCGCCGATCGCGCCGCCGGGCTGGAGCGCAAATCCGAGGAGGCGGGCGAGGTCGGCGACATTCTCTACGATCTCACCCGCCGCGAGACCCGCGCCTATAGCCATGTCTTCGCCCGCACGCTGATCGCCTATTGGCAGACCGTCGGCCATCTCAACAAGAATCCGAGCCGCTCGGCCGGCTTCGTCGTGCTGAAAGCCTTCGATATTCCGTCCGTTCTGCTGGAGCTCGGCTATCTGTCCAGCACGCGCGATCTCTCGCGCATGCTGTCGCCGGAATGGCGCGAGCGCGCCGCGGACGCCACGGCGCTGGCGATCGAGCGCTATTTCGACGAGCGCCGGGAGCCGGCGCAGCTTCAGGCCAGCGCGCCCTCTCAGGCCGTGGCCACGACGCAACGCCCACAATAAAACATAAAAATTGGGCTAAGGATGGGGATGGCGGGAGGCCGATTCGGTTTCCGTCACGACAAAATATGCTCTAAACGGGACGCCTTCGGCGCGCAGCGCGCCAGATTTCACAGCAACGCGTCTCCCTCGAGGATCATCCTTCATGCGTCTGCTCGTCCGGTTCTTCGGCTTCCTCTTCGCGACCGGCGCCATCGTCTTCCTGATCGCCGTGACCGCGGCGGCCGGCGTCGTCTACATATTCTCGAAGGATCTGCCGGACACGGCGCAATTGCGCAATTACGAACCGCCGGTCACGACGCGCATCCACGCCAATGACGGCTCCATCCTCGCCGAATATTCGCGCGAGCGCCGGCTGTTCCTGCCGACCTCGGCGATTCCGCCGCTCGTCAAGCAGGCCTTCATCTCGGCCGAGGACAAGAATTTCTACACGCATAATGGCGTCGATTTCGAGGGCATCGCCCGCGCGGCCTCGATCCTCGCCCAGGGCGGGCGCCATATGCAGGGCGCGTCCACCATCACCCAGCAGGTGGCCAAGAACTTCCTCGTCGGCAATGAGCGCAGCTTCGAGCGCAAGATCAGAGAGGCGCTGATCTCATTCCGCATAGAGGCGGCCTATCCCAAGGACCGCATCCTCGAGCTCTATCTCAACGAGATCTATCTCGGCCTCGGCAATTACGGCGTCGCCGCCGCGGCGCTGAACTATTTCAACAAATCGGTCTATGAGCTGACGATACCGGAGGCGGCCTATCTCGCCGCCTTGCCCAAGGCGCCCAACAACTACCACCCGTTCCAGCATCGCGACCGCGCGCTCGAGCGCCGCAATTACGTCATCGACCGCATGGTCGCCGACGGCTTCGTCTCGCAGAAGGACGGCGACAAGGCCAAGACCGAGCCGCTCGGCGTCAATCCGCGCGTGACCTCGCCCAACACCTATGTCGCCGGCTATTTCGCCGAGGAGGTGCGCCGCGAGCTGCTCGACAAATATGGGGATAAGAAGCTCTATGAGGGCGGCCTCTCCGTGCGCTCGACGCTCGACCCCAAGATGCAGGCCATCACGCGCAAGGCGCTGGCCGACGGCCTGGTGCGCTTCGACGAGGCGCATGGCTTCCGCGGCCCGATGCGCCATATCGACATCTCCTATGATTGGGGCCTGCCGCTCGCCGATATTCCCGCGCTCGGCGATGTGAAGCCCTGGCGCCTCGCCGTCGTGCTGGAGACGAACGACAGCTTCGCCCGCATCGGCCTGCAGCCCGGGCGCGAGAAATCCGGCGAGGTGGCGCGCGAGCGCGAGACCGGCCAGCTCGCGCAAGAGGGCATGCGCTGGGCCGGCCGCAGCATTCGCGCCGCGGTGACGCCGGGCGACGTCATCTATGTCGAGCCGCTCGCCGGCCGGCCGGGGCAGTATCGGCTGCGCCAAATCCCGGAAATCTCCGGCGCCATGGTGGCGATGGACCCTTATACGGGCCGCGTCTTCGCCATGGTCGGCGGCTTCTCCTACGATCAGTCGGAGTTCAACCGCGCGACGCAGGCGCTGCGCCAGCCGGGCTCCTCCTTCAAGCCCTTCGTCTACGCCACGGCGCTCGACAATGGCTACACGCCCTCCTCCTCCATTCTGGACGAGCCGATCACCATCGTGCAGGCCAATGGCGAGAGCTGGACGCCGGAGAATTTCGAAGGCGCCCATGGCACTGGCGCGCATCCGCTGCGCTATGGCGTCGAGCACTCGAAGAATATGATGACCGTGCGCCTCGCCAAGGACGTCGGCATGCCGCTGATCGCCGAATACGCCAAGCGCTTCGGCATTTACGACGACATGCCGCTCTATCTGCCCATGTCGCTCGGCGCCGGCGAGACGACGGTGATGCGCATGGTCACCGCCTATTCCATGCTGTGCAATGGCGGCAAGCGGGTGAAGGCGACGCTGATCGACCGCATTCAGGACCGCTGGGGCAAGACGATCTATCGCCATGACGAGCGCCAGTGCCTGGGCTGCGACGCCCCCAAATGGGAGAGCCAGAACGAGCCCAAGCTGATCGACAAGCGCGAGCAGGTGCTCGATCCGCTGACCGCCTATCAGATCACCTCGATCATGGAAGGCGTCATCGAGCGCGGCACCGGCCAGTCGATCAAGGCGGTGGGCAAGCATCTCGCCGGCAAGACCGGCACCACCAACGAGGCCAAGGACCTGTGGTTCGTCGGCTTCTCGCCCGATCTCGCCGTCGGCGTCTATATCGGCTACGATCGCCCCCGCCCCGTCGGCGAGGGCAAGAGCGCGCAGGCGGCGACCTATGCCGCGCCGATCTTCCGCGATTTCATGACGGTGGCGCTGAAGGACAAGCCCGACGTGCCCTTCCGTGTGCCGCCGGGCATCAAGCTGATCTCGGTCGATCCGCATTCGGGCCTGCGCTCGAAGGGGTCCGGCTCCATCCTCGAGGCCTTCAAGCCCGGCACTGCGCCGCCGGATTCCTATTCCCCGGCCGGCAGCGACGGTGGACTCCAGTCCGGCGCCGCGCAGGATGTGGACAAGCAGGTGGGCAGCGGGACCGGCGGGCTGTACTGAAGCGGGCTCCGTCAGGATATCAGACACTCGATCTCGGCGATGAGTTTCTCCTCACGGCCATGAAAGCTTTCGATCATGGCGGCGAGGAAGGACTCCGCCTTCAGTCTGCGCAGCTTCGGCGTGCGCCCCGCGTGATCGGCGAGGAGCGCAAAAAACGCGAGCTGCGCCCGGCCATTGCCGTCTCGAAACGGATGAACGGCATTGAGCTCGGACAAGAAACGAGCCGATCGAGCGGCAAAGAGATCGACGGGCAAGTCCCGCAGACGGCCGTCGTTTCGAAGCCCGTCAAATATCCGCGCCATTTCGGCGGCGATATGCTCCGGGTAGCAGAACATGCTCGCGCCCTTGGCGATTCTCACGGAACGGAAACAGCCGGCCCAGCGATAGACGTCTCCGAAAATATGGCGATGGATGGCGCAATAATGTCGGACGCCGAAGCGTCCCATCGGCAACGGTTCAGAAAACCGTTGCGCCGTCGCTTCGGCCTCGAATGCGTCGAGAGCAGCCTGCGTGCGAAGTCCGAGGCGATTTTTGAGAACGGTCGTTCCGCTATAGCAATAGGGATCGACAATAGCGCGATACACGGCGCCTTAAGCTTTTTTCGCGTGCTTTTCGTAGATCGCGCGGCGACGCTCCGCGTCGGTCAAGCCACGACGCTCGAAGTCGGCGAACATTCTCTTGCTGTCGGCGTCGAGACGCACGCCCTCGACGGCGCTGATGCGCGAAAAGCCCGCCAGCCCCAAGATGAGGGACCGGCGCCGGACAATCGGATAGTCTCGCTTCGCCATTCGCGAAGACTATCACGAAGCCGCCGAACGGAAACAGCTATATCGTCACTCCCCCGCGCTCCGCAACGCCGCCGCCGCCGCGAATGGGCACAGCGCCAGCGACGCCAGGCTGATTGCGCATAGAATCGCGAAAGGCGCGAAGAAGGACACTGTGCCGCCCGTCGCCGCCTCCGCCGCCGACACTCCGAAAATCAGCACCGGAATCGTCAGCGGCAGCACCAGCAACGCCATCAGTAGCCCGCCGCGGCGCAGCGTCACCGTCGCCGCCGCGCCGATGGCGCCGATCAGCGTCAGCGCCGGCGTGCCGGCCAGAAGCGTGATCGTGACGGCGGCGAGCGCCGTCTCCTCCTGCTGCAGCATCAGGCCGAGAAAGGGGGCCGCCAGCGTCAGCGGCAGGCCGGTCGTCACCCAATGAGCGGCGCATTTCACCAGAACCGCCAGCTCGAGCGGCGCGCGGCCGAGGTGAAAGAGATCGAGCGAGCCGTCCTCGAGATCGGCCTGAAACAGCCGATCGAGGCAGAGAAGGCTGGCCAGCAGCGCCGCGATCCACAAGATCGCCGGGCCGATGCGGGCGAGAAGATTGGGGTCCGGTCCGATGGCGAAAGGCGCGATCGACACCATCACCAGAAAAAACACGACGCCCATGGTCGCCGAGCCGCCGATGCGGCGGGCGACGCGCAAATCGCGCAAGAACAATGCGACAAGCGGAGAATTCACGAATTCGCTCCCAGCGCCAGCTCGCGCGCGTCCTCGAGGCCGAGCGGCTCATGCGTGGCGGCGATGATCATTCCGCCGAGCGCGCGATGCTCCGTCATCAGCCGCGCGAGCCGCGTCCGCGAGGCGGCGTCGAGCGCACTGGTGGGCTCGTCGAGCAGCCATAGCGGCCGGAAGACCACCAGCAGACGGGCCAGCGCGATGCGGCGTTTCTGCCCGGCGGAGAGCATGGCGACCGGCGTCTCGGAGAGATGGGCGAGCCCGACGCGCTCCAGCGCCTCCGCCGGCGGGAGGCTGCGCCGATCCGGCTCCTCGCCCAGAAATTGCGCCCAGAACTCCAGATTCTCACGCGCGGTGAGCGGCGCCTTCAGCCCATCGGCATGGGCGAGATAATGGAGCAGCGTCGCCGGCTCCTCCGCCTCCGCGGCGCCCTCGATCGCGACGCTGCCGGAAAGGCGCGGCAAAAGCCCGGCGAGCGCGCGCAAAAGCGTCGATTTGCCGGCCCCATTGCGGCCGGTGACGATCAGCGCCTCGCCACTCGAAAGGGAGAAGCCGAGGCCCGCGAGCACGCGCCGCCCGCCGCGGGCGACGGCGAGATCCTCCACCCGCAGGCGCAGGGCGGAGGCGCGCTCGGCATGAGGACGGGAGGGCGGATGCGGAATGTCTGTCATCGCCAGAGCCAATAGAGCAACTCCGCGGCAGGGGAAATCCCCGCCTCCCGCGCGCCGGCGGAGGAGGACTTCCCCCGCGCCACGATGCTTTCGCTGGCGCTCTGGCGCCGAAGGGTGCTAAGCCTGCGGGCCGACCGCGGACGTTCCGAGGAATCGGGCGTCCTCTTCCAATGCGGCGCCGCGAGACGCGCGCGCGGCCGCAGACTCGAGGGATGACGCACTAAGTGGCGAAGCATAACAGCCTTTCGGACTACGCATCGAGACGATTTCGTTTCGCCGGCAATGCGCTCCTCCAATATCACGATCCCTTCTTCGCGCAGATCGATCGGCTTCGCGCCGATTTCGAGGCGAAGGGGACGCATTTCGTCAGCTTCGCCAATTACGACTATCTCGGCCTCGCCAATCACCCCAAGATTCTGGAGGAGGCCGATCGCGAGCTGCATCGGCTCGGCGTCGGCGCGCTGGCCTCGCGCCTCGTCGGCGGCGAGCGCTCGACTCACAAGCCCTTCGAGGCGGAGATCGCCGAATTTCTCGGCATGGAGGCGGCGCTGACGCTGGTCTCCGGCTATCTCGCCAATGTGACGACCATCTCCTGGCTGCTCGGCAAGCGCGATGCGCTGTTCATCGACGAGCTCGCCCACAACAGCATCGTCGCCGGCTGCGAGGCCTCGCCGGCCGAGGTCATCAAGTTCCGCCACAACGACTTCGAGCATCTGGACCATCTCCTCGCCAAGAAGCGCGAGGACTTCCGCCATGTGCTCATCGTCGTCGAGGGCATATACAGCATGGACGGCGACACCGCCGATCTGCCGCGCCTCGTGGAGCTGAAAGACCGCCACGACGCTTGGCTGATGGTCGATGAAGCGCATTCGCTCGGCGTGCTGGGCGAGACGGGCCGCGGCCTCGCCGAGCTGCAGGGCGTCGATCCCGGCCGGCTCGATCTCGTCGTCGGCACAATGTCGAAGACGCTCGCCTCCTGCGGCGGCTTCGTCTGCGCGAAAAAGCCGGTCATCGACTGGTTCCGCTACACTCTGCCGGGCTTCGTCTACAGCGTCGGCCTGTCGCCGGTGATTCTCGCCTCGGCGCGCACCGCCCTGCAGCTGATGCAGGAGGAGAGCTGGCGCGTCGGCAAGCTGGCGCGCAATGCCGAATTCTTCCGCGATTACGCCCACGCCAATGGGCTGAGCACCGGGCCGGCGATCGGCCGCGGCGTGGTGCCGATTCTGTTCCAGGACAGCGTCGAGACCATGTGGGCCTCGCAGCATTTGCTCGGCCTCGGCTTCTATGTGCCGCCGATCGTGCAGATCGGCGTGCCCAAGGACCAGCCGCGTCTGCGTTTCTTCCTTTCCGCCAATCATTCCGAGGATGAGATTCGCGCCGTGCTCGACGCGCTGCGCGATCTGCCGCCGGTGGCCGCGGAGGCGCATGAATTGGTGAAAAAGGCGATGGCGGGCGCGAGCCTGTGAGGGCGCAGCCACGGCCGCTCCCCGCGCATTTCCCTCCCGCGTCGATATGCCAGCTTTCGCTCGCTTCTCTAGCTCGATAGGTGTTCGCTATGGCCGGCATCGAGATTGTTCCTGTCGATAATCTTTTGCGCTTCCTGACCTTCTGCAAGCTGCCGCGTCTCATCTATAAGGGCCACAAGGGCTTCGCGCCGTCGCTCGACGCCGAGCGCTGGAATCTCTTCAGCCACAAGCTCAATCCACATTTCCAGCATGTCGAGGCGCAGGAGTTCCTGGCGCGCAAGGACGGCAAATGGGTCGGCCGCATCGGCGCGCAGGTCTATAAGACGATTCAGCCCGTCTCCACCTCGCGCTGGCAGTTCGGCTCGCTCGACGCCATCGACGACATAGAGGTGGTGCGCGCGCTGACGCAGGCCGCAGAGGAATGGCTGCGCGCGCGCGGCGCGGAGACCATCGTCGGCCCCTTCTCGCCGGACATCAATGGCGAAAGCGGCATGCTGATCGAAGGTTTCGAAGCGACGCCGATGTTTCTGATGCCCTGGCATCCTCCCTATCTGTCGCGGCTCATCGAGGCGCTGGGCTATGACAAGGCGAAGGATCTGATCTCCTACCGGCATCTCTCCGCGGAGCAGGATCTCAGCAAGGAACGCCGCATCGCCGACCGCCCCGAATGGCGCAACCGCTTGAAAATTCGCCAGCTCGATCGCGATCATCTGAAGCAGGGCGAAACCGCGCTGATGTCCGATCTCTTCAACGACGCCTGGCGCGGCAATTGGGGCTACGTGCCGCTCGGCAAGGACGAGCTCGACGGCTTCGCGGACCTCATGAAATATGTGATGCCGCCGGAATTCGGCATTGTGCTCGAATTCGACGGCGCGCCGGTCTCCTTCGCGGTGGCGCTGCCCAATCTGCACGAAATCACCGCCGATTTCGACGGCAAGCTGCTGCCCTTCAATTGGCTCAAGCTGATCTCGCGCATTCGCAAGCACAAATTCTCGACCGCGCGCCTGCTGCTGCTCGGCACGCGCAAGACGCTGCAGAACAGCGCCACGGGCGGCGCGATCCTGCTGTCGCTGATCGAGGACATGCGCCGGCGCAGCTGCGTCGACGCCAGCATCGTCGCCCTCGAGGCCGGCTGGGTCCTCGAGGACAATATGGGCATGCGCAAGCCGATCGAAATGTTCGGCGGCAAGATCGACAAGATTCACCGCGTCTATGAAAAGCGCGTGGCGGGCGCGCCGCCCGCTGCAACCGAGGCTGTGAGAGAAGAGGCGACGCCATGAATGTCATCTCGATTTCTTCGACGTCCTCCGCCGATCGCTCGCATGTCGAGCGTCGCCGCCTCATTCTCGAGGCGCATCCGGAAGTGAGGACGCTGTTCGGCAAGGACGATCTCACTTTCAAGATCACCGCGGGCATATTCGCCGGCCAGCTGACGATCGCCGCCATTCTCGGCTGGCTCGGCCTCTCCTATTGGCCGCTGACCCTGCTGCTGGCCATTTGCGTCGGCGCCTTCGCCAATCATGCGGCTTTCGTCGCCATTCACGACGCGATCCATAATTGCGTGTTCGAGAACACGCTCTACAACAAGCTCACCGCCCTGCTCGCCGATCTGCCCAACGCCTTTCCGACGGCGATGGGCTTTCGCTGCTACCACATCAAGCATCACTCGCATCTGTCGGCCTATGATTACGACGCCGACATTCCGAGCCATTGGGAGGTGGAGTGGGTGGGCAATAGCACATGGCGCAAGGCGCTGTGGCTGTTCTTCTTCCCGGCGATCCAGCTGGCGCGCCTCTCGCGGCTGAAGGGCACTGTGCCGATCATGGGCCTATGGACCTATATCAACACGGCCGTCATCCTGCTCTTCGACGTCTTCGTGCTCTGGGCCTTCGGCCCCAATGCGCTGCTCTATCTGATCCTGTCCTTCTGGTTCTCGGTCGGCGGGCTGCATCCGCTGAGCGCGCGCTGGGTGCAGGAGCATTTCGCCTTCGGCCCCAATCAGGGCACGTTCGACTATTATGGCCCGCTCAACAAGGTCGCGCTCAACATCGGCTATCACAACGAGCATCACGACTTTCACGAGATTCCCTGGCGGCGCCTGCCGGAGCTCACCGAGATGGCGCCCGAGTTCTACAAGCCGCTCGGCGCGCATTATTCCTGGTTCGCCCTGCTCGTCACCTTCGTCTTCGACCCGCGCTATTCGCTGCAGACGCGCTCCGCCAATGTGGAGACCGCCAGCGCCGCGCAGCTCGTTCCCGTCCCGGCGGAGTAGAGTTTCCCATGACTGCCACTGAACACGAGACGCTCGACGCATCGCCGCGCCTCTTCGAGAGCGACCTTCTCGACAAATATTCGCGCGTCCATCATCTGACCCCGCCGCTCGTCTATGGGCCGATCATTCTCTGGCTCATCGCCTATGCGAGCAATTATGCGAGCGCGGGCTATATCCTCCTCGCCTTCGTCGCCGGCTATGCGGCCTGGACGCTGACCGAATATTTCGGCCATCGCTTTCTGTTCCACACGGTGTTTCCGCTGCCCTTCGGGCTCGGGCCGCGCTTCCAATTCCTCATCCATGGCGTGCATCACATCTATCCGAGCGATCCGCTGCGGCTCGTCATGCCGCCGCTGCTGTCGACGCCGATCATGCTGATCGCGCTCTCGCTCATCCGCCTCGTCTTCGGCGGCGATTTCGCCTGGCCCATGCTGGCGGGCTTCATCGCCGGCTACGTGCTCTATGACTGCGTGCATTATTGGACGCATCACGGCCAGCCCAAATCCAAGCTCGGCCATCTGGTGCGCCGCCTTCACATGCTGCATCATTTCCGCGATCCGGAGCGCGGCTTCGGCGTCCATGCGATCTGGTGGGATTACGTTTTCGGCACCAATTACGAGCAGGGCCAGACGCCCGGAAGCCGCGCGGTGTGACGCGCTTATCGTCGCAGGACCTTCCATGCGCCGCTTTCGGTCATAAATGAGCCGGAGAGCGCGCGCATAGGGCGCGAAGGCCCGGCGCCCGCCGCGCCCTTTCCGTCGGGAACACCATTCCCGGCAGGACCCTCGAAGACGCATCCCGCACGAAAGCGAAGCGCGAGCTTCGATGTCCGCGGATGCGAGCGAGCCGAAGCATGCCGAGCCTCAAAATGCCGCCGACCGCGGCGAGTTCCGACCTCCCACGCGCCGAGCATGGCCGCGTGCGGGCGCTCATCGCCACGCTCGCGCCGCGCGTCGCGCGCTGGTATCGCTCGCCGCTGTCCTGGCGCATCGCCATCGGGCTTCTCGCCGCGGCGGTCGCAATCGTCTGGCGCATTCTCATCACCGGCGAGAGCGGCGGCCATCTCTATGTCACCTTTCATCTTCCCCTGCTCGTCGCCTCCTTCATCGGCGGCGCGGCTTCCGGCGTGACGTCGCTCATCGTCATCGTCGCCGTCATCCAATTCTGGCTCGCGCCCGTCGAGGGCCTCGAGGACGCGCTCGCCTTCTCCGCCTTTCTGACGACGGATGCGTTCATCATCATCGGCGGCGAAGCCTTTCAACGCACGCTGACCCATATCGACAATCTGGAGACGCGCCATGCGATGGAGCGGCTCGCGGCGCAGAATGCGCGGCTCGTCGAGCAGTTCGGCAATGTCGCGCTCGCGGCGCCCGGAGTTGTCTTCTCCTTCCGGCTCGACACCGGCGGCTTCAGCTCCTGCCCCTATCTCGCGGAGAATGTGCGCAATGTCTTCGGCGTCGCGCCGGAGGAGATTTGCGTTAACGCCGCGCCCATGCTCCGCCGCATCCATGGCGACGACGCCGAGCGCATGCGCGCGAGCTTCGCGCGCTCGGCGGCGCAGATGACGCTGCTGCGCGAGGAGTTCCGCTATAATCATCCTTCCAAGGGAACGATCTGGCTGGAGACGCAGGCGCAGCCGGTGCGACAGGCCGACGGCTCCACCATCTGGCACGGCTATTCGCAGGATGTGACCGAACGCCGACGTGAGGAAGCCGCCCGGCTCGCGGCCGAGCGCGCGCTGGAGCAGCGCATCGTCGAGCTCGAGCGCGTCAATGAGCGGCTCGCCCGCTTCGCCTATGTCGCCTCGCATGATCTGCAGGAGCCGCTGCGCAAGATCGTCGCCTTCTCGCAAATGCTCGACGCCGCCGTCGCCTCCTCCGATCAGAAGGACATCTCCTATGCGAGCGAGGTGATGCGCGGCTCGGCGCTGCGCGCACGCGAGCTGGTCGAGGATCTGCTCGTCTATTCGCGCATCGTCGAGGCGCCGCTCAAAGTGCAGCGGCGTGATCTGCGCGTCGAGATTCAATCCGCGTTGACCGATCTCTCCGAGCTGATCGAGGAATCGGGCGCCGATGTCAGCCTCGACGCCCCCTGCGTGGAGTTCGAGGCGGACCCGCCGCAATTCGCACGGCTCATGCATAATCTCGTCAGCAATGCGATAAAATTTCGCCGGCCGGGCGAGACGCCCCGCATCGTCATCCACGCTCATGTCGAGGACTCTTTGCTGCGCCTGTCCGTCTCCGATGACGGCGTCGGCTTCGAGGCGAAATATGCGAGCGCCATTTTCGAGCCGTTCAAGCGGCTGCACAGCAAGGCCGAATATCCGGGCACCGGAATCGGGCTCGCCATTTGCAAAACGATCGCCGATCGCCACGGCTGGACGCTGACCGCACGGTCGCAGCCGCTACAGGGCGCTACATTCGAATTGACGATGCGGCTGCCGAGCTGACGGCCGCGCTCACGAATGAGTCGAGCATCCATGCATGACCTTTTCGCGCTGGCCGCGCGCTCGCGGGCTCTGCCCATTTGGACGCGCTTTCTCGGAGCGTCCGGCCTCTCCCTGGGCGCGTTCGCGCTGCAGACATTGCTGCATGAGAGATTGCCGCCGGGACAGCTGCTCCTTTTCATTCCCGCCGTGATGTTCTCGGCGCTTTTCTTCGGCGGCGAGGCGGGTGGCTGGTCGACGGCCTTCAGCGCGGCGCTCGCCGCCTATTTTCTGTTTCCGGGCGAAGGCTTCGCCGTCTCTGATCCAGCGGAAGCTCTCGCTCTCGTGCTCTTCATCGCCGTCGCTCTCGCCATCGTCTTCGTGATGCAGGAGCTCTCGGGCGTGATCGATCGCAGCGACAACGAGGCCGCCGCCGCCCAGACGCTGGCGACCAAGACCGAGCGATTGAAGAACCTCTATCTCCAAGAGATGGCGCATCGCACGAAGAACGACCTGCAATTCGTCTGCTCGATGCTGCAGACCGAGGCGCGCGCGCTCGACGACGACAATGCGCGCGCCTCTTTGCTCGCGGCGTCGAGCCGCGTCGCCGTGGTGAGCCGCGTCTATGCGCTGCTCCAGCATGACGGGGGGCGCGATGTGTGGATGCGGCCGCTCCTCGACGATCTCTGCGCCAATCTTCGGCTGGCGCTCATCGGCGAGCGGCCGATCGCGCTGCGGACCGAGGTCGCCGATTGCGCTCTCGAGGTGGACGAGGCCCGCGCAGTCGCGCTGATCGTCAACGAGCTCGTCGTCAATGCGCTGAAATACGCCTTTCCCGAAGAGCGCGCGGGAACGGTGAAGGTGCGGCTGACGCGCGACGGCGACGATCTCGCCCTCACCGTAGAAGATGATGGCGTCGGCCCCGCCTCGATGGAAGCGATGGGCCTCGGCTCGGGACACAAGCTGGTGCGCTCGCTCGGCCAGCAGCTCGGCGGCGCCGCTGTCATAGAGCCCGGCGCCGACAGGGGCCTGCGCTGCGAGCTGCGCTTCCCAGCGCCGCCGGAGTGAGCTTTCACCCCGCCTTCTGCTCTATCTCCTCCATATCCTCGTCGGAGAGGCCGAAGTGGTGGCCGATCTCATGCACGAGGACATGGGTGATGATCTCCTGCAGCGTGTCCTCGCCATCCGCCCAATAATCGATGATCGGACGGCGATAGAGCCAGATCATATTGGGTGGCTCGCCGGTTTGCGCCGAGGCCTCGCGCTGGGCGAGGCCCTGGCCGCGGAACAGCCCCAAAAGGTCGAACTCGGTCTCGCATTCCATATCCTCGAGGATTTCCTCGTCCGGAAAATCCTCGACACGGATCACGAGACCTTCGCAGAGCCGCGTGAAGCGCGACGGCAGCGAGGCGAAAGCCGCATCGGCCAGCACCTCGAGGTCCTCGAGCGAAGGGGCGCGGAGCTGGGCGAGAGCGCTATCGTCGAGAGGCGAGGCCATGCGAGACTTACCTCCAGCTGCGAACGTCCACGAAATGGCCGGCGATCGCCGCCGCCGCCGCCATGGCGGGGGAAACGAGATGGGTGCGGCCCTTGAAGCCCTGGCGGCCCTCGAAATTGCGGTTCGAGGTCGAGGCGCAGCGCTCGCCCGGCGCGAGCCGGTCCGGGTTCATCGCGAGGCACATGGAGCAGCCCGGCTCGCGCCATTCGAAGCCGGCGGCGGTGAACACCTTGTCCAGCCCCTCCGCCTCCGCCTGCGCCTTCACGAGGCCGGAGCCCGGCACGACGATGGCGTTGACCTTGGCGTTGATCGTCTTGCCGGCGATGACCGCCGCGGCGGCGCGCAAATCCTCGATGCGGCCATTGGTGCAGGAGCCGATGAAGACGCGGTCGATGGCGATGTCGCTGGCCTTCTCGCCGCCCTCGAGGCCCATATATTCGAGCGCGCGGGCGATGGCCTGACGCTTGGCCGGATTGGCGACGCTGTCCGGCGTCGGCACCAGGCCGGTGATCGGCATCACATCCTCGGGCGAGGTGCCCCAGGTGAGGGTCGGCGGCAGAGCCGCGGCGTCGAGCACGATCACGCGGTCGTAATGCGCGCCCTCGTCGGAGCGCAGCGTCTCCCAATAGCGGACGGCGGCGTCGAAGACCTCGCCCTGCGGGGCCTTGGGCCGGCCGCGGAGGTATTCATAGGTCTTCTCGTCCGGCGCGACGAGGCCGGCGCGGGCGCCGCCTTCGATCGACATGTTGCAAACGGTCATGCGGCCCTCGATCGAGAGGTCGCGGATCGCCTCGCCGGCATATTCGATCACATGGCCGGTGCCGCCGGCGGTGCCGATCTCGCCGATGATGGCGAGAATTATATCCTTCGCTGTCGCGCCCTCGGCGAGCTTGCCGTCGACGCGCACCAGCATGTTGGCGGCCTTTTTCTGGATCAGCGTCTGCGTCGCCAGAACATGCTCGACCTCGGAGGTGCCGATGCCATGGGCGAGCGCGCCGAAGGCGCCATGGGTGGAGGTGTGGCTGTCGCCGCAGACGATCGTCGTGCCCGGCAGAGTGAAGCCCTGCTCCGGGCCGACGATATGCACGACGCCCTGACGCGAATCATGCTCATTGTAATATTCGACGCCGAATTCCGCGGCGTTGATGGCGAGCTGCTCGACCTGCGCCTTGCTCTCGGGATCGGTGATCGGCAGCGAGCGGTCGGTCGTCGGCACATTATGGTCGACGACGGCCAGCGTCTTGCCCGGCGCGCGGACCTTGCGGCCGGAGGTGCGCAGCCCCTCGAAGGCCTGCGGGCTCGTCACCTCATGGATCAAATGGCGATCGATGTAGATGAGGGACGCGCCGTCCTCCTGCTCGTGAACCACATGATCGTCCCAGATCTTGTCGTAGAGCGTGCGCGGGCGTCCTGCCATTTGTCTCGTTCCTGCTCCGAGCCGTAAAAAGAACCGTAATTCGGCCTCGACCGAACCGGGTAGGCTGTTCTACTCGCAACATGGGCGGCTTGGAAGCATGTAATCTCGCCGACGCCCCAGCGGGAGGTCCCTTCGACGTGACGCGAATATCGACGGCGCCGCCACAGGAGCTGACGGCGGCGCTGGAACGCCTATTGGACGAGCGCTCTCGCCGAGCGCTGGCGGAGCGGGCGGCGCGCATCTCCGCGCTCTATCGCTCCGGCGGAACGACGGCGCAGGCGATTCTCTGCGAGGACGACGCTCTCGCCTACGCCCTCTATCGGCTTCCGGCGACCTATGCCGCGACCATTCATATTCTCGGCCGGCTGGCCGAACGGGCGCCGGATTTTTCGCCGCGTCGCATGCTGGACCTCGGCGCGGGCCTCGGGACCGCGAGCCTCGCCGCGCGCGCGATCTGGCCGCAAATCGACGAGAATGCGCTGCTCGACCGCAGCGAGCCCTTTCTCGCGCTCGCCAGCCGGCTCGCCGGCGCAGCGTTGGAGAAGGCGCGAATCGTCGCCGGCGATCTGTCCGCGCCGCCCGATCTCGGCGCGCCTTTCGATCTCGTCGTCGCCAGCTATGCGCTGACCGAGATCGCGGAAAACAGCCTCGACCGCGCCGTGGACGCCGCCTGGGCGAATTGCTCCGGCGCGCTGGTCCTCGTCGAGCCCGGCACGCCGCGCGATCATGCGCGGCTGATGCGGATGCGGGCGCGGCTCGTCGCCGCGGGCGCGCGCGTCTCCCTGCCCTGCCCGCATTCGGCGCCCTGCCCGCTGCAGCCGCCGGACTGGTGCCATTTCTCGGTGCGGCTCGCCCGCTCGCGCGACCATAAGCTGCTCAAAGGCGCCGACGCGCCCTTCGAGGACGAGAAATTCGCCTATCTGGTCGCCACGCGGCCGGAAGCCTCCATTGCTCCGGCCCCGGCTCGGATGCTGGCGCGGCCGGAGGCCCTAAAGCATGGATTAAGGATAAAGCTTTGCGCGACAGCGGGAATCGAAGAAGTTACGGTGGCGAAGCGCGATAAAGCGGCTTACGCGCCTATAAAAAAGAAAGATTGGGGCGACGAGATCGTCCTTGGGGAAACACCGGCGAGGGAATGACATGCAGCGCCCGAGGGTCGCGCCCTATCTCACCGTCTCGCCGGCCGCCGGCGCGATCGCTTTCTACACCGCCGCTTTCGGCGCGCAGCAAAGGGCGCTGATGCCTTCCGTGGATGGCATGCGCATCGCCCATTGCGAGCTCGCCATCAATGGCGGCTCCGTCATGCTCGCGGACGTCTTTCCAGAATTGGGCCACGCCCGCATGCCGCTGCCGGGCGAGCAGGTCACCGCCTCGGTGAGCCTCGAATATGACAAGGCGCATGAGGTGGACGAGATCGTCACCCGCGCAACCCAGCTCGGCGCGAAGATCGAGACGCAGCCGACCAATACTTTTTGGGGCACGCGCTACGCCGCGCTGCGCGATCCCTTCGGCCACCGATGGATTTTGAACGCGCCGCTCGATTCCTCGGGCGGCTGAGCTTCAGCAAGCGCCGCCGTCACGGCTCGGCGAAGAAAGACCGCCGCATCGACGTCCAGGTTTCGAGCGCCAGCTCGATCTCCGACGGCGATTCGCAGCAGAATTGGGCGAGCGGCGAGGCGTCGCCGACCAAAATGGACGGAACCACCGCCGCCCGCGCCGGCAGCACGGCGCCGGCCACGCTGGCGGCGATGACGAAAGCCTGATCGAAAGGCCGCGCGGCCTCTATCGCCCGCGCCAGCGGCTCCGCGCCCTCGCCGGCGTCATGAAGCCCGGCGAATCTGCCGGCGAGGCCTAGCCCTTCCGCCACGGCGGCGAGGTCCTGCGTCCCCGCGGCGAAGGCGATATGAGTCCAGCCCTTGGCGGCCAGCGCCTCCAGCGTCTCCGCCGCGCCCTCTGCGAGCCGCCAATCCGGCGCGCGACGCGCGACGACGCCCTCGAAATCCCAGAACAGGACTTTGCTCATCGATTCTCTCACATAGAAACGATGAAGCGATCCTGCGGCTTGCCGCCGGATCGCTCCGCCAAACTCGCAATGTCGGGAAAGGCTCCGGGAGCCTTACTCGGCCGCGGGGGCCGGCTTGTCCTTGGCCTTCGCCTTATTGTCGATGCGCTCGGCGATGCGGGCGGATTTGCCGCGACGGTCGCGCAGATAATAGAGCTTGGCGCGGCGGACCTTGCCGCGGCGGACCAGCTTGATCGAGTCGACGAGCGGCGAATGGAGGGGGAACACGCGCTCCACGCCCTCGCCATAGGAAATCTTGCGGACGGTGAAGGCCTCGTTGAGGCCGCCACCCTGACGGGAGATCACCACGCCCTCATAGGCCTGGATGCGGGAGCGGTCGCCTTCCTTCACCTTCACATTGACGATGACGGTGTCGCCGGGGCGGAATTCCGGGATCGACTTGCCTTCGAGAAGGCGGGCCGATTGCTCGGCGTCGAGTTGCTCGATGATGGAGGGCATGAAAAAAACTCCTGCCGTTTCGCCTTGCGCCGGACGGCGTGGCGAGCGTTTCGGGACGCTGTTTTGATTTGGACGCGCTGCAATACACGAGGCGGCGCCGATTGTCGAGAGCGCGGGGAGACCGCGTTCGCCCTCCCCTCGATGGAGAGTCGGCCGGCGACAGCCGGACGGGGTGATGTTCGTGGCGCTCGGCCTCCCCCTCGAGGGCTTTCGGATCACACATAGCGAAATTCTGCAGCCGTCCTGGCCGGGCTTGTCCCGGCCATCCACGCCAAGGAGCTGAGAAACCTTAGGAAAGCGCCCGCCGACGACAGTTTCCTCCCGTGGCGGCGCCCACCGGAGCTTCGGCGTCACGCCAAACTTTCAAGACGCCTCGGCGTCCTGGCGTGGATGGCCGGGACAAGCCCGGCCAAGACGCCGCGGGGGCGAGAAGGATGTGTGCCTTCGATAGCTCCTCGAAGAGGAGGTAAAACGCCTCTTCCGTCGGCTCTTCTCTCTCGGCCGGTTGGCCCCGTCTTCGCATGGCGCGACCGGAGCGGCGCCGAGGGCGCCTATAGAAGCGCGAGACCGAACAATGGCGCAAGATTTTCGCAGGATCGACGTCGCCGCCGCGCGCGACGTGATGAGCCGCGGCGAGACGCTCGTCCTCGACGTGCGCGATCCGCAATCCTTCGCGCGCGGCCACATAGAGGGCGCGGAGAACGCCTCCCAGGACGATATGACCTATTATCTCTTCGAGACGCCGAAGGACAGGCCGGTCATCGTCTGCTGCTATCACGGCAATTCCAGCCAGTCCTACGCCCGCATCTTCGCCGATATGGGCTTTGCCGAGGTCTACAGCCTCGACGGCGGCTATGAGGCCTGGGCGACGGCCGAGCGGGGCTGAGGCGGGATAGTTGCGCTCGGGTTCTTGCGCTCGGGCGCCCGCATTGTCATAAGGGCCGCCGGCCTCAACCACTCGGCGCTCCTCATGACCAGCTTTCCGCAGCGCGTCTTCTCCGGCGTGCAGTCCACCGGCAATCTGCATCTCGGCAATTATCTCGGCGCGATCGTCAAATTCGTCGAGCTGCAGCAGAGCTTCGACTGCCTCTATTGCGTCGTGGACCTGCACGCCATCACCGTGCCGCAGGACCCGGTCGCGCTGCGCAACAACACGCGCGAGATCGCCGCGGCCTTCATCGCCTGCGGAATCGACCCGAAGAAGAACATCGTCTTCAATCAGAGCCAGGTGGCCGAGCACGCCGAGCTGGCGTGGGTGCTCAATTGCGTCGCCCGCATCGGCTGGCTCAATCGCATGACGCAGTTCAAGGACAAGGCCGGCAAGGATCGCGAGAACGCCTCCATGGGCCTCTTGGACTATCCGGTGCTGATGGCCGCCGACATTCTGCTCTATCGCGCCACCCATGTGCCGGTCGGCGAGGATCAGAAGCAGCATTTGGAGCTCGCCCGCGACATTGCGCAGAAGTTCAACAACGACTTCGCCGAATCGATCGCGCGCAACGGCTTCAACGACGCTTTCTTCCCGCTGCCGGAGCCGCTGATCTCCGGCCCGGCGACGCGCGTGATGAGCCTGCGCGACGGCACGAAGAAAATGTCGAAATCGGACGCCTCCGATTATTCGCGCATAAATCTCTCCGACGACGCCGACCAGATCGCACAGAAGGTGCGCAAGGCCAAGACCGACCCCGATGCGCTTCCTTCGGAAGAAAAGGGCCTCGAGGGACGCCCCGAGGCGGATAATCTCGTCGGCATTTTCGCGGCGCTGTCGCAGCGCACGAAAGCCGATGTGCTCGGCGAATTCGGCGGCTCCAATTTCTCGACCTTCAAGGTCGCGCTGGTCGATCTCGCCGTGGCGAAGCTCTCGCCGATCACCGCCGAAATGCGCAGACTGACGGCAGACGCAACCTATATCGACGATGTGCTGCGCGACGGCTCCGCGCGGGCGCGGGAACTGGCGCGCACGAATATGGATGCGGTGAAGGATATCGTCGGTTTTCTGCGCTGACCGATCGGCTCTAGGCGAGCGGCTTCGGGCCGCCGCTCGCCCAATCCAGCAATTGCACCGTATGGGTGATCGGGATTTCCGTCCCCTGCCCGATCTGAATCATGCAGCCGAGATTGCCCGCAGCGATCGCCTGCGGCGCGACCGACTCGATATTGGCGACCTTGCGCTCGCGCAACGCGCTCGCCAGCTCGCCCTGCAACAGATTGTAGGTTCCCGCCGAGCCGCAGCAGATATGGCTCTCGGGCACGGGAACGACGTCGAAGCCGGCGCGACGCAGCAGCTCCATCGGCAGATCGGCGATCTTCTGCCCATGCTGCAATGAGCAGGCGGAATGATAGGCGACGCGCAGACGTCCGACATCGACCGAGGGCGCGAAATCGAGAGCGGCAATAATCTCCGTCACGTCGCGCGCCATTGCGGCGATGCGCGCGGCTCTTTCCGCGAGCGCGGGATCGTCGCGGAACATATGGCCATAATCCTTGACCGTCGTTCCGCAGCCGGATGTGTCGATCACGATATGATCGAGCCCGCCGCGCTCGATCTCGCGCGTCCAAGCCTCGATATTGCGGCGCGCGAGCGCATGTGAGTCCGCGCTCTTGCCGAGATGATGCGGCAGCGCCCCGCAGCAGCCGGCGCCATCCGCCACCACGATTTCCGCGCCGAGCCGCGTCAGCAGACGCGCGGTCGCCTCATGAATTTTCGTGTCGAGCACGGTCTGCGCGCAGCCGCTCAGCAGCGCGACGCGCATTTTGCGCGCGCCCTGCGCGGCGACGATTTGCGGGCGATCGATCGGCGAAGGCTCGGGCAAATGCGCCGGCGCCATTGCGATCATGTCTCGCAGACGCCGCGGCAGCAGGCCCGCGAAAGGACGCGCCAACGCCGCGGCGCGCATGGACTGGCGAAACAGCGCCGGCCGCGTCAGCACGAAAGCCAGCGTCGCACGCAGCAGGCGATCGAGCAGCGGACGCCGATAGGTCTTCTCTATATGCGCGCGCGCATGATCGACGAGATGCATGTAATGCACGCTCGACGGACATGTCGTCATGCAGGAGAGGCAGGAGAGGCAGCGATCGACATGGCGCACGGTGCGCTCGTCGGCGGCGCGGCCGTTCTCCAGCATCTCCTTCATGAGATAGATGCGCCCGCGCGGCGAATCGAGCTCGTCGCCTGTGAGCAGATAGGTCGGGCATGTCGCCGTGCAGAAGCCGCAATGCACGCAGGCGCGCAGAATTTTCTCCGACTGCGCCATGTCGGGATCGGCGAGAAGCTCGGGAGAGAATTGCGTCAGCATCGCTTCTTTCGACTTGTCTCGAAGAGGCCCCCTCCCTCACCCTCCCCCGCTTTGCGGGAGAGGGGGCGGCCGACGTATCGCGCACTCTCGATGAAGCGCGCAATCCGCTCCCTCTCCCGCAACGCGGGGGAGGGATGGGGAGGGGGCGTCCGCGCCATCAGAACTCCGCGCGCAATCGCCCGCGCTCCAGAATGAAGCGTGGATCGAAAGCCTCCTTCACGCGCCGCGTCAGCGCGGCGAGAGCGGCAGGCTGCGGATGAAACACATCGACGCGCGCGCGAATATCGGCGTCGGCGCCGATCAGCGTCGCATGGCCGCCGAGCGCATCGACGATCGCGCGAATGGCCGTCGCATGGGCATCCGCCGCCGTCTCGAGGCGCAGCCAGACGAGGCCGCCGGCCCAATCATAGACATGCGCGACGATCGGCGCGCCGGCGCCGCGCAGCCGCTCGACGAAGGCAAAACCGTCCGTCGGCGCGAGCGAAACGCGCCATATGACGCCCTCCCCCGCGATCGGCTCGGCGTCGCGAAGGCGCGACCAGAAGGCGCGGCTTTCGTCTGCTGCGAGAACGCGCGTCGCGCCGCCGAAATCGGCGAGAAAGCGCGTGAGATCGTCGCGACGCGTCGTGACGGAAATCTGAGGCCCTTCGAGCCGCAGCGCAGCGGCGTCGGCCTGCGGATCATAGGCGAGGCTCGACACTTCATAAGGCGAGCCGGACGCTTTGCGCAGCGCTGCGAGGCCCTTCTCCGCCCCGAGGCTGGAGAGCAGCAAGGTCTCCTCCGTCTCCGCCTTGGGCAGCACCTTCAGCGTCAGCTCGGTGAGCGCGGCGAGCGTGCCATAGGAGCCGGCGACGAGCTTGGAGAGATCATAGCCGGTGACATTCTTCATCACGCGGCCGCCGGATTTCACGATCTCGCCGCGGCCGGTGACGCTGCGAAAGCCGAGCAGATGATCGCGCGCCGCGCCCGCCTTTATCCGTCGCGGGCCGGAGGCGTTGGTCGCGATCACGCCGCCGATGGTGGCGTCGTCGCGCGCGCCGCCGAGCAGCGCCGCATGATCCATCGGCTCGAAGGCCAATTGCTGATTTTGCGCGTCGAGCAGAGCGACGATCTCGCGCAAAGGCGTGCCGGCGCGAGCAGTGAGCACCAGCTCCTGCGGCTCATAGAGCGTGACGCCGGTGAGCGCGGCGAGCGAGAGCACGCGATCGCGCTGCGTCGCGCGGCCGAGCCCGGCTTTGGAGCCATGGCCTTCGATCGACAAAGGCGCATCGTGCGCGAGCGCGGTGCGGATGGCCTCGGCGACGTCTTTCTCGTCTCTCGGAGTCAGGCGCATGCGACGCGCTTCCCGAGTCGCGCCGCGCGACTCCTTCTCCCACTCGTGGGAGAAGGTGGCCCCGCGAAGCGGGGTCGGATGAGGGCTCTCGCCCGTTTGCGAAAAAACATCGTCTTCTCGTTCGAGCGCGCGAATTCTGCGCGGACCCTCATCCGACCCTCGCTGACGCGAGGGCCACCTTCTCCCACAAGTGGGAGAAGGGGCGCGCGCGAAGATTGTTGGAAGGCGGCCGGCGTCATCAAAACCTCGGCAGCTCTGGGAACGGCAGCTTGCCGCTCTGCACATGCATCATGCCGAGCTCGGCGCAGCGATGCAGAGTCGGAAACACTTTTCCCGGATTGAGCCTGTGTTGCGGATCGAAGGCGCATTTGACGCGCTGCTGCTGCGCGAGATCGATCTCGTCGAACATCTCGCCCATCAGATCGCGCTTTTCGACGCCGACGCCATGCTCGCCGGTCAGCACGCCGCCGACCTCGACGCAAAGGCGGAGAATATCGGCGCCGAGCTTTTCGGCCCTTTCGATATCGCCCTCCTTGGAGGCGTCATAGAGAATGAGCGGATGCAGATTGCCGTCTCCGGCGTGGAACACATTGGCGACGCGCAGCCCATGAAATTTCGCCAGCCCATCCATGCGCGTCAGCACCTCCGGCAGTCTCCCGCGCGGGATCGTGCCGTCCATGCAGAGATAATCCGGGCCGATGCAGCTCACCGCCGGAAAAGCATTCTTGCGCCCGGCCCAGAAGCGCAGCCGCTCCGCCTCATTCTGCGAGATGCGCGTCTGCGTCGCGCCTTCTTCGCGGGCGATGCTCTCGACGACGGCGACGAGGTGATCGACCTCCGCCGGCGTGCCGTCCAGCTCCACGATGACGATGGCGCCGGCGTCGAGCGGATAGCCGCAGGGCTGGAAATTCTCGACAGCGCCAATTGTGGCGGCGTCCATCATCTCGAGCCCGCCCGGAATAATGCCACGCGCGATTATGGCGCCGACACAGCGCGCGCCGGCCTCCACTGTGGGGAAGGCGAGCAGCAGGCCGCGCGCGGATACGGGCTTTTGCAGCAGCCGCACCGTCACTTCCGTCACCACGCCGAGCAGCCCTTCGGAGCCTGTCATCAGCCCCATGAGATCATAGAGCTCGCTGTCCAGATGCTTGCCGCCGAGGCGCAGCGCCTCGCCGCCCATCAGCACGACCTCGAGGCCGAGTATGTTGTTGGTGGTCAGCCCATATTTCAGGCAATGCACGCCGCCGGCGTTCTCGCCGACATTGCCGCCTATGGTGCAGGCGATCTGCGAGGAGGGATCGGGCGCATAATAGAAGCCCGCATATTCGACGGCTTTCGAGATGGCGAGATTTTGCACGCCGGGCTGCACGCGCGCGCAGCGATTCTCGAAATCCACCTCCAATATGCGGTTGAACTTGGCCATTCCGAGCAGAATGCCGTCCTCGAGCGGCAGCGCGCCGCCGGAGAGCGAGGTGCCGGCGCCGCGCGGCACCACTTTCACGTTCATCTCCTGGGCCAGCGCCATGATCGCGCTCACCTGCGCCACCGTCTCCGGCAGCGCCACGACCAGCGGCAGCGCGCGATACATGACCAGCGCGTCGCATTCATAGGCGCGGCGCGCGGTCTCGTCGGCGATGACATTGGCGGCGGGCAGAATGGCGCGCAGGCGCGCCAGCAGCTCCTCGCGGCGCGCCAATATCGCCTGCTCGGGTAGCGGCATGATAAGGGACATGCGATCTCGCTGAAAATGCCGAAACTTTGGCTCGGCGCTGCGGCCGGCTTGCGCGCGCCGGCCGTTTCGTGCTCGTTACCTCCCTATTCGAGCGGGCGCCGGCGCGCAAGCCCGCCGCTCGCCGCGGCCGCGAAGGCAAGGACCCATTGCGATGAAGACCAGATTTGCGCTCACTCTCGCCGACGCCAGACGCGTCGCCGCCGCGGCGGAGGCCGAAGCGGTGAAGAATGACTGGAGCGTCGTCGTCGCAATCGTCGACGAAGGCGGCCATCTCGTGCTTTTGCAGCGCATCGACGGAACGCAGCCGGCCTCCGCCGAGATCGCGACGCAGAAGGCGCGCACGGCGGCTCTGTTCAAGCGTCCGAGCAAGGCGCTCGAGGATATCGTCGCCGGCGGACGCGTCGCCATGCTGAGCCTGCCCGGGATCACGGCGGTGGAAGGCGGCCTGCCGCTCGTCTATCGCGGCGATATTGTGGGCGCGATCGGCGTCTCCGGCTTGCAGTCCTTCCAGGATGGACTCGTCGCCAAAGCGGGGGCGGAGAGCCTGGACGATGGGCAATCATGACGAAAAACGGCGATGATTCGGCGCCTCGACTTCGTTGCGCCGCTTTCGCGCCTCAATCCATTATGGGGCCGGACAGCGCCATCAGCGCCGCGACGACGCTTTCGGGCGAAATATTTTCTCCGCTGGCGAAATCGATGAGCAGCGGCTCGTCGCCGCAAATATGCGCGAGCAGAGCGATCTGAAAGCCTTCCTCGCCCATCAGCGCGCGAATATCGCCGGGATCGACGCCGGTGAGCGCCAGAAAACGCCCCATGCGATCATCATCCGCGGCCAGAAAAACCAATGATCGCAAGGCTATAGATCGCGCGTCCGATTTCGATGGCGCGGCCGCCCGCTTTTCGCCACCGAGACGGTGTCTAGTCTTTTCGATTTTCATTTCATCAATCTTCATCTGCTAACCCGAAGGCGAGATCGTCTTCGAATGCACCGGCTTTCGATCTTGAGACGAGACGGAACCTTCCGCCGCCGCCTCCGGGAACGAGACGCCAATGGGCGCGAGCCGCGCCGAAACGAGAGCAGAATCGCGAGAGCGGAGCCAATGCCCAAAACAGTCCTCATCGTAGAGGATAACGAGCTCAACATGAAGCTCTTCAACGATCTCCTCGAGGCCAATGGGCATTCGACGCTGCAAACAAAGAGCGGCGTCGAGGCGATCGCGCTGGCGCGCAGCCACTCGCCGGACCTCATATTGATGGACATTCAGCTGCCGGAGATCTCGGGCCTCGAGGTCACGCGCTGGATCAAGGACGACGAGCAGTTGCGCTCCATCCCCATCATCGCGATCACCGCCTTCGCGATGAAGGGCGACGAGGAGAAAATTCGCCAGGGCGGCTGCGAGGCCTATCTCTCGAAGCCGATCTCCGTGGCCCGCTTTCTGGAAACAGTAAACGCATTTTTGGCGGACAGGTGAGAGGCCGAGCGTCATGACCGCACGCATTCTGATCGTCGACGATCTTCTGCCCAATATCAAATTGCTCGAGGCGCGTCTGACGGCCGAATATTTCGACGTCCTCTCGGCGACCAACGGGCCGGAGGCGATCGCGCTCTGCCGCGAGGAACGCTGCGACATCGTGCTGCTGGATGTGATGATGCCGGGCATGGATGGCTTCGAGGTGTGCAGGCGCCTGAAGGCCGACCCCATCACCGCGCATATTCCGGTCGTGATGGTCACGGCGCTCGATCAGCCGGCAGACCGGCTGCGCGGCCTCGAGGCCGGCGCCGATGATTTCCTCACCAAGCCCGTCGACGAGATCGCGCTCATCGCGCGCGTTCGCTCGCTCGCCCGCCTCAAGGTGATGCTCGACGAATTGCGCGCCCGCGCGGACACTTCCGCCAGCCTCGGCCTCGGCGACAAGGGCGCGCGCGCAATGGCCGACGCCGGCAAGAACGGCCGCATTCTCGTGCTCGAGGATCGCGGCGGCTCGGCCGAGCGAATCACCATTGCGCTGCGCGATCAGCATGAGGTGACGATCGTCTCCGATCCGCAGGACGCGCTGTTCCGCGCCGCGGAAGGGAATTTCGACCTAATCGCCGTCAGCCTCGACCTCAAGGGATTCGACGCGCTGCGCTTCTGCAGCCAGATTCGCTCGCTCGAGCGCACGCGCGCGCTGCCCATTCTCGTCATGGCCGATATGGACGATCGCAGCCGCATATTGCGCGGCCTCGATCTCGGCGTGAACGACTATATCGTTCGGCCGGTCGATCGAAACGAGCTGGTCGCTCGCGTGCGCAGCCAGCTGCGCCGCAAGCGCTACGCCGACAGCCTGCGCTCTGATCTGCAGGCCGCCATCGAGCTCGCCGCCGTCGATTCGCTGACCGGCCTCAACAACAGGCGCTATCTCGAGACGCATCTCTCGGCCCTGCTCGACCAGGCCGCTCACAAGGGCCGCGCGCTGACGCTGATGATGCTCGACATCGATCATTTCAAATCGGTCAACGACACGCATGGCCATGACGCCGGCGACGAGGTGCTGAAGCATTTCGCGCAGCGCATGAAGCGCGTGGTGCGCAGCGCCGATCTCATCTGCCGCCTCGGCGGCGAGGAGTTCGTCATCGTGATGCCGGACACGCCGCTGGTCGTCGCCGCCAAAGTGGCCGAGCGCGTGCGCGCCGCCATACAGTCCGAGCCTTTCTGCATCGACCGCAGCGGCCGCACCATTCCCGTCACCACCTCGATCGGCATCGCCGAGCGCGGCAAGGACGCCAACGCCGAGGCGCTGCTGCGGCGCGCCGACAAGGCGCTCTATGAGTCGAAGAGCGGCGGCCGCAATCGCGTCACCGCCGCCGCGGCCTGACTTTTTCCCCCTCCCACGCCAAAAAAAGACCCGCCCGAGACCATCGTCATCGGGCGGGGTTGAAAGTTGGGAGCCCCACTCGGAGGAGAGCTTCCGAGTGAAGAGGTGAGGCGCGCGCCATCTTAAGGGCGCTGCGCCGATGGGATCGCCCTCGGCTCCGCGAGCTCACGCGATAAAGACGCGCGATCGCTCGGCGAGACACGGGCGGAAATTCATCGATTGAAGGACGGGGGAAGAGCCGATCGCTCTCCGAACCCGCTTTCAGGCGTCGCGATCGGCGGCGAGAGAGCGCTTCGATCGTCGGACGCGGCCTGCTCCCGGCTCGAGGACGGCAAAATGCGCCCCCGATGTCACAAGGGGATCAGGCGATTGTGGCGGGTGGCGCGCGTGGCGAGAGGGGCCGCAGTTCCGGCGGCGCGGCGGCGGCCTCGGCCGTCCGAGCGTCGAACGCCGGCGGAGAGGCCGCGGGGAAGTCGAAAGCGAGGACAATGACCACCGCATCGGAGCCATCGACCTCGGCCGCCGAGCTGCAATGAAGCATGCAGCAAGGGCCGACATGCTTCTCGACAGGCGCGGTGTCGGAGGTGGGAGAACCCGGCTGAGCGGTGACGCAGACGACGCCGAAAGCGCCGTCCTGGGCCATGGCGCCAGTGGCGAAGCCGACCGCCACGATCTGCAGCAGAAGGACAGCAGCCGCCAGCATGCCGACGACGGCTCTCTCCATTCTGAAGATCTTGCGAGTCTCGACTTGCACGGGCCGCCTTCTCCGAGCTGCGAGCCTCAACGCTAGGGGAGCGGCGGCGAAGGGTCAAGGCGCCCGCCGAGGCTCTCCTGCGGCAAGTTGTCGCGCAGCAAAGCAAAAGCTCAGCGATAGCCTTCCTCGGCCAGCACCTGCCGCACCGTCGGCCGCGTCTTCATCAGCTCGTAATGGGCGCGGCAATTGACCGGCAGCTCCATGCCGATCTTGTCGGCCCAGAACTCCACATAGAACAGGCCGGCGTCGGCGATGGAGAAGGCGCCCGCCGCATAATTCTTGCCGTCGAGCTCGCCGCTCACTTTCAGCAGCGCCTCGGCGACGATCTCGCGCCCCTGCGCCTTCACCGCCTCTATGTCGCCGGCGACGGCGTAGCGCTCCGGCGTGAAGACGCGGCGGAAGCCCTCGCCATGAATGTAGCGCGTGGCGAAATTGAGCACTTCCATCGCCCGCTCCTTGCCGGCGAGGTCCTCGGGCAGCAGCTTGCGGCGCGGATAGGTCTCGGCGAGCCATGTCGCGATCGAGACAAAATCGCAGAGCGCCGTGCCGTCGTCGCGCACCAGCGTCGGAATCGTGCCATGCGGATTGATGGCGAGATATTCTGGCTTGAGATGATCGCCCCGCGGCAGATTGAGGATATAAGCCTCGAAGACGAGGCCGATCTCCTCGAGCAGAATGTGAATTCCGGTCGAGCAGGACCCCGGCGTCATATAGAATTTCATCGCGCGCCTCCGGCTCGCGAGAAGCAAGTTGCGCGCCGAAGGCTCTCGTCGCTCGCGCATTCGCGAGGTCGGATGAGGGCGCGCGCAGCGCCCCCTCCTCTCATTGCTCACGCCGCCTTTTCGGCCCCGAAGCCGCGCCGCCCGATCGGCCGCCCATCCAGCGTCAGCCCCTGACTGTCGGTCGAGACCCACACGGTCGAGCCGTCCGCTATGTCGCCGCCGAGCAGCGCCTCGGCGAGCGGGTCCTGCAGCTCCTTCTGGATCACGCGCTTCAGCGGACGCGCGCCATAGGCCGGGTCGTAGCCCTTGGCGGCGAGCAGCGCCCGCGCCTTCTCGTCGAGCTTCAGCGTGATCTTGCGATCGTCCAGCAGCTTTTGCAGCCGCAGGATCTGAATATCGACGATCGCGCCCATATCCTCGCGCCGCAGGCGGTGGAACAGCACGATCTCATCGACGCGGTTCAGGAACTCCGGCCTGAAATGCGCGCGCACCACCTGCATCACCTCGGCATGCACGGCGGAGGAATCCTCACCCTCCTGCTGCATCACCAGGAATTCGGAGCCGAGATTCGACGTCATGATGATGAGCGTGTTCTTGAAATCGACGGTGCGGCCCTGGCCGTCGGTGAGGCGGCCATCGTCCAGCACCTGCAGCAGGACGTTGAACACGTCCGGATGCGCCTTCTCGATCTCGTCGAACAGCACGACCTGATAGGGCCTTCGCCGCACCGCCTCGGTGAGCGCCCCTCCCTCCTCATAGCCGACATAGCCGGGAGGCGCGCCGATGAGCCGCGCCACCGAATGCTTCTCCATATATTCCGACATATCGAGCCGCACCAAAGCGGTCTCGTCGTCGAAGAGGAAATTGGCGAGCGCCTTGGTCAGCTCCGTCTTGCCGACGCCTGTCGGCCCCAGGAAGATGAAGGAGCCGATCGGGCGATTGGGATCCTGCAATCCGGCGCGGGCGCGGCGCACGGCGGTGGAGACGGCGGCGACCGCCTCCCTCTGCCCGACGACGCGGCGCGCCAGCTCGTCTTCCATATGCAGCAGCTTCTCGCGCTCGCCCTCGAGCATTTTATCGACGGGAATGCCGGTCCAGCGCGAGACGACCTGCGCGACATGCTCGGGAGTGACCTCCTCCTCGAGCATTTTCTGCGCGCCTTCTTTCTCGCTCGACGCGAGCTTGCGCTCGAGATCGGGGATCAGCCCATAGGCGAGCTCGCCGGCGCGCTGAAACTCGCCGCGGCGCTGCGCCTGCGCCAGCTCGTTGCGGGCGTTCTCGAGCTGCTCCTTCAATTTCTGGGCGACGCCGAGCTTGTCCTTCTCGGACTTCCAGCGCTGAGTGAGCGCCGATGATTTCTCGGTCAGCTCGGCGAGCTCGGTCTCCAATTTGGCGAGCCGGTCCTTCGAGGCCGGATCGATCTCCTTGCGCAGAGCCTCCTGCTCTATGCGCAGCTGGATGATGCGTCGGTCGAGCTCGTCGAGCTCCTCCGGCTTGGAGTCGATCTGCATGCGCAGCCGCGAGCCGGCCTCGTCGACGAGATCGATCGCCTTGTCCGGCAGAAACCGATCGGAGATGTAGCGATTGGAGAGCGTCGCGGCCGCCACGATCGCGGCGTCGGTGACGCGCACGCCATGGTGCATCTCGTATTTTTCTTTCAGCCCGCGCAGAATGGAGATGGTGTCCTCCACTGTCGGCTCGTCGACGAACACCGGCTGGAAGCGCCGCGCCAACGCCGCGTCTTTCTCCACATGCTTGCGATATTCGTCGAGCGTGGTCGCGCCGACGCAATGCAATTCGCCGCGCGCCAATGCGGGCTTCAGCAGATTGGAGGCGTCCATCGCGCCATCCGCCTTGCCGGCGCCGACCAGCGTGTGCATCTCGTCGATGAACAATATGATCCCGCCCTGCGCGGCGGTGATCTCGTTCAGCACGGCTTTCAAGCGCTCCTCGAACTCGCCGCGATATTTCGCGCCGGCGATCAGCGAGCCCATGTCGAGCGCGAGCAGCTTCTTGTCCTGCAGCGATTCGGGCACGTCGCCATTGACGATGCGCAGCGCCAGGCCCTCGATGATCGCCGTCTTGCCGACGCCGGGCTCGCCGATCAGCACGGGATTGTTCTTGGTGCGGCGCGACAGCACCTGAATCGTGCGCCGGATTTCCTCGTCGCGGCCGATGACGGGGTCGAGCTTGCCCTCGCGCGCGGCCTCGGTGAGATCGCGCGCATATTTCTTCAGCGAATCATAGGCGCTCTCGGCCGAGGCGGAATCGGCCGTGCGGCCCTTGCGCAAATCCTCTATGGCGGAGTTGAGCGTCTGCGGCGTCACGCCGGCCTCGCTCAAAATGCGCGCCGCGTCGGTTCCCTTCTCGAGCGCGATGGCGAGCAGCAAGCGCTCGACGGTGACGTAGGAATCGCTGGCCTTTTGCGCGAGCTTCTCGGCATTGTCGAAGAGCCGCGCGGTGGCCTGATTGAGCGAAGGCTGTCCGGCGCCGCCGCCGGAGACTTTCGGCAGCTTGGCGAGCGCGGCTTCCGTCTTGGCGAGCGCCTCTCGCGAGCGGCCGCCGGCGCGATCGATGAGACCGGCGGAAAGGCCCTGCTCATCGTCGAGCAGCACTTTCAACACATGCTCGGGCGTGAGCTGCGGATTGCCCTCACGCGTCGCGAGCGACAGCGCGGCCTGCACGAAGCCTTGCGCGCGCGTCGTGTATTTGTCGAAATTCATGGAAACCCTCCGGTCTCGAGACGCCACGCAAAGCGGCGCGCCTCGTCCCTATATGGCGTGAAAACGGCCCCTTGCGGCGACCTTCACGGCCGATATGGGAAAGACCCTCGCGCTCGAAAAGAGGGTGCGACGACTGGAGCGCGAGGATTCCCGCTCGAACAGCGAGGGCGAAGCGGCGTTTTTGCGCTCACGCGATCGTTGCCGACCCGAAAGGGGGGACTCGCGGGACGGCGACGGCGCGGCTATGCTCGCATTTATGCCTTACTTGGAAATTGCCGTCGTCATCGCCTTGACCATGGTCAATGGCGCGCTCGCGATGGCGGAGCTCGCCGTCGTATCGGCGCGCCCTGCGCGCCTCCGAGCGTCGGCGGAGCGCGGGGTTCCGGGCGCGCGCGCCGCCCTCGACCTCGCTTCCGATCCTGGAAAATTTCTCTCCGCCGTTCAAATCGGCATCACGCTGATCGGCGTGCTATCCGGCGCCTTCTCCGGCGCAACGCTCGGCGCGCGGCTATCCGAATGGATCGCGTCTCGAGGCCTGTCTCCGGCCATGTCGGAGACGCTCGGCGTCGGTGTCGTCGTCGCGGCCATCACCTATGTGTCTTTGATCGTCGGGGAGCTGGTGCCCAAGCAGATCGCCCTGCGCGATCCCGAACGGATCGCCGCCGCCGTCGCTCCGGTCATGAGCGTGCTGGCTCGGCTCGCCGCGCCGCTCGTCTTCCTTCTCGATCTCTCCGGACGCGCGCTGCTGCGCGCGCTCGGCCATGGCGCGGCGGGCGCGCATCTGGTTTCGGACGAGGAGATCAAAGCGCTCGTGGCCGAGGCCGAGACGGCCGGCGTTCTGGAGCCGGGCGAGCGCGCGATGATCGCCGGCGTCATGCGTCTCGGCGATCGTCCGGTTCGCGGCGTGATGACGCCGCGCGGCGAGGTCGACATGATCGATCTCGACGATTCGCCGGAGACGATCCGTGCGGCGATCATCGCCAGCGTCCATTCGCGGCTACCCGCCTATCGCGGCAAGACCGAGAACATGCTCGGCGTGCTGCAGGCGAAGGACCTGCTCGACTCCTATCTGCGCGGCGAGAGCCCGCAGCCGAGCGAATTCGTGCGCCAGGCCCCGATCGTCCCGGCCTCCGCCGATGCGCTGGACGTGGTCGAGATGATCAAGCGCGCCTCCGTCCATGTCGCGCTGGTCTTCGACGAATATGGCCACTTCCAGGGGATCGTGACCGACGCCGACATTCTCGAGGCGATCGCTGGCGGATTCGGGACGGCGGAAGGCCCGCCCGAGCCTCATGCCGTGCAGCGCGACGACGGCTCATGGCTCATCTCGGGCGCCATGCCCGCCGATGAAATGCTGGAGCTTCTCGCAATGCCCGCGTCCGAGGACCGGAGCTATCAGACGGCCGCCGGCTTCGTTCTGGCGCATGCCGGCCATCTGCCGGAGATCGGCGAGAGCTTCGACGCGCATGGATGGCGCTTCGAAGTTCTCGACAAGGATGGCCGCCGGATCGACAAGATTCTCGCCCAGCGGGCGCTGCGCGGGCAAAGACGCGCAGCGCTCTGACGGAGCGCCGCGACGTCACGCTCAATCGGCGAGCGGCAGCTCGCCCGTCCGCGGCGTCTCGTCGCCGGCGACATTGCCATTCGCCTCCTCGCCCTGCGCGCGAGTGCGGCGGCGGCGGCGCTGATTCAGATGAAAGCCGGCGGCGGCTTCCTCATGCTCGCGAACGACAGCGCGCTCGGAACGTGCGAAAGCCTCGCCCTCCTCCGGGCCGGCGGCGCGAATCGGCGCGGTGATGAAGGACGGCAGAGCGGCGGCGGGCGCCTCCTCCTGCGCGGCGGGCTGCACCCGCGGCGGGAAGCGACGCTCGCGATTGCGGTCGAAATTCTGGCGATGCGGACGCTCGCCGCCGCCTTCGGCGCTCTGCTCGCCGCCATTGTTGCGGTCGCGACGATCGCGGAAGCCGCCGCGATCTTGTCCACCACGATCTTGCCCGCCGCGATCCTGACGCGGCTGGCGCTCGTAGCGCGGCTGCTCGCCGCCGGCGCGATCGCCGATCGGGCGCTCCTCATAGGGCTGCGGCTGCGGCTGCGGCGCGAATTGCGGCTGCGGCGTCGGCTGCGCATAAGGCGCGGACGCATAGGGCTGCTGCTGCGGCGGCTGATAGCCGGCGGTCTGCGGCAGGCGCTCGGACAGCGGCGCGAAACGATCCGAAATGCCGCTGAAATCGTCATCATCGTCGACATCGGAGTCCGACGCCTCGAAGGGACGGCCGCCATAGCCGCCCTGCGCCTGCTGCTGCGCGGACTGAGCCGCGGCGATCAGGCGGAAATAATGCTCGGCGTGCTGGAGCAGGCTCTCGGCCATGATGGTGTCGCCGGAGGATTGCGCGTCTCGGGCGAGCTGAAGATATTTTTCGGCGACATGCTGAGCGGTGCCGCGGATTTTGACGTCGGGACCGTTCGACTCGTAGGAACGCGTGAGGGGATTGGGTCCTTTTCGGCCGCCATTACGGCCGCGGATGCGTTTATTCTGTCCTGGTCTCATCGAATATCCTCGAGAAGGTCCTTACGCTTTGCCGGCTCGGCGTGTCGTGCTTCGGCAGAACGCGCCGAAAGGGACGAACGCTCGAAACTGCGTCAGAGGCGGAAGCCGGGCGCGGCCATTGCCGCAAGAGCCCGATCCAACGGAGCGGTTCCGCTCGACCTCGAGCGGAGCATCTGTCCGTTCTGTCGCTTGCGCGATCCCGGCATGGATCGCGCGGCCGGCGCGGCGTTCTGGTGGAACGGCCTGCGCCGAATTCTCTATTTCACTCGAGCGTGCTTCACCCGAGCGCCTCGCTCCGAGCCGATCGCGCATCACGCGGCCCCGAGAGGCGGCGTCGAAGCGTTCGGCTCGCGGCGAGCGAGTTGCGTGTCTCACGCCGTCTTCGCGGTCATAGCCAGATCACGAAACCGTCGCTCACGCTCGATTGCTCGAACACATTAGTGTCGCGCCGAACACCCGACCATGCAGTCTTCTCGCATCGTCTTGTCTGGTTCGAACGGCGGCGCCGGACTCCGGCCTCTGCGGCGCGGGATGCGCGCCATCGGCTAATTTGGGGACCGGCCGTATTCCCCCTCATCCGCGCTCGGCGTCGCTCACGACGTTCAGCGTCTTTTCGCGAGCGACTATAGTCCACCGGGGAAGCCTCGCCAAGGGCGCGAACGTTCCGTCGCTCACATAAATAGGGGGTGTAGCCAATTTGTCACGACTTGCGGATGCGTCAGCTGCGGCGACGCGCCGCGACGGCGCGCTCGCGTCCGCCCGCGTCCTTGCGAATTCCGGCCGGCTCGAGGCCTTTCTCCGCCATCAGCGCGGCGACGCTGCGCGCCTGCCCGTCTCCCGCCTCGAGCACTGCGGCGCCCTGCGCCGCCAGCAGACGCGGCAGATCGTCGATGATCTCTCGATAGCAGGCGAGGCCGTCGGCGCCGCCGTCGAGCGCGAGGCGCGGATCATAAAGACGCACCTCCGGCTCGAGCGCTTCCAATTCGCCGCTTTCTATATAGGGCGGGTTGGAGACGATGAGATCGAAACGCGCGCCGAGCGCATCGGCCCAGCGGCCGCGCAGCAAGGAGGCGCGATTCGCGAAGCCGCAGCGCGACAGATTGAGCGCCGCGGCGGCGCAAGCCTCCGCGGAAAGATCGACGCCGATCGCCCGCGCCGCGGGAAATTCGGCGAGCAAAGCGCAGAGAATCGCGCCCGAGCCGACGCCGAGCTCGAGAATCAGCAATGGCTCGCGCCGCCGATCGCGCATGAGCTCGAGCGAAAGCTCGATCAGCGTTTCCGTATCCGGACGCGGATCGAGCACATGCGGCGAGACGACGAGATCCTGCGTCCAAAAGCCGCGCATGCCGAGAATGCGCGAAACGGGCTCGCGCGCCGCGCGGCGCCGCGCGGAATCGCGCAAGGTCGCGAGCGCCGCTTCGCCCAGCTTCGCCATCGGCTCGAGCAGCAGCTCCGCCGCGCCGAAGCCGCCGGCGGCGAACAGCAGCGCGCGCGCATCGCGTCGCGCATCCTCGATTCCGCTGCGCTCGAGAAAGGCCGCGACCTCCTCGAGCGCCGCGGCGCGGCGCGCATCCTCGAGCGCGGGAGCGATCATGCGGCCGCGTCAGCCTTTGGCGAGCAGAGCGGCGACGCGCTTGGCGAAAGCGGCGGCGTCGATCGGCGCCTCGCCATCGGCGATGCGCGCCGTGTCGAGCAGCAGCCACAAGCCGTCCTGCGCGCCGGCGCGATCGGCCTTGGCCTTTTGCGCGAGCGCCAGCACCGCCTCATGGCTGGGATTGATCTCGAGGATCGGCTTGCCGAAGACGCCCTTATTGCCGCTCTCCTGCAGCATGCGCGCGAGCTGCAGATCGAAGCCGTGATCGGCGGCGATGAGGCAGGCGGGGCTTTCGCGCAAGCGCGTCGAGACGCGCACATCGTCGATATGCTCGGCCAGCGTCTCCTTCAGCACGGCGGTGAGCAGCGCGACATCGGCGCTCGCCTCGGCGGGCGGCGTCTCTGAGCCTTCCGGCGCCGGCACGGCGTCCATGTCGGCGGCGCCCTGCGTCACCGATTTGAACGGCTTGCCGTCATAGCCGACGGCGCTCGTCACCCAGAAGGCGTCGACCGGATCGTCCAGCAGCAGAACGTCTATGCCCTTGGCGCGATAGCCCTCGAGCTGCGGGCTGGAGGCGAGCCGCTTCTTGTCGTCGCCGGTGATGTAATAGATCGCTGTCTGATTGGGCCGCAGATTTTCGACATAATCCTTCAGGCTGCGCCCGCCGTCCTGATGCTGCGACGTCGAAAATCGTGCAATGGCGAAAATCTCGTCGCGGCGCGCCGGGTCGTCGTGCAGGCCCTCCTTGATGACGGCGCCGAAATTCTTCCACACGGCGGCGAATTTCTCCGAATCAGTGGCGGCGAGATCGGCGAGCTCCTTGAGCACGCGCGTGCCGATCGCCTTGCGGATGGCGCCGATGATCGGATTGTTCTGCACCATCTCGCGCGAGACGTTGAGCGGCAGATCGGCGCTGTCGACGACGATGCGCATGAAACGCAGCCAGGACGGCAGAATATCGGCCTCGCGCGAGATCAGCACGCGGCGCACATAGAGCTTGGAGCGGCTCGCGCGCTTGGGGTCGAAGAGATCATAGGGCCGCGAGCCGGGCGCGAAGGCGAGCACCGTATATTCGGTGCGTCCTTCCGCGCGCCAATGAATGGTGAGCGCCGGCTCGTCGAACTGGCCGGAGATCTGCTGATAGAAATCCTTATAGTCCTGCTCGCTGATTTCCGATTTCGACCGCGTCCACAGCGCAACGCCGTCGGTGAGGCGACGCGGCTCCTTGCCCTTCTCCTCGATGAGATCGATCGGTATGGCGATGGCGCCCGAATGCTCGCGCAAAATCTGCTCGATGCGATAGGGCTCGAGGAACTCGTCCGATTCCGCATTGAGATGCAGCGTGACGCGCGTACCGACGGCGGGCGCGTCCTCCGCGGCCAGCGGCGCGATGTGGAACGAGCCCTTGCCTTCCGACGTCCACAAAAATGCTTCGGACGCGCCGGCGCGGCGCGTCGCCACCTCTATGTGATCGGCGACCATGAAGGCCGAATAGAAGCCGATGCCGAAGCGCCCGATCAGCGAGCCTCCCTTGTCGGCGCCGCCCTTGGCCTCGAGATCGTCGAGAAAGGCGCGCGTGCCGGAACTGGCGATCGTGCCGAGCGCGGCGACGAGATCCTCGCGCGACATGCCGACGCCATTGTCGGCGACGGTCAGCGTGCGCGCCTCCTTATCGAGCGCGATGGTGACGAGCGGCGCGCCGGCCTGCGCCGCCAGAGCCTCGTTCGCCACAGCCTCGAAGCGCAGCTTCTCGATCGCATCGGCCGAATTGGATACGAGCTCGCGCAAGAAAATGTCGCGCTCCGAATAGACGGAATGCGTCATGAGCTCCAAGAGCCGCGCGACATCGGCCTGAAAGCCGTAATCGCTGCGCTCGGCTGCGTCGATCGTCTGTGTTTCGGCGTGGTCGGTCACGGGCTCGTCTCCGCTTTTTCTGTCGGCTCCGCCGCGCGCGCCGCTTTCCGCAAATGAAAGCATGGCCGACGGCGCGTTGGCTCTGGCCGGGATATAGAGATCGTCATTGATCGGCAATGGCGTCCGTCGAGCCGCCTCGAGCGAAACGCGAGAGTGATATCGGGGATCGTCCGCGAAGTTGCAAGACGGCGCCATGGGTCGCGCGACTCGATCGCGCGAGACTTGCGAAAGCGTGGAGAGACGAGGCGCCGTGGGGAAAGCCCGAAACAAGACGGGCCGCCCGAGCGTCGCCCGGCCGGCCCGTCCATCGCCACGAACTCATGTGCTCGAAAAGCGCCCTTCCGGGGGGCTGGGGGGCTGACGAAATCCGGAAAAACGGCTTCCCGAGCGTGTCGAGGCAATGGGCTAGATATTGGTCGGCTCCTTTGGCGGACAAGGGGCTCGATATTGGCGAAAATGTGAAATCTCGGCCAGGCGCGCGCGGCCCATCGTCGTCTCATTGTCATCTTTGTCTTGCCCTCGCGCATTTGCCGCGCGATCATGCCCATGAAATGAGGAAAGCGGCATGAGTGAGACGGAGACGACCGATCCCAGCCGGCGGCGCGGCCTGCTCTCTGTCGTGGCAGGCCGCGCGACCAATGAAGCGGACCGGGCCAGGGCCGCGCCCGAGCGCAGCGCTCCGCTCGTGTCCTTCGATCGGCGTGAGCTGCGACTTCTGCTCGATCTCTATGGCGCCAAGGTCGCCGCCGGCGAATGGCGCGATTACGCCATCGATTTCTCATCCGCCAAGGCGGTGTTCTCGGTCTTTCGCCGCGCCAGCGAGGCGCCGCTCTATCGCATCGAGAAAGATCCCGAGCTGGCGCGCCGTCAGGGCGCCTATTGCGTCGTCGCCGCCGGCGGCCTCGTCATGCGCCGCGGCCATGATCTCGCGCGCGTCGTCGCCGTGCTGCAGAAGAAGCTCGAATTGGTGCGCGACTGAACGCATTGGCGCACGCCGGCAAAAGAAAAGGCTCCGCCGGAGCGGGGCCTTCCTTTATCCCGGATCGGATTGTCCGATCAGTCGTTGCGCTCGCCGAAGAGGTAGAGCAGCGACTGGAACATGTTGATGAAGTCGAGATAGAGCGACAGAGCGCCGAAGATGCTCTGCTTCTGCACCATCTCCTGGCCATAGCCGGCGTTCTGATAATAGCCGTCCTTGATCGACTGCGTGTCCCAGGCGGTGAGGCCCGCGAAGATGAACACCGACAGGATCGACAGGGCGAACTGCATCGCGCTGCTCTGGAAGAACAGGTTGACGAGGCTCGCGAGCACGAGGCCCCACAGGCCCATCACCAGGAAGGAGCCGAAGGCCGAGAGATCGCGCTTCGTCATATAGCCATAGAGGCTGAGGCCGCCGAAGGCCGCCGCGGTGATGAAGAACACCTTGGCGATCGACGCGCCGGTGAAGACGATCATGATCGACGACATCGACAGGCCCATCACCGCCGAGAAGGCGAGGAACAGGTTGCGAGCCGTCGCCGCGGAGATGCGGTCGGCGCGATAGCCCAGGAAGAACACGAAGGCCAACGGCGCCAGCATCACCGCCCATTTCAGCGGGCTGGTGTAGAGCATCTGGCCGAAGGGCGTGAGGGCGATCTGCCGCCCGCCTTCCTTGGCCACGGCGAGCATATGCGTGCCGAGCGCGACGACGCCCGTGACGCCGAGACCCAGGACCATATAATTATAGACGCCGAGCATATAGGCGCGCAGGCCCTGGTCGATCTCGGCCGTGCCGGCTCTGGAGACCCCGCCCCGATAGCCGAAGCTCGTGTTGCGGTCGAAATTGGACATAGCATCCTCTCGAAAAAGGCCGCGCGGCCCGGTCTATCCGGCCAATCGGCGCGGTCCTCGCCGTCGAATATGGCGTGCGGCCCGCGGAAAAACAAGAGTCCGCGGGCGCAATGCGGCAAAGTTCGCGCTATCGCGAGCAAAACGCAAGCAAAAGGCGCAGTATAGGACTCGCGGCGGGCGGCAATTCTATGCCGGGAGGCGGACAAAAGCCGAGCCCGTGCACGCTCTTGCCGCTCCCTCAGAATGCGCTAACATGCCGCATTGTCGCAGGCGGCGAGCGACCGGGTCGGCCGAACCGGCTCTCGCTTCGTCGTCGGAGCGAAGGCGCCCACGGAACGAGGCCCGCAACACATGCTCCATGGGGGAATCATCATGTCCGACAGCGGTCTTGCCCCGTTCTGGCGGTCGATCGATGGGTTTCTACGTCCTGCGACTCGTTCCACGCCGCCCGTTCTCCTCGTCCTTCTTCTGACGCTTCTCGGCGCCGCGGCCCCCGCCTCGGCCCATGGCCGGCTCGGCTCCGCCGAGGGGCGGTGTCGGCTGTTCATCGGGCCGGACATAATGAACTTCACCGGCTATATGCCGGACGCCTCCAAGAACGAGTTCTGCGAGGATATTCCGGCGACCGGCCACATGATCATCGCGCTGGACGCCGAGCAGGACGAGCTGCGCGACATGGCGGTGGAGATCAGAATCGTCAAGGATATCGGCGGCGAGGAGAAAGAGAACGCCGACATAGACGCTGCGACCGTCGCCTATCGCGGCCCGCGCACCTATCCGACCGGCACGATCAATTTCGAGCACGACTTTCCCGATGCGGGCTATTTCGTCGGCATAGTCACCGTGACCGGCGACCATGGCGAGCGCTGGGTGTCGCGCTTCCCCTTCTCCGTGGGCATGAGCTTCATGCGCACCCTGCCCCTCTATCTGCTCATGGGCGTCGGCGTCATCGCCATGTTCTTCATCTATCTACGGCACCGGCCGATCCATTCGCTGAAGACGGCGGAGGCCGAACCGGCGGAGTGATCCTCCGCCGAGCGCAGGACGCGGCCGCTCATCGCGCCTTCTCGACGGGATTGTCCATTCCCGAGGCGCGCGTGTCGCTCCCGCCTTTGATCTTGTCGGCGAGCAGGGCGATGGTCTTGGAATAGACCTTCGCCTTGTTCCATTCGAGCAGCGCCGGAAAATTCGGCTCGCCCTCGTCCCAGCCGGCGCCCGGCTTCCACCCATAGCCATGCAGAAAATTGGCGGTGGAGGCGAGCACATCCGCCGTGTTGTGAACGAGATCGCGCTTGCCGTCGCCGTCGAAATCCACGGCGAATTTCAGATAGGACGAGGGCATGAACTGCGTCTGGCCGATCTCGCCGGCCCAGGCGCCGCGCATTTGCGCGGGATCGAGATCGCCGCGCTCCACGATGCGCAGCGCGTCCAGCAGCTCGGCGCGGAACTTGTCGGCGCGACGGCAATCATAGGCGAGCGTCGCCAGCGCGCGAATCGTCGAGAAATCGCCGAGATAGGAGCCGAAATCCGTCTCCAGCCCCCAGATCGCGACGATGACCGGCCCCGGCACGCCATATTTCTGCTCGATGCGCTTGAACAGCGCCGCATGCTTCTGCAGCAGCGCGCGCCCCTTGCTCACGCGGAAGGAATTGGCCATGCGCGCGGAGAATTGCTCGAAGGTCTGGCGGAACACTTTCTGCCCGCGATCATGCGAGATCACCGAGCGATCGTAATAGACGTCGCGAAGCGAAGAATCGATCGCCGCCTTGGAAATTCCCGCCGCAGCGGCCTCTTTCTCGAAGCTGCTGAGCCAGGCCTCGAATCCCTCGCCATTGCGCCCGCATTCGGCCGCCATCGCCTTCGGGGCGCCGAAGCCGATCGCCAGCGCCAAAGCCGCGGCGCCGAGCGCCCTCGTCATCCGTTTGTTCTGAGACATATCGCCGACCCCATCTCTCGGGCGAAGCCCTTTGCGCTCTCGAGGGCGATATCCCCCGGCGCGAATTCTGATCGATCGAACGGCCCTGTCCGATCGCAAAGCGCTCTTAGCTCACGAGAGCGCGGCCGCACGATGGCGACGCGTCCGCGAGAGCCGAAATTGCCGATCCTTAAAACCGGCCCCAGACTAGCTCTCGCCGGTTAGCGGCCAGTTGCCGAAGCATGGCCAATTTTCGTTCTCATATTGTTCTTGCGGAGGCGAAATCGCGCGTCTACTATGGCGGCGTTTGCGTCAGAGCGATATCGGGGTCTCGGAGCTTTTCGCCATGGTGGTCAGAGTCGCGACGGTCGCCTTCGAGGGCATAGAGGCCAAGCCTGTCGACGTCCAAGTGCAGATCGCCAGCGGCAATGTCGTGTTCACCCTCGTCGGCCTCGCCGACAAGGCGGTCGCCGAATCGCGGGAGCGCGTGCGGGCGGCGCTCGTCGCCTCCGGCCTCGCCCTGCCGGCCAAGCGCATCACCGTCAATCTCGCGCCGGCCGACATGCCCAAGGAGGGCAGCCATTATGATCTGCCGATAGCGCTCGGCGTGATGGCGGCGATCGGTGCCATCCCCTCGGATGCGCTGGACGGCTTCACCGTGCTCGGCGAATTGGGGCTCGATGGGGCCATCGCGCCGGTCGCCGGCGTTCTGCCCGCCGCGGTCGCCGCCAACATGCGCGGCCATGGGCTCATCTGCCCGCGCCAATGCGGGCCGGAGGCGGCCTGGGCGTCGAGCGACATGGAGGTGATCGCGCCGCGCTCGCTGATCCAGCTCGTCAATCATCTCAAAGGCGTGCAGGCGCTCTTGCGGCCCGAGCCGGCCGTGCGCGCGGCCGCCGCCGCGCTGCCGGACCTCTCCGACATAAAGGGCCAGGAGAGCGCCAAGCGGGCGCTGGAGATCGCGGCGGCCGGCGGCCATAATCTGCTGATGAACGGCCCGCCCGGCGCCGGCAAATCCATGCTGGCGGCGCGCCTCCCCTCCATTCTGCCGCCGCTGTCGCCGCGCGAGCTTCTGGAAGTCTCGATGATTCATTCCGTCGCGGGCGAGATCGCCGGCGGCGAGCTCACCGATCGGCGCCCGTTTCGCGCGCCGCATCATTCCGCCTCCATGCCGGCGCTGGTGGGCGGCGGCTCCCATGCGCGTCCGGGCGAGATCTCGCTCGCCCATAATGGCGTGCTGTTCCTCGACGAGCTGCCGGAGTTCCAGGCGCAGGCGCTCGACGGCCTGCGCCAGCCGCTGGAGACCGGCGAGGTCGCCGTTTCCCGCGCCAATCATCGCGCCGTCTATCCGGCCCGCTTTCAGCTCGTCGCGGCGATGAACCCCTGCCGCTGCGGCCATGCGCTGGAGCCGGGCTTCGCCTGCCGGCGCCAGCCCAATGACCGCTGCATCGCCCAATATCAGGCGCGGCTCTCCGGCCCGCTGATCGACCGTTTCGACCTCAGGATCGAGGTTCCGGCGGTCTCGGCGGCCGATCTCGTGCTGCCGCCGCCGGCCGAGGGCTCGGCCGAGGTGGCGGCGCGCGTCGCCGCGGCGCGCGAGCGGCAGGGCCGACGCTATGCGGCTCTCGGCCTTTCCGGCTCCACCACCAACGCCAGCGCGCCGGCCAGCGCGATCGAGAAAGCTGCCGCGCTCGACGCCTCTGGAACGGCGCTGATTCGCGAGGCGGCCGAGCGCCTCGGCCTCTCTGCGCGCGGCTTCCATCGCGCGCTGAAGCTCGCCCGCACCATCGCCGATCTCGACGGCTCGGACGCCATAGCGCGCCGCCATCTCGCCGAAGCTCTCGCCTATCGCGGCGGCTCCGCCGGAGCCCGCGTCGCCGCTTGAGCCCAATTCATACTTTTCTGTCGATTGCCGTGGAATAATTGCATCTTCGTCGTATGGCTTTGGACCATCCCGCATGCCCGCTGTTCCTCCTTGCGTTTTTGCCGTTCTCGCGTTTTTCGCCGCTCTCGCGCCGGGCGTCTGGCTATGGCTCGCGCGCGCGCGGCGGGCGCGCCGGCGCCGCGCGGTCGAGACCGAGCTCGAGGGATTGCGCGACGAAATCTGGGAGCTGCGCGCCGCCGCCGCCGCGCGTGACCGCGCCGAGGCGGCGAGCCAGGCCAAATCGCGCTTTCTCGCCACGGTGAGCCATGAGATTCGCACGCCGCTCAATGGCGTGCTCGGCCTCGCGCAATTGCTCGCGGCGACGCGGCTCGACGCCGAGCAGGCGAGCTATGTCGAGGCGATCGCCGCCTCCGGCCGCTCGCTGGCCCAGCTCATCGACGATATTCTGGATTTCTCCAAGATCGAGGCCGGCAAGATCGAGCTTTCGGTCGAGCCTTTCGCGCTGGCGCCGCTCGTCGAGGGCGTCGTCGAGCTGCTGGCGCCGCGCGCCCAGGCCAAGCATCTCGAGATCGCGAGCTATATCGCGCCGGACGCGCCGGAAATCGTGGCCGGCGACGCCGCGCGCGTGCGCCAGGTGCTGGTCAATCTCGCCGGCAACGCCGTGAACTTCACCGCGAGCGGCGGCGTCGGCCTGCGCGTCGAGCGCGACGCCAAAGGCGCGCTGGCGTTTCGCGTCGCCGACACGGGGCCGGGCGTCGCGCCGGCGGCGCGCGAGATCATCTTCGAGGAGTTCGAGCAAGGCGACGGCTCGTCGACGCGGCGCCATGGCGGCACCGGCCTCGGCCTCGCCATCTCGCGCCATCTCGCCGCGCTGATGGGCGGCCGGCTGGAGATAGAGGAGCAGGCCGGCGCCGGGGCGGTCTTCGCCTTCACTTTGCCGCGCGGGCCGCATGCGCTCTTCGACGACCGCACGCGCGAACGCAAGCGGCCGCTCGCCGGCTCGCGCGTCCTCATCGTCTCGCCGACGATCTTCGAAGGGCCGTTCATGGCCGAGATCCTGCGCGGCGCCGGCGCGCAGACCGAGATCGCGCGGGAGGAGACGCATGGCGCGCGCCGTCTGGACGGCGAGCCGGATGGCCGTTTCGACGCCGTCATCGTCGATTGCGCCTTCGGCGAGGAGGCGACCGAGCGTCTCGCCGACGAGGCGCGCCGCGCCGGCGCCGGCCGCGTGTTCCTGATGTTCTCGCCCATGGAGCGACGCGCCTTCGGCGAGGCGGCGCTGCGCCATTTCGACGGCTGGTTGGTGAAGCCGGTGCGCGCCGCCTCGCTGGTCGAGCGCCTGTCCGCCGCCCCGCCGCCGACGCGCAATGACGCGGATTACGTCGCGCCCGAGCGCACGCTCGCCGGCCGCCGCATGCTCGTCGCCGAGGACAATGACGTCAATGCGCTGATCGTCTGCCGCCATCTCGAGAAGCTCGGCGCGCTGGTCACGCGCGCGGAGGATGGCGCGCGCGCCGTCGAGCTGGCGCGCTCCTCCATCGGCGGGCGGCTGCGGCCCTTCGACGCCATATTGATGGACGTCTTCATGCCCGAGCTCGACGGCCTCGAGGCGACGCGCCTCATTCGCGCGGAGGAGGCGCGCATGGGCGCGCGGCGGCTGCCGATCATCGCGCTGACCGCCAGCGCGCTCGAGGAAGACGAGCGCGCCGCACGCGGAGCCGGGGTCGATTTCTTGCTGACCAAGCCCGTCGAGTTCGACGCCCTGTCGAGGACGATTCTCGAGGCGATCGACGTCGCGCGCCGCCGCGCGAATGGCGATCGCGAGGCGATCTGACGGCGCGCCGCCATAGCCACAAAAAAGAAAAAATTTCGCCCCGCGCGCAGGTCACAACGGCAGCGCGGGGATTGCGATTGCTCACGCCCTTGACGGGAGAACACGATGTCGAGACGAAAAAATTTGCTGCTCGCGGGGCTGATGACGCCGTCGCTGGCGCTCGGCCCGCAAGCCGGAATTGCGCCGGCGGCGGCCGGCGAAGCCCTGTTGCTGGCGCAGGCCGCGCCGCAAGGCTATGATCCAAATCACGAAAAACGCCCACCGGCGCAGCGGCCAGCCCAACCGGCGCCAGCCCCCCATCCGGCCCCGCGGCCCCGCCCGCGGCGCCTTTCCATCCGGCGCCCATTCAGCATGCGCCCTCCGCGCCGCCGCCCGCCCCCTATCCCGGAGCCGGCGCCCCGCCGTTTCCGCGCCCGCAGCTGCGCGCAGCGCCGCCGGCCCCGCCCTCCCCCGCCATAATCCATCCGCCGCAGCAGGCCGCGCCGATTCGGCAAGCTCCGCCGCCGCATCCCACGGCGGCGCCTGCGGCCATTCCCATTCCCCATCCAATCGCGCCCGCCAATCCGGCCGCCGCCCAGAGCCCCTCGCCCGCCATCCCGCATGAGAATCGCGCTCCCACCGCTGGCCGGCCCCCCGCTCCCGCTCCGAGCGGCGACCATGGCCCCGGCGCCGGCGCGCCCGCCGCGCGCATCGCGCCAGCCGCTCCGATCGTCACGCCCGCTATTGGACAGCAGCCTCCCGCCTCGCCCGCCGTCCCCGCCCAGCCGGCGCGCTCCGCGGTCCCGCCCGCCGGCGGCGGCCAAAACCTTCCGCCCAATGGCGCGAATGGAGCGCCGGCGCATCTCGGCGGACCGCATCCCACACCAGCGGCCGGCGGCGCGCCCGAGGCGCCGGCGCCGCATGGACAGCCGCCCGCCGGGACGCCGGCGCAGGGCGGAAACTTCCTGCCGTCCACGGCCCAGCCCGGCGCTGCGCCGCGTCCCAATGGCCCGCCGCCCGGCGCTGCTCCGGCCGGAGATCGTGCGGGCGCGCCGCCGGCCGCAGGTCCTGGCGGACGCTTTCTGCCGCCCGGACAGCAAGGCGCGATCCCGCCCGCCGCGCCTCCCGGCGCCGGCGGCGTCCCGCCGCATGTTCCGCAGCAGGCCGGAGGCGCCGCCTATGGCGCTCCGCCGGCAGGCGGGCCGCCCCCGGCTGGAGCCGCCTATGGCTCGCCGCCGGCGGGCGGCGGACCGCGCGTCTCCCCGGCCGCGGCGGCCGCCATCGGCGCGGCGGCCGGCCTCGTCGGCGGCTTCGTGCTGAGCCAGCCCGGCGCGCATCGGCTCGACGACGTGCACGCACGCCGCCAGCAATTCGAGCGCGACGGCGTGACGGTCGTGCAAGAGCCCGGCCGCACCATCGTCCGAGAGGGCGGCGGCGCCTTCATCCGTCACGATGAGAACGAGCGCTTCCGCGAGCTCGGCGGCAATCTGCGCAGCGAGCGACGCGGCGAGGAATATGTGAGCGTCTACGCCCGCCGCGACGGCGGCGAGGTGCTCACCTACACCGACGCCAATGGCGTGCTGCTGCGCCGCTTGCGCCGCTTCCCCGACGGCCGCGAGGTCATCCTCATCGACAATGGCTTCCGCGGTCCGCCGCGCGGCTTTGCGGAGGAGGTGGTCGTGCTGCCGCCGCCACCGATCGAGATCGCGCCGGACGCTTATGTCGTCGATTACGGCGCCGCCGACGAGCGTCTGATCTATGAGACGCTGACGGCGCCGCCGCTCGCGCCCATGCCGCGCCGCTACACGCTGGACGAGATTCGCTACAGCCCGTCCGTGCGCGCCTATACGCGCAGCGTCGATATCGACACGATCAATTTCGACACGGGCTCCTGGGCGATCACTCCGGATCAGGCGCAACGCCTCGTAACGGTCGCAGAGGCGCTCAACGAAGCGATCAAGCGCAATCCCGCCGAAGTGTTCCTTATCGAAGGCCACACGGATGCGGTGGGCTCGGACGTCGACAATCTGTCGCTCTCCGATCGCCGCGCTCAATCGGTGGCGACGATATTGTCGCGCGACTTCGGCGTGCCGCCGGAAAATCTCACGACACAAGGCTATGGCGAGCAATATCTCAAAGTGCAGACCCAAGGCCCCTCGCGCGAGAATCGCCGCGTGACCGTGCGCCGAATAACGCCGCTGCTGAGCGGACCGCAGGCCGAGACGCATCGGCGCTGAAGAAAGACAAACGAGACGGCGCGCATCTTCGCGCGCCGTCTCCGAGAGATATTTGCGCGCGATGCGAGTCCGAAAGCTCGCGATCCGAACGCCGCAGGTCGTCACAAAAGCTTCGCCCGCCCGTGATCTAACGCTTCGAACGCAAGCGCTCGCAAAGCGCGAGCGCGACACGAGCGGAGACGATACGCGAAATGTGGGCGATCCACGCCGACGCCGGCCGCAAGATCATCGCAGGCGCCTTTCCCCTGCTGAAGCCGCAAAATCTCCTGAAGCCGAAAAAGAAAAAGCATGGCGGGCTCGAAGGCCCGCTCGCGCTGCTCGGCTCGCTCGAGGTGCGGCTCGCCTGCAGCAAGAAGGAAATCCGCAAGGCGCAAAGGCTGCGCTTCAAGGTTTTCTTCCGCAAGGGCGGCGCAATTCCCGACGCCAAGGCCGCGATCACGCGGCGCGACGCCGATCGCTTCGACAAATTCTGCGATCATCTCATCGTCATCGATCATGCGGCGCGCAACCGCTTCGGCAAGATCAAGCCCAAGGTCGTCGGCGCCTATCGCCTGCTGCGCGGCGACGTCGCGCAGAAGAAGGGCGGATTCTACTCGGCCGGCGAATATGACATTGCGCCGCTGCTCGCCCGTCACGGCGGAGCGCGCTTTCTCGAGCTCGGCCGCTCCTGTGTGCTCGAGCAATATCGCGGCAAGCGCACGATCGAGCTCTTGTGGCGCGGCATACTCGCTTATGTGCGGCATCATCGCATCGATGCGATGATCGGCTGCGCGAGCCTCGAGGGCGCCAATCCGCTCGCCCATGCGGCGGCGCTGAGCTTTCTCGCGCATCATGCGCGCGCCGACGAAGATTGGCGCGTGAGCGCGCGGCGCGAAATGCATGTGCCGATGGAGATGCTGGCGAAAGAGGCGGTCGATCCGCGCAAGGCGATGAGCGCGCTGCCGCCACTGATAAAGGGCTATCTGCGCTGCGGCGCCAAATTCGGCGACGGCGCCGTGGTCGATCGCAAGTTCAACACGACGGATGTGTTCGTCGTCTTGCGCGTCGCCGAGATCGACGCGCGCTATCTCGACTATTTCGGACCCGCGGAAGCGCGCGACGCGGCCTGAGCGGTCGAGCCGCGCACTCAGCCGAAGGCGAAGCCGGAAATCGCCTTGCCCATGACGGCATCGTGAAAGACGCGGCGTCCCACATCCGCTCCAGCCGCGCCCGCGACCACCATCAATGGCAGAAGATGCTCCTCGCGCGGATGGCAGGCGCGCGCGAACGGCGCCGCGCTCCACTGCGCGAGCAGCGCATTGCGCTCCTCGGGGCTCGGCTTCGTCACGGCATCTGTCAGCCAGGCGTCGAAGCCGGCGGCGGCCTTCGCCTCGCCGTCGAAGAATGTGCGCAGATTATGGAAGCTGTTGCCGCTGCCGAGAATGAGAACGCCGTCATCGCGCAGCGGCGCGAGCGCCGCGCCGACGCCGATGTGGTTGCCTTTTCACGTATTAAATTTTCATGTGCATGACTGACTTGCCTGTCTGACAAGGCATTAGCGGTTCATATAGGCTTCCTCATCATAAGCAAGGCACGTGGCGATTCGCCGGCGAACTCGCTTAGGGGATAGAATCTATGTGTGAGCCCGGATGGGAGCAGCACTACGATAAGGAACTTGTCGCAGCGGTTCGTGCGATTGGAGGAGAACGACGTCGCGGTCTCGCGGCCTTTCTGGAATATCTCACTACGTGCTCGCCCGGATCGCAGGGAGATCGCATTCGGCGTTGTTTCCACGAAAACTATGATGCGGGGGGAACGGACTTATTTCCTACCGGCATAGCGCATGAGCGAGCGTTCGTGGACGTCCTACACGCGTGGCGTGATGCATTCCTAGCCTCCGACAATGGATTGAAAGGCAGTACACGTAGGAACCGATTGGACGGAGCCCGGCTCGGGCTGGAGGACCTCAGATCAAAAGGTTGCCGCGGCATTCCAAAAAGGTTTTCCAGATTTGCGATCAGGGTCGGCGGGCGAGATTACGACCCCACGCCGTCATTGGGGGAGGCTATCCACTGGCCCGAGCTCAACGGGATGTCTGGTTATGAGCGCGAGCGGCGGGCGCTCGAACTCGTCCGAGCCGAATTTCTCGCCCTCTTCTTGTTTTACGAACGCCTTTTTGTTTTTGGACAACGTCTTCTCGCGGGTGATCCGCCCGATCTCGGTAGCGATCGAGATGCTTGGGAGGCGATTCGAGATGGATTGGAAATCTTCCGTGCGGCCATAAGAACGACGGGGTCGTTCGAATTGAGCCGGATCGACCGTGAACGCTTGCCTCGCGACCCAGAACTCTGGCGTCGCGCAGGCGGGTTCGATCTGTCGTGCGTATGGGATCATAGAACCACGGCCTTTTCCGCGTATCGTGCAGCTTTCGGCCCTGTGTCCCCCGGGATGCTAGGTGCGCTGGGAGTCCTATTGTGCGACACGGGTTGGAATTTGCAACCTGCACAGGATATCCCACGAAGCCCATTTGTATTTTCCTCGTCTAGCGAAGCATTTATCGCCGAACGATCCTTCATATCGAGCTTTAAAAAAAGGGCTGGGCACAATGTTCTTGCTTACGTCGGTCAGGCTCTCAACGATAGCCGAGCGGAGATAGCAACCACATATTGGCAGCAAACTATTGGAGAATGTGACCCGAACGGAATCGGTGACGGCTACGCCAGCTTGAGCACGGACTCAGCATCCAATAGACTTTCAGCGGTAGATGTAATTACGAGATATTCAGCCATGGCCGAGTCGCTGCGACTCGAGTTCGGAGATAGGTCAAATATATTATTCGGAGACTCGTTTTGGATATACTCAAACACACAGTGTATACCAAAAAGGTTAGAATTAACATCTAATTTAAAAAAGCTTGTTGATCCAGATTCAATAATTGGATGTAAGGAGTTTATGATAAAATCAATTAGGAAGACGTACTTGATACTGATCCGCAACGAAACTGGGTCAATCACTGCAACAAAAACAGCAGCCGGTCATAATAGCAGTGGTGTTCTACAGCCACATTATCTCAATACACCGACGGTCAATGCCGAACTAGACGCATCAATTCGTCTATTTCAAGACGCGATCGAGGGCATTGTAACCCGAGAACTCGATCAAGACATCGTGGCCGAAAGGCTCGGAAAGACCGTGGAAGAGCTTGAGCGCATGCGCGACGTCGCCAAACTCGCTGGCATAACGACGGCCTTGGGCTTGGTGGTAGAAAACCACTCGGATGGAGATGACAAGCAGCCGCCCGCAGCCAAACCTTTGCATTTCTACCCTAACGACGCTCGCTTAACCGAACTTTATCTGACGCATCGTAAGCTTCGCCATATGCAGACCCACTACCCTAATATCGTCCGCTTTAGGCAAGAATTTCTGCCGCTGCTAGCCATGGCCAAAGCCATCGGACGTGAAGTGTTCAAGCAGCACCTCGGCCCCCGCTATTGGCGCGCCGCCCGGACGGCGGCGGCAGACCTCCGAAACGGCAAGGCTGCACTGCCTTTCATCGAATGAAATTGACGGATTGACATGAACGTCGCTTCAAACCCCACCACCCGCCAATACCACGACGACGTCCTAGAAGACTACGAGCGCCCGAAATGGCTCGTCGCGAGCAAGCCAAACAGCGAATCAGATCAAACATTTGAAGGTGACGCCGCCGACCTGCGCCACGACTACTGGATACTCCGCACTGCCGACCCTGCCAAAGTCCGAGATTCTGACTTCAAGCTCGACTTCCGTCAGCCCGTATCCGAAGAGATGCTGTTGACGGACGAGTCGCGCGTAAACGACCTACTGACCGCCAAGATCCTCGTCATCGAAACTATGCGGGGGCAATACCTACGCCCAGCCCGCACCGCCAAAAGAACCGTTAAAATGGTTTTCACATTTGCGTGGATCGTTCGGTGGCGCCTCGCGCTGAACGTAACGGAAATGTCCAAGCTATCTCCGGCCCTGTTCGATGATTTTTGTGATCGACTGGCGTCGGGCGGACTGCCCGATCTAATCGATCTCGAAAGCCGCCTTGCGCGGCTGGAAAAGCGGTATCGGGAGGGGGAATATGATTGGCCTCGCTATCGGGACGGGTCCAACATACTGGTCGACTTCGGCAAAATCGGGCGGACGCTTGGAGTGCCGTTTCAAATTCTTAATGCCACCAATCGAAAGAGGATTCGTAACCTTGCGGAAGGGGGTGGTTCACTGCCTGAAACAGAAATCGTTGATGATGCAAATAATGATAATGAACAGAACGACAAAGGAACCTTAATAGCTTACGAACGGGCACTTGAATTTTTCACGGTTTGGGATTTGCTCCATCTATCCTCAAATATCGGACTAATTTCTCACGATCAGCTTGAATTTAATCCATTCGAAAAGACATCCATTGACGCACGGGCACGGCAAGTAGGACGAACACTGAATTTACAAGCCGGCGAAGGACGCACCGGCACGCTGGAGTCGGAAAACTGGCTTCGCCTTCTCGACGGCGCGGCCAGATGGGTGCTCGACTATTCAAAGCCTATATTGGATAGCTGCAAGCTTATAGCTGATTGTCAATCAGAGATTTTTTCGCAAAAACATGAACGCAGGTCACAGAAAAATATATTCACGCTAGTGACTAAGGCACTCACTGAGGATTACACTTTCAACGGCCGCCGCCTTTCTCCGACTTGGCGACGCCACAATAAAGCATTTGATCCAGACGACATAACTCTTGAAGAGGCCCTAGCTCATCTGATTACCGCCTGTCTTGTCCTGATCGGCGGATTCTCCGCGCGACGCCACGGAGAGTTGAACAGCCTACAGGCTGGATGCGTCTACAAAGATCAAGTGTCAGGAGCATGGATACTGTCCAGCTACATCGAAAAAACGATTAGGGACAACGCCGAAATTCCCGTCCCCGCAGCGGTCGCCGTGGCCGTTCAAATCTTGGAGCGATTGAGCGAATCAGCCCGCCTAAAGGATAAAACCAATTGGCTTACCAAGGTCCATCGCCCTAGCTTAAGCGAATCCGAACTTAACACCGGTCAAAGAATATATATCCAAACAATGCTTCAGTTTACACTCAATAGCTTCGCAGACATCGTCGGCGCTCGAACGTCAAGCGACGGTACCCTCTGGAAATTCAAGCCGCATCAATTGCGTCGCGCTTTTGCGATCTATTATTATCATCATAATCGCTATTCTAATCTTGACGCCATAAGCCGCTTTCTCAGGCATTTTGATCCAGAAATGACACGCCGCTACATTACGGAGACTATTCCCGGCGCCCATATGAGAATGCGTGAAATCGTCGAAGCGAGAAGCGCGAAAGCTCAAGAAAATGAACGAATTTCCGCCGAGGCGCGCGACGCGATGCGACGGATGAAAGAAGTCGCCGTCGAATATGAAGACGTCAGGCAGGAATACTTCGTTGAACGAAACATGCAGATCTACGACAACGACGAGTCCCCAATCGGTCGAGGGGCCGCACTGCTGATGGACGAACTCGAGGACCTCGTCGCCCAAGCCCGTAACAACATCACGATCGGCAGCCGAATGAACTGCTCGCCCGACCGAGAACGCACGGCCCTGCTGGATCTCCTGCGAAGCCGCGCGCCCGAACGCTACTTGGAGCCGCATCCGGGCCGGCACGCCCACTGCGCTTGCCGCCCGGACGTCCCCGAGGACACGGCTGACGCCATCTGCCTACAAATGCAAGCGAAAGTCACCGGCGCCGCCGATACGCGGGCCAACTACGCATTCTCGGGCCCCAAGGAATGCTACGACTGCAAACATTGCGTGGCATTCGCTGAAAATGTCATCGTCATGAAGCGAAAAATCGAGGAGGCAGAACAGGCTACGAAGAGTCCCGCAGAGCGGTTTCGTGTCGCCGCCCAATCGCGTCTCGACGCCTATAAGGCGACCTTGGAAAGCGCCCGAGCCGCCGTAAGGGACCGGGGGAGATAGCATGGCGAACGAAACCCCCGCCCAAAAAGGAGCCGCCGTCAAAGCCGCTTTCACGGCCAAAGTCGCGCTCTTGGAGGATTGGGCCAAGAACGGCGTCCCTGCGGGCGTCGCGTGGCCCAAAAACCGCAGCGCGCTCCGAGCCTGGCAAGGGCCCAATGGCAATCTCCGCGTTTGGTCGGACGTTCACATCGACCAAGAGCGCGTCGGCAAGCACCCGGATCTCACTCGGCGCTTCATCGAGGCGGTGGAACACATCACTTTCCGCCAAACGGCCAAGGTCGACCGCCTAAAGCACGCCCGGACAGACGCCCAAATCGCCGCGGCTCAAAGAGACGCATTGCAGGAGCAAAACGCACGCCTCCTCAGCGAGATCGCCGAACTGAAGCGCCGAGTGCAGACATTGGAGGCGCTTATCCAAGCGCGGACCCAATCATGACCGAACCCTTGCTCCGCTGGGCCGCCGCGATGCCCGCTGACCGCTACGATATCCGGGCGGTCTGGCCCGACCGCGCCGAGCATGTGCCATCTGTGTTGAGATGCGTCACCGCAGCAGGTCTCCCAGCCCTGACCCCGTTTCTGAAAGCAAAAAACGCGGCCGGCTACAACCTGATCGGACGCCCGGACGACCCGCGCTTCATATTCGTCGACGACATCTCGCTAGACACTCTCAACGGTATGATCGCTGCCGGCCACCGCCCTTGCGTGGTCGTCGAGTCGTCCCTGCGGAACTTTCAAGCATTTTTCGACGCCGAAACCACTGAAGACCAAACGGCGAAGGCCTTGGCCCGCTTCATGGCATCCCAATGGGGCGGCGACTTAGCCTCTGCGGACGCACGCCATGCCGGCAGGCTGCCCGGATTCACGAACCGAAAGCCGAAACACCGCCGCGCCGACGCGAGCTACCCCTACGCGCGCCTGCGGACGGCATCCGCACGCCTTGATCCAGTGCTCGCCGCTATGGCCACCGACCCCACGGCACTGCCCACCGACGATCAACAGGGGGCGCGCGCGGCGCGCACGCTAGGAAATTGCGCGACATCCGTCGCGCCGGCCCTCGGCGACCGTGACCGCTCGACCTTCTACGACACGCTGCTCGCCCCTTACGCGGCCCGCTACGGCGCCACGCTCGACCGCTCCCGCGCCGATTTCGCGATCGCCCGGACACTACTAGTCCAAGGGATGCCCCCATCCGAGGTCGCGGAAGTCCTGTCCGCATCCTCGAAGGCCCGTGAACACAGCCAGCCGCAACAGTACGTAGAACGCACGGTCGCCGCCGCGCGTGATGCAGCATCACGGAGGTCATGATGGACGACCTCGCGATGCTGGAAAAAGCGTGCGGTGACGTCACGGTCGAGAGCGCGCCAGAAGCCGCCACGTTCGTCCGGGCGGGCCCCGTCCTGTTCGGCGCCCGCTGGAAGGCGCCGATGGCGCGCGCCCTCGGGGTGACGCGGGAGACGGTGTCGAGGTGGGTGTCCGCCGGCGACGTGCCGCCTTGGGCGATGAATGTCGTGCGCCTCATGAACGCCAACAAGGGCGCCGTCCTCAGCCTCTGCGACCGCACCGGCAACATGGCGAAGCCTTGGGCCGACGCCGGCTTCGAATGCTTCTGCGTCGACCTCCAGCATCCCGCGGGCGAACACGCGCGCGACGGGAGCGCTTCGCAGAATAGCCGAGGTCTCGGCGTTTACGGTTTTTCGGCCGCAATCGACGGGCTTTGATGCGCCCGCGCGCCATCTGGCGCAATGCTCTGCGCCGTCAGCCGGTCATTTTTCGCATCCCTATCCGGTTCGAGACACACCTCTCCCCTCGCGGCGTCATGCCGCCGCTTCGAGAACCCGCGCCCGCTTCATGTTCATCGCCATGACGACGAACTGAAGATGACAATTGTTGCGCGCGAGGCTGCGGTAGCGTACTCGCGCCATCCCATACCAGTTCTTCATCGTCGCGTTGGCGCGCTCGACGCCGACGCGAACGCTCGACGCCGTCTTGTTGAACCATCTCTGCCAGTCCGGCTGTCGCGCTCCGCGCTTCGCCTTATAGGCGATCTTGTCGTCGATCTTCTTGTCGTTCAACGCCTTGCGTAGCGCTGCGCTATCATATGCCTTGTCGCCGTAATAGGCCTCTTCATCGCCCTGGATCATCGCCTCGCCGCGCTGGCTGTCGTGCAGATCGGCGCTCGTCATCTCCGCTTGGCGCACGATGCCGCTTTCTTCGTCGACCGCCAGATGCGCCTTGTAGCCGAAGTAGGTCTCGCCGTTCTTCTTGGTGAAGCTCGCGTCCGGGTCGCGCGGATTGACCTGCCCCTCGTCGTGGGGCGGCGGCTTCACGGCGGCCGCGATGATAGTGGCGTCGACCAGCGTGCCGCGCTTCACGATCAGCCCGCGCGCGTCGAGTTGTCGATTGACCTCGGCAAGTAGTTTCTCGTCGAGGCCGAGCTTGGCGAGCCGCTGACGAAACCGCCAGATCGATGAATGGTCCGGCGTCTCCTCGTCCAGCGGAACCCCGCAAAAGCGCCGAAACGACAGGCGATCGCGCACAGCCTCCTCGGCGGCGGGGTCGGACAGCCCATACCACTGCTGCAACAGCACGATCTTGAACATGGTCAGTGGCGGATAGGCCGGCGCGCCGTCGCTCGAAGAATGCAGCGGACGCAAAATAACGTCGAACGCGCTCCACTCGAACGTCTTGGCGATATCTTCCAGAAACCCACCAGGACGAGAATAGGCTTTCACGAATGCGTCGGCGAGCGAAGGTTGGCTGAAGTTGCGGCGTGACATCGGTGACTCACATCCCTCGGACGCCCCAGAGAATCACGGGTTCGCCGGTTTTGCAAAGCGCTCCGACGGGATCACCTGGATCGGCGCGGATGTCCGGGCGTGGATGCCGCCGCCGCGCCGCTATGCGATCGTGTTCGCCGCGCCGCCCTGCACGCATCTCGCGGTCAGCGGGGCGCGCTGGTTCCGAGACAAGGGCGTGGGGACCTTGGCGTCAGCCGCGGAACTCGTCGACGCCTGCCGGCGCATTTGCGAGTGGTCTCAGGCCCCCTGGATGATCGAAAACCCCGTCAGCACCCTCAGCAGCTATTGGCGGCGCCCGGACTTCTCGTTCCACCCGAACGAATTCGGCGGCTATGAGGGCGGCGAGGCCGACGACTATCCGAAAAGGACGTGCCTATGGACCGGCGGCGGCTTCCGCTTCCCGCAGAAAAGGCCGATCCCCATCGGACGTCCGAAGTTCATCAACCACATGCCCGAGACCTCGGACCGGGGGAACCTACGCAGCGTCACGCCGCCCGGATTTGCGCGGGCGGTCTTCGAGGCGAACGTGGGCAGGTCGAGATGCCGAGTTCTACTCACACCTTCATGAAGTCCGACCGTTGATGAAGACGGTTCCCTAGCGGTATCGGTAGCAAAACTCGGCCCTCAAACAAGGCGAACCGCCCATCTGAATTCGCTATCTCTTTCCCGTCGAACGCATAGAAAGCCTCCCCATGCATCGCGTTGTCAAAAGCCACCTAGACGATTTCGAGAGAAAACATGCAATAGGCGAAAATGAAACAAAGCAGTTTGAGGCATTTCTGAATTATATAGTGTTCCGTCAGCACTGTGCAGAGCATATAGACCCAAAGGATCTTATTTACAAAGGCGACGACCCCGGGCTCGACGGCATTATGATATTTGTTGATGACTCGTATGTGTCTTCCATCGAGGAAGTCGAGGAGGCAATGAAGGGTCGGAAGCGGGACGCCGACGTGACAATTGTCTTCGCGCAGGCCAAGACATCAGAAGCTTGGGATAAGGCCGAGATCAACGTCTTCGAATCTGCAATAAACGATTTTCTAGCGGAAAAATCGGCCTATCCACAGGCTGACTACATAAAAAACGTGCGTGAAGTATTCGATGGCGTGCTGAAACACGTTGGAAAAATACGCGACGGCAAGCCGAAGGTCGAGGCGTTCTTCGCCACGACCGCACGGGCGTCGGCGGACCGCGAGATCCTTTCAGCACAGCAGGCGATAAAAGCCTCCTTGGAAAACACCGGCTATTTCAGCGACAGCGAGGTGTTCTTGGTAAATCGCGACAGTATCGTCGAGATGTGGAAAGCTGCCGAGGGTCAAGTCGAAGCTACCCTTCGAGTGCTTGGCAGCGCGGCATTTCCGCGAACGCCAGGAATCGAAGAGGGCTACGCCGTCACCGTGAGGGCTAAAGACTTTATCGAGCAGATTCTCGTCGACAAAAACGGGCGTTTGCGACCGCACATTTTCGAAGAAAATGTGCGTGATTTTCTCGGGGTCGAAGGGGACGTCAACAAAGAGATGGCGGAAACAATCGCCGATCCGAACAAGCAAAAACGATTTGGCATCCTGAACAACGGTATTACAATGATTTCACCAGACGTACGTAGCAGTGGTCTGGAGATTTCCATTAAAGATTTTCAGATTGTGAATGGCTGCCAGACATCGAATGTTCTATTTCAGAACTGGAACAAAATCGATGATGACGCAACTATCATGCTTAAGCTTATCGAGACTTCAGACCCATCCGTTGTAGATGACATAGTTCGTTCTACAAACAGACAAGCTAAGGTAGATGAAGAGCAGTTTTTAGCCACTCTGGATGCAGTTAAAGCTCTCGAAAGATACTTCGAAGCACGCGGAGCTGACGACGAATTCCGCCTATATTTTGAACGCCGTCGAAATCAATTCTCACGCGACGAGAATGTCAAGGCGATTCGGGTCTTTGACATAAAAGAGTTGGCCAGATGCGTCGCAGCCATGTTTCTTGATAAGCCAGAAATCGCAAGTCGGTATCCAAACAGATTGACCAGTGAGATGAGATCTCTTGTTTTCAACCCCGCGTATTTAGAGGACGTATACCATGTGGCAGCATATACTTTATATAGACTTACAATACTTATTGGAAATAAACGGATAGATCAACGGTATTCGAAAGCTAGATGGCACATAATTATGGCGATAAAATATTATGTATGCGGCGAATCAATTCCGCAATTAAATTCACAAAAAATCAAGAAGTTTTGCTCTGATATCGAAGGATTCATGAGCGCCGCCGATGATGACACTGTGAAAATAGTCAAGGATCTATGCGCGCAAGTCTTTGACATCGACGACCTTACACGCGACAAGTTGAAGGGGAGTATCTTGGTACAGGATGTAAAATCGAAATCACTGGCCTTTCGAAAGGAGAATCCTCGTACCTCTGGCAAACGCCCTTCCTCTTCCGACTCCTGAAATGCTGAAGCGTATAGGCCTCTGATAATTGTCGCCGGCAATGAGCTGTTCGGCATTTTGCCAAATCTAACGAGAAGCTTGTCTCGCAATCGGGCAGGAGAACCGACATGAGCGTGAAAGGCATGAGCGGCGCGGAAGCCGGCAAAGTCTATGCGGAGCGGTTTCTTGTGTACATCGCCGAAAGGGAGGCAAGCGGAACCCTCCCTTGGGGCCCCGACGGAAAGCTGATCCGCTCGGTCATGGTCCGAGACCTCGGGGTGAATCGCGACGTTTTCCGTACGAATCCGACCATAAGAGACCGCCTCGCCGAGATCGAAGGCTCGGTAAATCGTTCGGCTTTGGCCGCGGCCGACCAGAGAGCCTCGGGGCATCGATCGCAGAAGGAGGTCGTCGCGGTCGAAAAGGTCAAAGAGCTGCAAGGAAAGATCGCTCAGATCGAGGAGGAGAACAGATACCTCAAGGCGGAGCTGCGGAAAAAGGGCTACGTGGACCTGACGCTGCCGAATTCCGGTCGCCTGCCATGGTGAAACAGCCGAACGTGAGCTTGACAGCGCAGATATCCAACATTCGCTGGGCGGCGCCGACGAGGGGGGCAATCGTCGTCGCGATGCGGACGGACGTCACGGGCGCGGAGTCTTGGGGGTCGTATCTGATCCGAATCCCGGCTAAAACCCTCGGAAAACAAGGCGTTTTCGAAGGCGATGTTTGGAAGTTCGAGGGACTCTCCGAGCAGTATCGGGGGCGACCGCAGCTTCGCGCGGTGACCGCGACTTTGGTGAGACCCTATGGTCGCAACATGGTCGCGACGCTCTCCAGCGCACGATTTCCTGGCATCGGAAAGACCAAGGCCGCTGCGCTCTGGGAACGGTTTGGCGACGATCTTCGAGGCCTCCTCGATCGCGAGGACGTCGATAAGTTGTCCGAAGTCGTCACAATCGACGCCGCCACCGTGCTCGTCGAAGGATGGCGCACATTCCAACTGGGCGACGTCGTCGAATGGCTCGACAAGCATCGCCTGCCGGTCAAATTGGGCACCGCTCTGCTCGATTTTTACGGAGCCCGAGCGATCCAGAAGGTGGAGGCCGACCCCTACCGTCTCCTCGCGTTCGGCTTGGGGTGGCGATCCGTGGACGAAATTGCCACTGGGAATTTCGGCATCTCGCCCGACGACCCGAGACGTGAGCATGCCGCCGTTGCCGAGGTTCTTTACCGTGCCTACGACCGCGACGGCTCGACGGCTCTCGAGCACGACTCCATCGTCGCCCGGACCCGCACGATCCTAGCAGGCTCCGAGGAACAAGCTTTCCGGGCGGTCGGAAATCCGTACGCAGGGGGCGGCTGGCTTCGGGACGAGGACAGCGGACTGTATCAATCGTCCGGCGCCTGGCTCCTCGAGCAATACGTCGCCGCCCGGATCCGCCGCATGATCGATGGCCAAGACGACCCCGCGCAAAACGATCTCCTCCTGTCCTCGGAATTCGGTCCATCGGAACGCCAAAAAGCTCGGCAGGCACTCGCCGACTGGCAAGCAGCGCAGCATCCCCTCGGCGAGGAGCAGGAGCGCGCTGTTTGGACGGCTCTCGAGAACCGAATCGCCGTCGTGAGCGGCGTCGCCGGCGCGGGCAAGACCGCGAGCCTCACTGCGCTCTATGCCGCTCTGGACGCGATCGGAAGCGAGGTCGTGCAAATGGCCTTGGCGGGGCGCGCGGCAAAGCGCATGCATGAGGCGACCGGCAGGAAGGCGATCACGATCGCGGGGTTCCTGCACCAGGATTCTGAGGAGACCGACCGCCTCGACACTCGCACCTATGTCGTCGACGAGGCGTCCATGGTCGACGTGGCGACCCTCTTCGGCATCCTGCGCAAGCTGGGCCCCGGCGCGCGTCTCGTCTTGGTCGGCGATCCAGCGCAATTGCCGCCGATTGGAGCCGGTCTGACGTTTCATTTGCTGTGTCGCCCGGATTCGCCGGCTCCACGTGCGCACCTTACGCGCGTCTACAGGCAGGACGGAGCGACCGGCATCCCCGCCATCGCCGGCGCGATCCGCTCGGGGAATTGGCCGGCGATCCCTGCGTATTCCGGTCCCGCCGTCGGCGTCAGCATTCTTCCCTGCTCGCGGGACGATCTCGCGACGATCGCGGACGTCTATGACGCTCTCGTCACTGCGGAGGGGGACGAGGCTGAGGTCCAGATTCTCGGCACGACGCACGCGGAAGTGGGCAGCCTCAACGAAGACCTCTACGACCGCCGCTTGTCCGAGCGACGCGCGGTCCGACTCGATGATCGCGAGTACTCGGGGTTTTGCGAGGGCTGCCCGATCATATTTAGGGAAAACGACTGGGAGCGAGGCCTGAATAACGGCTCGCTCGGCACGATAATCAGATCAATCGACCCGCCGATGTTTCTCGCCAACGCCGGTGAACAAGGACAGCAAGGCGCACTACTGCGCCTTTCGGAAGCCATGGACGAGGACGGCGCACCGAGATTCACCGGGGATGTCGTCCATGCGGAGGCGGTTCTCGATGGCAATAGCCACTATCTCACACAGGTCGACCTCGTCGACCGTGTCCAGCGGGCTTACGGTCTGACTGTCCACAAAGCCCAAGGCAGCCAATGGTCGCGGGTTATCGTCGTCGTCGGCAAGAGCCAACTGCTCGACAGGACGTTGGTCTACACGGCTCTCACCCGCGGCGTCCGCCAGGTAGTGCTCGTCGGCGATATCGAGGCGGCCCAACAGGCCGTCGCTGCGGAGCCCCGCGTGTTCGACCGCGTCACCAATCTGGCCAACCTTTTGACGGCGAACAACCATGCCAACATATAAAACGACGGATTACGGCCTGACGTTTCTGCCTGACGATTTCAAATGGGAGGGTGTAAACGCGAGCAAACTTCCGATGATACTCGATCTTGATGGGACGATATTCGAGCCATTTCTCAACTATTTTGGAATGTCTTGTCGCTACAAGCGCGTTAAAATATCCTCGATGAAGACAGAAGCCTACGCGCTGAGGGAATGGAAGGCTCACCTGGACAGCATGGGACGGCCGTGGGACGACGTCGACGATCGCGTTCTGATCGACTGGCGAGAGCAATTGCTGTTAAAACGCAAGAAAAAGCTGGAATTGTGGGAAAAAGCTCCCCAAAAGCATGACCATCCTGAGAGCGAGGATCGAATACATCTCAAGCTTGCAGTCGTATTCGAATTCTACGTACACGCCGCTGAGGCCAATTTCAGCAAGCGGTCGTTTGTCGGCCAGAATGGCCCGATTACCTCGGCAAGACCTGATGAGCATCGAGGCTCTTCCAAGCTTTTCTGGAAATGCGCCGCTTCCACCGGTCGAAAAATGACGAAGCGTCCCATTCCCGATGATTCCGCCGTCCACGCCATACTTAGCCATCTTCGAAATACGCCAAAGGACGCAAACGTCGCCGACCGTGATTGGCTCATTGGCCGCACGATGGCCGAGGCCGGCCTTCGCGCACACGAAGTTGCGGGGTTGACGATCGGGATGATCGAGCAAGCGCTCAGGAGGGAAAGCATTCGTTTACGGACCCCAGATTCAATGTCGGAAGCGCGAGCAGCCGGCTGGAATCCGGCCCTGAACGGACTCGATTCGATCGCGCATTGGGAGCCTGGGCGGAAGGCCGTCTTGGAGGGATTGCAGCGGCTTATCAAGGACAAGCGGGATCACATCTACGTACGCATAGTGGGCAAGGGCGGTGTCCAGCGCGATGTCCCCTTTCCACTCGAATTTTTCCGTGACCTGATTGAGATTGGGATCTGGGAAGTGCGGCAAGCCCAAATCGCAGCTTGGCAATGCGACAGGCTGCCATCGAATCTTTTTCTCTCGGAAAAGACTCACAAAGCGCTCTTGGCGACTACGCTAGAAGACATCATGAAAACAGCGTTCTCCGAATGCGGCGTCGAAGGCAGCGGCCACCGTCTGCGGGCCCATTTCGCCACCAATTACGCAAAAAAGCTGTGGGCTAAACGCTTCAGCGACAACGCCTTCCGCTGGGATCAAACTATCGAAAACGACGTTCTGCACGCAGTCGCCGAAGCACTTGGCCACTCACAGCCGACAACTACGTGTCGACATTACTTGGCACTCGCTCAAATCAGCTATTTCAAAATGGGAAACAAGTCCCATCTGCGCGCGATGCGCAGCCTCGTTAACAAGGCTGCCGAGCACCATCGCGGCCTCTCCGAAGAGTTCTTCGAGGCCGTCGCCAAGCTAATGGATGTGCGAGCGGCTGCGGGATCCGAAGGCAAGCTACTTGACGACATGCTCGCCGAAATTGTGAGTCTTCACTCCGCTATCGTGCCTCCGTCGAGTCACGTAGATGAGATCAATCCGAGAGCCCATAGGGACCCGCCTTCCTTACGCTTGGTCGTTAAAAGTGACAATCCGTGAAAAAAAGGCGGGATCGAGATCGTCGCGCAAAGACAGAGTGAGAATTGGGATCGTCGCGCCGGGCTCGACGATCAGCAGGGGCACGAAGACGCCGTGATCGAAGCCGCGCGCGGCGTCCAGCGCCGTCTCGACGCCGGCGGCGGCCAGCAGGCCACGCGCCTTCTCGGCCAGTTCCGGCGCGCCGGGCGCGGGATAGCTCAGGCGATAGGTGTGCTCGGGGAAGCCGTAATAATCTAAGATCATGCCGGGCGCTTTCGCCGCGCCGAGAGTGACCCGCTTCTCCTCCCAATGCGCCGAGACCATGAGAATGGCGCGCGGACGCTCCGGCAGAGACGCGAGCAGGCCGCCGAGATAGGCCTTCAGCCCCTCGAAAGCGCTAGCGATGGGGCCGTCGAGCCAGAAGCAGGGGCCGCCGCCGTGAGAGATGAAAATCGTCGGCTGCCGCATCCAAGCCTCCGCTGCATATGGCCTGCAGATAGGCCGAGCGGGACGCGGCCGCAATGCCGCGCGCCCTTTTCCCCGCCACGCGCGCTTTTATATGAGCGCACCGAGGATTTCTGGAGGACGAAGCGATGCATTCACAGATCACCGGATTGAAAGTGGCGGCGGTCATCTTCGGACTGATGGCGCTCGGACAGGCGGGGCGTCTGGCGACGCAGCCGGATATTCAGGTCGGCGGCTCCTCGATGCCGCTATGGCCGAGCGCGGTGGCGCTGATCGTGCTGCTCGGCCTCTGCCTATGGCTGTGGCGGCTGGCCAAGCCGCAGTGAGGGCGCAGATTCGGGCGAAGGCCGGTTCGCGTCGCATCTCGGCGATGCGAGGTCATCGCCCGGCGGCCTCGGCGGCCCACGCCTTGGTGGCGAGACATGTCTCCATCGCCCGCGCATAGGCGTCACGGCGGGTGGCACGGGCCACATAATCGCGCTCGGCCTCGCCAAGGACGAAGCAGCCGGTCCTTTGGGCGAACTCCAGAGCATAGGTCACGGAAATATCGGCCGCCGTGAAGCGCTCGCCTGCGAGAAACGGCGAGCGCGCGAGGCGCCGTTCGACCAGCCCCAGGCGGCTCTCGAAAATTTTCAACGCCTTGCGGGCGCCCCAATTGTCGCGCTCGGCCGCGGGCGCGAGATTGCGGCTGACGACGACGAGATACATGAAAGCGGCGAGGCCGGCCTCGCCGAGGTGAAGGAACTGCTGATAGGCGGGGAAAGCGGGGTCGCGCGGGTCTGGCGCGAGCGGCGTCGGCCCGTAGCGCGCCATCAGATATTCCATGATCGCGATCGACTCGACCATGACCACGTCGCCATCCTGAATCGCCGGAATGAAGCCGGCCGGGTTGACGGCGAGAAATTCCGCGTCGCGCTCGACGCCGGCGATCAAATCCACCGGCCGCAGACGATAGGCGAGCCCCATCTCCTCCAGCAGCCAGACGACCCGGAACCCTCTCCCTTCGCCGAAGACGGTGATCATCGCCCGCGCTCCTTTGCCGGCCCGCGGCCCGGCTCGGCGGCCCGATCATAGCAGGCGCGCGGGCGCTGCGCAGCCGGTTATCGCGAAGGTCGCGCCAGAAGCGCAATGCCGCGGGGATTCGGCCATAGACGGCGTCGGGTATTCGAATCGACAATGCCGCCGACACGAAGTTGGACAAGAAATGAAAGAAACGCAGCACCTTTTAAAGAGCGTCCATCTCGCGAACGAGCGCGCGATATGGGTGCGAGAGCCGGGGAATAGAGCCTCGAACCTGACGGTGTTTTTGGATGCGGAGCTTTACCGGGACCGTGTCGGGGCGACCTCGATCATCGACGCCCTCGATTCCCAGGGTGACATCGATAGCTCACTTTTTGTCTTTGTCTCTGTGGAGAGCGCCGCATCCCGATGGGTGGAATGCCCCTGCTATTCTCCTTTCGCTCGCTTCATAGAAGAAGAGCTATTCCCATGGCTGGAGAGAGCCTATCCGAGCGCTCTCGGAGCCCAGGAGCGCGTGATCGCCGGTCTCAGCTATACTGGTCTGACCGCGGCTTATGTCTCTATGATGTGCCCGTCCCGTTTCACCAAGGTGATCGCCCAGTCCGGCTCGTTCTGGTCGAACGACTGCTGGATTATCGACTGCTTCGAGACGCTGGATCGCAAGCCGAAAACAGAATTCTACCTGGATGTCGGCCTTAGAGAAACGCAAGAAAACATTCTGCACAAAGAGGATGTTTTTCAGGCGGTCTCCCAGATCGAAGGGGTGAAGAGATTTCGAGACGCATTGCTACGACACGGCTACCAACCTCATTATGTCGAATTCGATGGAGGTCACGATTTCGCAGCCTGGAGCCTTACGCTGCCGAATGCGCTACGATGGGCGCTGCCTTCTACGAGGAGCGAGCCCGCCCCCGCGAATGCGGCAGAGCCGCATCGCTGACCGCCGCGCCGAAGGGCTTTGGCGACCGACGCTCGACACAGTATCGAAATTGCGGTAGCAAAATGGCGTAATCCGCATCGATACGAGCTACTAGTCATATCCTTATTTGTGGTCCGAACGAGAGAGCGCGCATGGGCCTTTATTATGCGCATTATCTGATTCCGCTCGACAATTCCTTTCGTCCCGAACCCGAGCGCATTGCAGCGCTCATCGACGCGTTGACGGCGGCGCGCTTCATTCCACGCCCCGAAGCGGGCGATGGCCCGACCTATTTCCTCGATGATTGGCGTCGCGAGGCCGCGGAACGAGCTACCTCTGCGGCGCAGGAACCTCCGAAGCCTTGGTGGAAACGAATTTTCGGTTCCGCCACGCCCACGCGGACCAATCTTCTCGATCTCGTGGACATTGATCGACCCTTCGCCGTTCCACTCACCGAGGAATCGTTCGCCGCGTTGGCCGATCGCGCTGTGACTGTCGGCTGGACAATCGAAGACCCTCTCGCAGATGGTCTGGCCTATCCTTTCGAGCAGAGCCCGAGCCGCGACGATCCGCCGAACTATCGGCTGCTGATCGAGGCAAGCGAAGATTTCCGCGCGGAGACGATCAACCATTACGACGGAACCGGAGCTGTCGACCCGCATTGCCGATGCGGCGAGGACCTGTCCTATGCGCGCGCGCCGTTCGAGGACGTCGCTATTCGGCGCCTGTGTCCCTCCTGCGGCTCGAGTTACCAGCCTCGGGAAAAGCTCGTCACATTCACCAATGGCGCGACCGGCGAGAGCCAGACGATCCATGGCGGCATATGCTATCGCTTCGCTGTGGTGATAGATTGCGAGAAATCCATTCCTCCCGCCATCGAAGACGGAAAAGAAGGAAAACTGTCGCGCCGCTTTCTGGACGCATGCAGCGAGGCGCTCGGCGTCGAGCTCTACGAGCTGGGGTCCTATAGCTAGACCCGCGTCATATGCGAGCCGAGCGACGCAGCTCTTGCCAACCTCCTGTCTTTCCGCTTATAAGCCGCGCTTCCGAACCGCCCGGCCAGTGATGGGCTGCCGTGGCGGTTCTTTTCGCTCGCGCGAATAAAGCGCCGGGAGACCGGCGCGCAGAACAGGGCCTCGAGCCCAGGAGAGCAAAATGCCCAAGCTGAAGACCAAATCGGGCGCCAAAAAGCGCTTCAAGATCACCGGCACCGGCAAGGTGGTCTACGCCCAGAAGGGCAAGCGCCACGGCATGATCAAGCGCACCAACAAGCAGATCCGAAATCTGCGCGGGACGTCCGTCCTGTTCAAGACGGACGGCGACAACGTCAAGAAGTATTTCCTGCCCAACGGCTGAGCTTCTCCCCTTCCCCCGATTTCGGATTTCCTGAAAGGATCATGTCATGGCTCGCGTCAAACGCGGCGTCACCTCGCACGCCAAGCACAAAAAGACCCTGGATGCCGCCAAAGGCTTCTACGGCCGTCGCAAGAACACCATCCGCGCCGCCAAGGCCGCGGTCGATCGCTCGATGCAATATGCGACGCGCGACCGCAAGGCCAAGAAGCGCGTCTTCCGCGCTTTGTGGATTCAACGCCTCAACGCCGCCGTGCGTGAGCTGGGCCTGACCTACAGCCGCTTCATCGACGGACTCGCCAAGGCCGGCGTCACGGTGGACCGCAAGGTTCTGTCGGAGCTCGCCATCACCCAGCCGGAGGCCTTCAAGGCCATCGTCGAGAAGGCCAAGGCCGCGCTGCCGCAGACGGCCTGATCCGTCGGCGCCGACGCATCGACGCGGGAATCCTTTCGGATGAAATGGTATTCCTGCCTGAATGCGTCGGCTCTCGACCGCTACGCCGGGCATTTGCGCGTCGCCGTCCGCACGGCGATCGACCTAGCGGGGCTCGAGCCGCATCTCGTCTTCGACGGCGAGGCGGACCGGCTCCGCGCCACTCTCGGCCATGACGCGCCCGTCCATATCCACAGCCGGCGTTCCGGCCTCATCGAGGCCATAGAAGCGACGGCGGAAACGCCGGACTGGAGCCGCTCCATCGCCGCCGGCGCCTTTCTGCGGCTCGAGATTCCCCTCATCGAGACGAAGGACGATTTCGTCCTCTACACCGATTGCGACGTGCTGTTCGCCCGGCCGGTCGAGCTGTCGCCGCTGCGGCCGCGCTATTTCGCCGCCGCGCCCCAGCACGAGCCGCATGAGTGGTCGCAATTCTGCTCGGGCGTGCTGCTCCTCAACGTCCCGGCCATGCGCGCCGAATATGAGCCGCTGATGCGGAGCGCACGCGCGGCGCTCGGCGCGCCGCATCATTACGATCAAGAGGCGCTCAACGCGCATTTCGCCGGGCGCTGGGACCATCTGCCGCTCGCCATGCATTGGAAGCCCTATTGGGGCGTCGAATGGGGAGCGTCCATCGTGCATTTCCATGGCCCCAAGGCCGAGGATGCGCGGTGCCTCGCGGCCGCGCCGGCGGGGGCCGATCTGCTCTCGCAGCTCTACGCCCGCGATCCGCGGGGCTATGCGCATTTTCTGCGCTTCTACGACATCGCCGCCGAGGCCGATCGGCGCGGCGCGCGCATCAGCGCGGCGGAGCTGGCGCCGCTGCGGCTGGAGGCGGCCGCGGCGTCCGGCGGCCGCGCCTTGCGCCGCGCCTTCGCCTTTTTGCGCGAGCTGCGCCCGCTGACGTCGCGCGAGGCTGCGCCCTTGCCCAATCTGCCGCCGGAAGCGAGCTTCGCGCAAATCGCCACGCTCGAGAATTTCGACGAGCGCGCCTATCTCTACGCCAATCCCGATGTGGCCGAGAAAGTTCGCAGCGGGAGCATTCTCTCCGGCCGCGCGCATTTCGCGCGCTATGGCCGCTATGAGGGACGCGTGCAGATGATCCCGGGCGACCAGCCCGCCACGCCCGAGAATTTCGACGCCGAGGCCTACATCGCGCGCAATCCAGACGTCGGCTTTCTGATCGCGCGCGGCTGCTATCCTTCCGCCCGCGCGCATTTCGAGCGGCGCGGGCGCGCGGAACTGCGCCGGCAGCTGACGCGGCCCTGACGCCCCGCGCCTATGGCGCCCGGCGCGCGCATCGGCCACATATGAGAGCGCAGCGGCTCGAAGGGAATCATTCGAGCGGCGCCGAGGGTCGCGAGGGCTTCCATGGCCAATTCTTATGATCTCATCGTCATCGGCGGCGGACCGGGCGGCTATGTCGCCGCCATCCGCGCCGCGCAGCTCGGGCTGAGGACGGCCATTGTCGAGCGTGAGCATTTGGGCGGCATTTGCCTCAATTGGGGCTGCATTCCCACCAAGGCGCTGCTGCGCTCGGCCGATGTCTTTCGGCTCGCAAAACATGCGAAGGATTTCGGCCTGCGCATCGACGGCGAGGTCTCCTTCGACGCCGAGGCGCTGGTGAAGCGCTCGCGCGCAGTGGCCGGACGGCTCAACGCCGGCGTCGAGTTCCTGTGCAAGAAGAACAAGATCGATGTGATCTGGGGCGAGGCCGCGCTCGCCGCTCCGGGCGAGATTCGCGTCGCCGCGCCCAAGGGAACCGCGCGACCGCAATTCCCCCGACCGAAGAACATACTCGGCGAAGGCCTCTATTCGGCGAAGCACATCATCGTCGCGACCGGCGCGCGGCCGCGCGCCCTGCCGGGCCTCGAGCCGGACGGCGAGCGTATCTGGACCTATTTCGAGGCGCTGCTGCCGCCTTCCATGCCGAAATCTCTGCTCGTCGTCGGCGGCGGCGCAATCGGCGTCGAATTCGCGTCCTTTTATTCGACCTTCGGAGCGCAGGTGACTCTGGTGGAGGCGCTGCCGCAGATCCTGCCGGCGGAAGACGCCGAGATCGCCGCGCTGGCGCGCAAATCCTTCGAGAAGCAAGGGATAAAAATCATCACCAGCGCCAAGCTCGCGAAGCTCGACAAGAGCGACAATGGCGTCGTGGCGACGATCGCGACCGAGAGCGGCGAGCAGCGCATAGAGGCGGAGCGCGTCATCTCCGCCGTCGGCGTCGTCCCCAATAGCGAGGGACTGGGGCTGGAGGCTCTGGGCGTGAAGACGGAGCGCGGCGTCATCGCCACCGACGGCCTCGGCCGCACCAATATCGCCGGAATCTATGCGATCGGCGACGTCGCTGGTCCGCCCATGCTCGCTCATAAGGCGGAGCATGAGGGCGTCGTCTGCGTGGAGGCGATCGCCGGACTCTCGCCGCACCCGATAGAGCGCACGCGCATTCCCGCCTGCACCTATTGCCATCCGCAGATCGCCTCCGTCGGCCTCACGGAAGCGCCGGCGAAAGCGGCCGGACATGAGCTGAAGATCGGGCGCTTTCCCTACATCGCCAATGGCAAGGCCATCGCCATGGGCGAGACAGAGGGGCTGGTGAAGACCATATTCGACGCGAAGAGCGGACGTCTGCTCGGCGCGCATCTCATCGGCGCGGAGGTGACGGAGCTGATTCAGGGCTTCGTGATCGCGATGAATCTGGAGACGACAGAGGCGGAACTGATGGAGACTATCTTCCCGCATCCGACGCTCTCCGAGACGATGCATGAGAGCGCGCTCGACGCCTTCGGGCGGGCGATTCATATTTGATGGGACACCGAGCGAGCCTGACGGCTCGCGGCCGTCAGGCTCGCATCAAATCAATGGCGCCCCTCCAGCGCCGCGCCTTCCCAATAGGGCGCCGCGCCGTAATGCTGGTGGATGCGCGTCTCCCAGTCGCGATCGGTCCAGCTCGCCTCGCTATATTCCGGCGCCTTCTCGAGCATCTGCTCCGTCACAGAAGTCGTATAACGGCGCCTGTCCTGATCGTAGCAGAGCGCCTTCCACGGCACGGCGTGATGGCCTTTGCGCAGGCACATGAAGCCGCAGAAATCGACGACGGCGTAGCGCGCCTGGCCGGTGATGGGATCGATCATCAGATGATCGATCTCACCGATCTCCTTGCCACTCTGATCGAAGATTTTCGCGCCGACGATATGCTCGCTCGAGATCATGTGAAGTTCAGGGATAGCGGTCGCCATTTCGACCTCCCTCGTGAGCCCCCGGCCCTCTTTGCATAAAAACGCGGCGCGAGAGGAAAAGTTGCCTCGCGTCACAGAAGCCATGCGCCGAAGGCGATGGTGATCAGCGTGAGCGGCGCGCCCAACTTGAAATACGCCCAGAAGCCGATGGAGACGCCGGCCGCGCGGGCGCGCTCGGCGACGATGAGATTGGCGACGGAGCCGATGAGCGTCAGATTGCCGGCCAGAGTCGAGGCCATGGCGACGACGAGCCAGGCGCGCTGCGGATCGGCCGCGCCGGCGAGGAAGGGCTTTAGCGCCAGTACCGCCGGCACATTGGTGACGAGATTGGAGAGGACAGCGGAAACCACCGCCAAAACACCGGCGTTGGAGAGATCGAAGCGGCCGATGGAGGCGACGGCCTCCGGCGTCAGCACAGTGGCCTCGAGTCCCTCGACGACGATGAACAGGCCGACGAACATCAAGAGAAGCGGCCAGTCGATCTCGCGATAGACCTTCTCCGCCTTCACATGGCGCGTGACCAGCAGCAGCGCGCCGCCGACGATCGCCACTTTCGCGACCGGCTGGCCGGCGAAGAAGAGCGCCATCATGGCCAGCGTCACCAGCACGGATTTGACGACGAGAAAGCCGCGCGCCCGCGCCGGCGCAGGCGCCGCGACGGGCAGTCTCTCCCGCGTGAGAAACTCGCCGCGGTAGAACAGCGCGACCAGCACGAAAGTGGCGAGCAGGCCGAAGGCGGCGACCGGCCACAGCGCCGCGGCGAAGGCGCCATAGGGAATATGCGACAGGCCGCCGATGATCATGTTCTGCGGATTGCCGGTGATCGTCGCCACGCTGCCGACATTGGAGGCCATGGGCACGGCGAGGAGATAGGGCAGCGGATCGCGCTTCAGCCGGCGCGTCAGCTCGAGCGTCAAAGGCGTCATCACCAGGCAGATGGCGTCATTGACGAGAAAGGCCGAGAAGGCGCCCGTCACCAGCACGATGGCGGCGAGCAGAGCGAGCGGCGTCTTCGCGCGCGCGACGACGAAATTGCTCGCCAAGCGAAAAAAGCCGGAGAGGCGCAGATTGGCGACGACGATCATCATGCCGAGCAGCAGCGTGATCGTGTCGAAATCAATGGCGCGATAGGCCGCGTCCAGCGGCAGCACGCCGAGCCCGACCATAAGGCTGGCGCCGAGCAGCGCCGCGCCGGCGCGATCGAGCCGCAGCCCCGGCGCCTCGCCGAGCGCGATGACGAAATAGGTCGCTGCGAAGATGATGATGGCGGCGGCGTGGGTCCAGCCCGAGGATACGCCGCCGCCCGACAGCAAGGTGGCGAGATAGGCGAGCAGCGTCACGCCCGCGGCGGAAGCGAGAGAGCCCGCGAAGACGAGTCCCACGGCGATCAGAGCCGCGGCGAAGGACCGCGATTTTTCGTCGTCTGGATCTGGCATGAGGTCGGGCCGTCGGCGAAAGGAAGCTGGCCGCCGACTTAGCGCGTTCCAGAGCGGCGAGCCAGCGCAACCCGAGCGACGCTCAGACCTTCTCGGCGCGCTTCACCGCGGCGGGCGTCGCGCGAAAGGCGATGGCGATGCGGTTGTAGGCGCTCATCACGCCGATCGCGATCGTCAAATCGGCGAGCTCCTTCTCGGAAAACTGCGTCGAGACGGCGGCGAACTCGGCATCGGGGACGCCGGTCTCGGCGACGCGCGTCACCGTCTCCGCCCAGGCGAGAGCGGCACGCTCGCGCTCGCTGAACAATGCCTTCGCCTCGCGCCACACCGAGACGAGCGCGAGCTTGTCCACGGTGAAGCCCTCGGCGATGAGCGCGCGCGTGTGCAGATCGAGACAGTAGGCGCAGCCGTTGATCTGCGAGACGCGCAGATAGACGAGCTCGGCGAGCGCCTTGCCGAGGCTCGCGCCGACATAGGAATGCACGGCGCCGAGCGCCTTCATGCCCTCGGGCGCGGCGTGAGCGTAATCGAGACGGCTGGTCATTCTTGCTCTCCTGCTCGAGCATCGGGAAAGGGCGGAAGGGTCTCGCTCGAATCGACGAGGAATATAGGGGACGAACGCGCCGGCTCTGTGTCGCTGGCGGTCACGGCGCAGTCGCGGCGCAAATGAAGCTCGCCGACGCGCGCGGCACGAAATCGAGCTCACGCGGCTTTTCGGCGCGAATTCTCGCGACGATCGCCTTCACGAACTCGATTTCGGCGTCGCCGATCTCGGCGCCGGCCAGCGCCTCCCTCACCCAATCGCGGCCCATTTCCTCTTCCAGAAAGTCAATGTCGTATGTCTCGATCGGGTCGAGACGCACGCGATCGTTCGACCACATGCGTATATTCTCGAGCCCCGCCCGCGCGAGCAAGGTCGGCAAGCGCAAACCTATATCCTGATCGCCTCTCCGCGATTTGACGAAATCGACGAATCTGACCCAAACGCCATAGAAGGCGGCGCGTTCGGCGGGCGCGAGGAAATGGGTCAATTCGAACGTCTGCGCCCAATTCAAATGATTGACCGGCTCGACGCAGAGGATCGTTCCGCCTCGCTTCGCCACGCGATGCATTTCCGCGACGATTTTTTCCGGCGCGAGGCTATGCATCAGCAAAGTCTGCGCGGTGACGATATCGAAGGAGCCGCCTGGCAGGCCGGTGTCGCTCGCATCCGCCTCGATCGCGCGATAGGCGATATGCGGCGCGCGCTCGGCATATTTTTTTGCGGAGCGCGCGCACCATTCGCGCTCCCGATCGACGCCTGTCACTTCCCGTAGATCGACGAAGGCGCCGAGAAGGCCGAGGCTCCAATGCCCTTCGCCGACGCCGAAATCGGCGAGGCTGGTCGCGATGGCGTCGCCGATCGCGCGCGTCTTCAGCAGGCGGAGAAAATCACGGCTCCACCAATCGAAGCGCTCGTCGTGAATGTAATCCGCCGAATGCGGCGCCTCCGACATGATCGCTCCTGTGCAATGACAATAGGCCCGCGCCGATCGAACGGCGCGGCTCTGCAATGAATTGGATGCGCCGTCGCGCCGCGCTCACAGCTTGCGCAGCGCGACTTCCTCTATGCGATGGTCCGCGCCTTTGGTCAGCACCAGGCTGGCGCGCGGGCGCGTCGGCGAAATGTTGCGGCGCAGATTTTCGAGATTGATGCGCGTCCAAATATCCTTGGCGACGCGCTTCGTCTCGTCATCGTCGAGATCGGCGTATTTCTTGAAATAGGAGAGCGGATCGCGGAAGGCCGTCTCGCGCAGGCGCTGGAAGCGCTCCACATACCATTGCTCGAGCACATTCTCCTCGGCGTGGAGATAGACCGAGAAGTCGAAGAAATCCGAGACGAAGGGAATCTCCCGCCCATCCTCGCGCGGACGGCTGGCGAGCAGCACATTCACGCCCTCGACGATGAGAATGTCGGGCTTGTCGACATAGAAGAACTCGTCCGGCACCACATCATAGATGAGATGCGAATAGACCGGCGCGGCGACATTGCGCTGGCCGGCCTTCACATCGGAGAGAAAGCGCAGCAGCGCGCGATTGTCATAGCTCTCGGGAAAGCCCTTCTTGTCCATCAGCCCGTCGCGCTCGAGCACGGCGTTGGGATAGAGAAAGCCGTCGGTGGTGACGAGCTCGACCTTCGGCGTGTTGGGCCAGCGCGACAGCAGCGCCTTGAGAATGCGCGCGGTCGTGGATTTGCCCACGGCGACCGAGCCGGCGACGCCGATGATATAGGGCATCTTGCCGTCCTCGGCGCCGAGAAACCGCTGCGTCGCCTTGAACAGGCCTTGCGTCGCCGCGACATAGAGGGCGAGCAGGCGCGAGAGCGGCAGATAAATCTCGATGACCTCTTCCAGCGAGATCGGATCGTCGAGCGATTTGAGCCGCGTGAGATCGTCGATCGTGAGCGTGAGCGGCGTGTCGGCGCGCAAGCTCGCCCATTCGGCGCGGGTGAAGCGCCGATAGGGCGACAGCGCGACGCCGGCTCCCAGATAGGCCTCGGCGTTCATTTGCGCTCTCCGCGCGACGCTTTTTCCGCATGGCCGGATTGGACCGTGCGCGTCTCCAGCTCGGCGAGCACTTCCGCGAGCGTGACGCCGCCCGCCTCCAGCAGCACGAGCAGATGATAGAGCGTGTCGGCGGCCTCGCTGGTCAGATTCTTGCGGTCGCCCTCCATGGCGGCGATGACGGTCTCCACCGCCTCCTCGCCGAATTTCTTGGCGATGCGGGGCGTTCCGGCCTCGAACAAGCTCTTGGTGTAGGACTGCGCGGCGTCGGCGCCCCGCTTCGATGCGATGATCTGCGCAAGATCGGCGAGGGAAAAATCGCTCATGAGGGCTCCAGGCCGTCGAGACGCATCGGTATGCCCGCTTTCGCCATATATCGCTTCGCCTGCGGGATGGTGAACTCGCCGAAGTGGAAAATAGACGCCGCGAGAACGGCGGAAGCATGGCCCTCGCGCACGCCCTCGACGAGATGATCCAGCGTGCCGACGCCGCCCGAGGCGATGACCGGCACATCGACGGCGTCCGCCACGGCGCGCGTCAGCTCTATGTCGAAGCCGATTTTGGCGCCGTCACGATCCATGGAGGTGAGCAATATCTCGCCGGCGCCGAGGCTCGTGACCTCCTTGGCGTATTCGACCGCGTCTACGCCCGTCGGGCGACGGCCGCCATGGGTGAAGATCTCCCAATGATCGCCGACGCGCTTGGCGTCTATGGCGACGACGATGCATTGCGAGCCGAATTTCTCGGCCGCCTCGCGCACGAATTGCCGATCCGCCACAGCGGCCGAATTGATCGAGGCCTTGTCGGCGCCGGCGAGCAGGAGATTGCGAATGTCGTCCTCGACGCGCACGCCGCCGCCGACGGTGAGCGGCATGAAGCAGGCCTCCGCCGTACGCCGCACCACATCGAGCATGATGCCGCGATTCTCGTGGCTGGCGGTGATATCGAGAAAGCACAGCTCATCGGCGCCGGCGGCGTCATAGGCGATGGCGCATTCGACCGGATCGCCGGCGTCGCGCAGATCGACGAAATTGACGCCTTTGACGACGCGGCCCTCTTTCACGTCGAGGCAGGGGATGACGCGGGATTTGAGCATCAGGCGGCCGAGGATTCCGGAGACTGCGGGCGATTGATGAAGTCCCAGATGATTCTCGGGAGCCAGCCGCCCTTTTTCTTCGTCTCGATTTCCGTAACGATGAATCGAACGTCAGGAATCACCTCTTCCCTGATCTGCGCTGCGAGCCACCGCGCGTCGCGCTCGGACGAGATGCAAAACGTATTGTCGAAGACGGCGTACCAGTTCGTGATCTCCGCAATCTTGTCCAGGCGCCGGGACACGAGGTCGCGCGACATCCTCGAACTGTCATAAACCAGGAGAAAAGCGTTCACGGTTGCTCTCCTTCGCTCGGATCCACCTCGATCACATTGGGAAGCTCCAAGCCTTCTCCTTCGATTTTCTGCGGAAGACCGCTCTTGCTTCGGGACTCGATCCAAAGCTCGTGCTGCCGCACCACAAACTCTTCGGACTGAAGGCGGTCTGGGCTTTTCAACATAAAATAGAAATGGGTGATGACAAAGACGACGCTCGGTAGGGCGGCAAAGAAGACGAAAATATACCTCAACACTGGGTCGGCTTGGAATTCATAGGCCGCCGCCAGAAAGGCGAGCGTCCCCACCGTCATGAACCACAAGACATGGTTCATGACGTTTCTCACACGCACCACGCCGGCGCGGGACGTCAAGCGGGCGATGACCTCTTCCGGCCTCATGCCCCTCCCCTCGCCGCCCTTATCAGCGCCAGCGCTTCCGCCGGATCGAGCCGCCCGTCATAGAGCGCGCGGCCGGTGATCGCGCCCGCGAGCTTCTTGCAGTCGGGCTGCAGCAGCCGCTCTATGTCGGCGAGCGAGGCGAGGCCGCCCGAGGCGATGACCGGAATGCTCAGCGCATCGGCGAGCGCGAGCGTCGCCTCTATGTTGAGGCCCTTCAAGACTCCGTCGCGCGAAATATCCGTGTAGACGATGGCGGCGACGCCGGCGTCCTCGAAGCTGCGGCCCAAATCCTGCGCCGAGACATGGGTGCGGCGCGCCCAGCCCTCGACGGCGACGAAGCCGTCCTTGGCGTCTATGCCTACCGCTATGCGGCCCGGATAGAGCCGCGCCGCCTCGCGCACCAAGGTCGGGTCGCGCACCGCCGCCGTGCCGATGATGACGCGCGAAATCCCCTTGTCGAGCCAGCGCGAGATGGTGCGCATCTCGCGAATGCCGCCGCCGAGCTGCACCGGAATCTTTATGTTGGCGAGAATGCCTTCCACGGCGAGGGCGTTCATCGGCGCGCCGGCGAAGGCGCCGTCGAGATCGACGACGTGCAGATATTCGAAGCCTTGGGCGGCGAAGGCCTGCGCCTGCGCGGTCGGATCGTCGTTGAACACCGTCGCCGAGGACATTTCGCCCTCGACGAGGCGCACGCATTGACCCTCTTTGAGATCGATCGCAGGAAACAGGATCACGGACGCCACCTCAGAAAATTCGCGATGAGAGCGAGGCCGAGCCTCTGGCTCTTCTCGGGATGGAATTGCGTGCCGACGAGATTGTCGCGCGCCACCGCCGCGGTCAGCGGGGCGCCGTAATCGGTCGTCGCCACGATATGGTCGGGCGAAGCGGGCAGGAATTGGTAGGAGTGCACGAAATAGGCGTGCAGCCCGTCCTTTCCGGTGGGGATGCCGGAAAAGAGCGCATGCGGGCGCGTCAGCTCCAGCGTGTTCCAGCCCATATGGGGGATTTTCAGGCTCTTGTCCGCGGGCTCGATGACCGCGACATCGCCGGCGATCCAGCCGAGGCCGGCCGCCTCGCCATGCTCGAGGCCGCGCGTCGCCATCAGCTGCATGCCGACGCATATTCCGAGGAACGGCCGGCCGCGCTCGATCACCGCCTCGCGCAGCGCCTCGTCCAGCCCGACGAGGGCGGAGAGGCCGCTGCGGCAATCGCGAAAGGCGCCGACGCCCGGCAGGCAGATGCGCTCGGCCCGGCGCACCACATCCGGGTCGCTGGTGACGATGATCTCCGCCCCCTCGCCTTCCCGCGCGGCGCGCTCGAAGGCCTTGGCGGCGGAGTGCAGATTGCCCGATCCGTAATCGATGATCGCCGTCGTCACGCGCGCGGCTCCTCGAACAGGCCGCCGATGACCGAACGCATCGCGGCCCGGCCGCCGGGGCGCGGCGTCACCGTCGTCGGGAGGACGCCAGCGGGGCGCCAATTGGCGAAAAACACGTCCTCGGCCTCATCGATCCTAGCCGCGACCATTACGGCGCTCTCCGTGTAACCCTTGCGCTCGAGCGACCAGGCGACGAGCCGCGGCCCCTCGAGGCCGAGCAGCAGACCGAGCGCCAGCTGCAAGACCGAGGCCGCCGCGGGATCGATCCCCAGAGCCACGCCGCCGCCGAGAATCAACGCGAGCGCGGCTGTCCATAGGACGGCCGGCAGCCACGCCCGCCGCCATAGCAGCCACAAAGGCCCGAAGAGAAAGGCCGGCGTCGAGAAGCCGTCGCGCAAAAAGACGATTCGCTCCGGCGGCGGAGCCTCGCCCGGCGCGGCCTCGGGTATAAGGACGGTGTAGACGGCCATAGGCCCGCCTCCCTTTCAGCCGGTGAGCGTGCCTTTGGTGGAGGGCACCACGCCGCCGCGGCGCGGATCGGGCGCTGTCGCCTTGCCCAGGGCGCGGGCGAAGCCCTTGAAGCAGCACTCCGCTATATGATGCGAGTTGACGCCGCGCAGCGCCTCCACATGCAGGCCGATGCGCGCATTGGCAGCGAAAGCCTGGAAGAACTCGCGCACCAGCTCGGTGTCGAACTCGCCGATCTTGGCCGCCGGAAAGGCGACGTCGAAGACGAGGAAGGGCCGGCCGGAGACGTCCACCACGACGCGGGAGAGCGCCTCGTCCAGCGGCACATGGGCGTCGCCATAGCGGGCGATGCCCTTGCGGTCGCCGAGCGCCTGATCCACCGCCTTGCCGAGCGCAATGCCCACATCCTCGACCGTATGATGGCCGTCGATGTGCAGATCGCCCTTGGCCGCGACGGTGAGGTCGAGCGGCGCGTGGCGCGCGATCTGGTCGAGCATATGGTCGAAAAAGCCGATCCCGGTCGAAATATCGGATTTGCCCTCGCCGTCGAGATCGACGGCGACGGCGATACGGGTCTCTTTCGTGTCGCGCTCGTATTTGGCGCTGCGCATGGCTCGACTGGCTCGCGGTGAATCTCGAGGGGCTGGAACGGAATATAGACCGCTCCCTGCGCGGCTTGTAGCAATTCGTCGGGCGCATGGCCAGAAGCGTGGGCGATCGGCGTGAACCGCGCTCTACCGCGGCGCGTCCAATTTTTCCCGACCCCACCGCTCGGCGAGGCGGGAGGCGCGCGCCGCCAGGCGGGGCGGATCCAGCGCCTCGCACTCCCACAGGATCGCGACACGAAAACCTAACGCCCGCAGAGCCTTGGCCTTGCGGGCGTCGCGGGCGCGATTGTCGGCGAATTTTTCCAGCCAGAAGGCGTTGTTTTGTTTCGGGATCGTGCCGCGGCGGCAATTCTTGTGATGGTGCCAGAAGCAGCCATTGACGAAAAGCGCCCAGCGCCGGCTGCGATTGGCGAAATCCGGCGCGCCGGGCAGGCCTTTGGCGTTGCGCCGATAGTGGAGCCCGGCCAGCCGCAGCGCCGCGGCGACCGCCTCCTCCGCCCCGGTGCGGGACTGGCGCACCCGCTTCATCAGCGCCGAGCGCGCCGGATCGCTGGCCGGCGGCGTCCTCATTGGGCGGCGGCGAGGCCGGGGCCGGCGCGCATCGCCTCGAGATGGGCGGCCACCGCCTCCCGAAAGCCGGGCTCGAATCGCAGCTTCGCCCGCATGGTGCGGGCGAGAAACCCCGCGCTCGCGCGCTCGGACAGCGGCTTGCCTTGATGCTGCAGGAAAACATGCAGCGGCGCGCGCTCGCGCCAGACGGGAAAGGCCGAAATTTCGACGCCGCAGCGCCGCTCGCCGTCATAGCGCGCGGCGCGGGGCCAGCGGACGCCCTCCTCCAGAACCGCGCCGTCGCGGGAAGGCTCATAGCGCCCGGGCGCCGCGAGCCGGCCGCCGACCCATTCGGCTACCGGCGCGCTGACGGCGTTGCCGACCAGCGACCAGCGCCAGCCGGGACGGCCCAGCGCCTCAGCCGGCGCGGTCCAGTCGGCCGGAAAACCCTGCAAGCGCTCGGCGTCGCGAATATCGGGCGTCACCACGCCGCCGCCCGGCAGGAGAATCGCCGGCGGCGAGGCGATGCCGAGCGTCGAGCCATTCTTCAATGTCGGCACGCAATCGGCTCCCCAGCCGAGGCCGCGCACGCCCTCCGTCCAATAAAAGCCATGGGCGTGCGTCGCCAGCGATGTCGCGCGCGGACGGGGGCTCGCCTCGTCCACCAGCAGAATATCGGCCGGATCGGCGAGGCGCGAGGCCAGAAACAGCACACGCTCGCGCCGCTGCGGCAGAAAGGCCAGAGTGTTGACGACGCGATAGGCCCAGCGATAGCCGCGCTCCTCGAAGGCCGTGACCAGCCGCGCCATGGCGCGTCCACGATCGAGACTCAGCATGAAGGAGACATTCTCGAGCAGCGCATGCGGCGCGCGCGTCTCGTCGAGCAGGCGGAACACATGGCTGACCAGCGAGGATTTGCGCCCGCCAATGCCCTGCGTGCGGCCGGCCTGGCTCAAATCCTGACAGGGAAAGCCCGCCGTGACCAGCTCCGTCTCGCCCGGCAGCGCGCGCAGCGCGGCGACATCGCCCACATTGGGCGTCTGCGGAAAATGCGTCGCCAGCACGCGAGCGGCGAGCGGCCAGTTTTCGGAGAACATGAGACAATCATGTCCGGCGCGCGCGAGCCCGAGCTCGAGCCCGCCTATGCCCGCGAAAAGGCCGACGACTTTCATGGATAGGGCCTCGCGGCCGAGGGCCGTCGTGCGATTCGTCTGCGCATGAGCGGAGTTGACCGCCACGGGCGAAGAAGTGTCAAGCCGCAGCGCTCGCGAAGACACGCACATATGTCGCGACGATGACGAAAGGCGCGAATTCCTTTGCCGAGAAAGCCGTCGCGCGGCTGGACTTGTCGGCCCGCTCTGCCTAGTCTCGCGACGCTTTTTTCCGCGTGTGAAACGCCCAGCCCTACGAGTCCGATGCGCGCCATTCTTCCGCTCAAAGCCTCGACCCTTTCGAAACGCCGCGCGCTTCGCTCCGCGCGCGCCGGCTACACGCTCGTCGAGATGCTGGTCGTGCTCGCGATCATCGGCTCGATCGTCGGCCTCGTCGGTCCGCGCGTGCTGAACTATCTCTCCGAGTCGAAGGTGAAGACCGCGCAGATTCAGATGGAGAATATCTCCAGCGCGCTCGATCTCTTCTATCTCGACGTCGGCCGCTATCCCTCGACGGAGGAAGGCCTCTCCGCGCTCGCCCGGCGGCCGGCCGGCGCCTCAGTGTGGAACGGCCCCTATCTGAAATCCGCCAATGTGCCCAAGGATCCTTGGGGACACGACTATCTCTATCGCGCTCCGGGACAGAACGGGCCTTACGACATAGGCTCGCTCGGCCCCGAAGGCCGCGAGGGCGGCGCCGGATCGATCACGCGCAGCCGCGACACGGCGGCGCGCTGACCATCTTCCCCGCTCGCATGACGCATGGCCGCAAGATCGCCGAGAGAAAAGGCTTCGCGCTTCTCATCGTGATCTTCGGTCTCGGGGTCATTATTCTGCTGATGACCTCCTTCATGGCGACGGCGCGCTTGCGCCTGCGCAGCGCCGTCGATAATTCCGCATCGATCAAGACGCGGCTCATCGCCGAAGGGGCCGTCAATCTCGCGATTTTCGGATTGATCGCCGAGCAGCGTCCGTCCAATGCGCAACAGGCCGAGCCACCCGTTTACGATGGATCGCCGCGCCTCTGCTCATTCGCTGGCGCCGCCGTCGCGATCTCGATCGAGGATGAGAGCGGCAAGCTCGATCTCAACGCCGCATCTCCGCAGCTTCTCGAGGCGGCGCTGCGCGGATTCGGCGCCGCCGACCCCAGCGCCTTGTCCCGCGCGATCATCGCTTTTCGCGAGGCGCAAACGTCCGAATTCGCGCGGCTCGCGGCGCCGCCGCCCTCCTCCGACCGGCCCTTCGCGCCCAAGCACGCGCCCTTCCAAACCGCGCTCGAGCTGGATCAGGTCGAAGGCATGGAGCCGCAACTGCTGCGCGCGCTGCTGCCGGTCGTCACCATTCATTCGCATAGCGTCGGAGTCGATGCGCGCGCGGCGCCGCCGGCCTTGTTCGCGGCTCTGGCGCGCTATTCGGCAACGGATGTTCTCGCGCTTTCCGCCAAGCCTTTTCCCAACAGCCTCGATCGCCGCGATCCACGCTTTCCGCAAGAATATCGGCAGAACGGCGTCTTCGGCGGCGGAACCTATTCGATTCACGCGGAGGCCGCTCTGCTCAATGGCGCGATCGGCGTCGTGGAAATGGTCGTGACGCTGCGGTCGAACGAGCGTCTCCCCTTCACTGTGCTGGAGACGCGACGCGCGCCGGCGCGCAATCAGAGCCTGCTCGGAGCCGGCGGCGCAGCGGCGCCCTGCTGACGAAATACGTTTCTACTCGTCCAGCAGAATGCGCCGCGCCGCGCCTTCGATATTATGCGGACGCACCTTCGCGCGCGTCGATATATTCAGCAGCTTGCGCTTATATTCGTCGGTGATGTCGCGCGCCTCGCCGAGCGTGCGCACCACATGCGGCGTTATCATGATGAGCAGCTCGGTTTTGCCCGATGAATCGGTCTTGTCCTTGAAGGCGTTGCCGAGCAAAGGCACGTCGCCGAGCAAGGGCACCTGGGACGAGCCGCGCGTGCGCGAATCCTGAATGAGGCCGCCGAGCATCAGCGATTCCGCATCATTGACGACGACCTGCGTCTTCACGCGGCGCTGCTGAATCGTCGGCGTCGTCGTCGTCGAGCTCGCGCCGGAGGCGACATTGGAAACCTCCTGCTCGAGCTCCAGCATCACGCGGCCGCTCTCGTTGATATGCGGCGTGATGGCGAGAATGACGCCGGTGTCGCGATAATTCACCGAATTGAATGTGGTGATGCCGCCTTGCGCCGTCGCGCCGGAGAGAGTCGTCACCGGCACCTGGTCGCCGACCTGCAGCACCGCCTGACGATTGTCGAGCACGGTGAGCGAGGGCGTCGAGACGATGTTGACATTGGTGATCTGATTGAGCGCGTTGAGCGTGACTTGCGCATTGGTGGCGCGCAATGCGTAGGCGAAGCCGGGCGACGCCGCGCCGACCGCCGTGCCGAGCAGATTATTGCCGAGCGTGTCATTTGCCGCCGGCGTGCCGGCGTCGCCGTTGGAAAAGCCGGAGAGCGACGACTTCTTCTGCAAGAACCAGCGCACGCCGAAATGCAGATCGTCATTGAGCGAAACTTCTGCGATCGTCGCCTCGATGAACACCTGATTGGGCAGCACGTCGAGCTTCTCGATGACGCGCAGAAGGCGCTTATAATCCTCCGGCGTCGCCATCACCACAATGGCGTTCTTGGCCTCGTCCACGGCGATCTTGAAACGACTGTCCTCGCCGAGCGCGGAAGCCGTCGATGACGTCTGATCCTGCGCGCTATTGGAATTGGCGGCGCCATTCGCCGCGCCGCCGCCGAAGGAGGAGCCGCCGCCCGAGCCGCCAGAGTTCAATGGCGCGATCGAGCCGAACTGTCCCGAGGAGGAGCCGTTCGACGAGCCGAGACCGCCAGAAGAGCCGAGACCGCCTGACGTTCCGAGGCTCGAAGAGCCGAAGCCGCCGCCGCCCGCGCCCGACGACAGGCCGCTCGAGGAGGTGGAGAGCGCCGAGGAGCCGAAACGCGGCGAGACCTCATTGCTCTTGGAGACGCCGGCGTCGCGCCCGAACATGGACGCGACGACCTGCACCATCTCCTTGGCCGGGCGATTCTGCACGCGATAGCTGAAGAACTGCTTCTGAACGCCTTCCGCCCGCGCGTCGAGACGCTCGATCCAGGCGCGCGCCCGCGCGAGATAGCCGGGCTGCGGCGTGATCGCCAATATGGCGGACAAATGCTTGTTGCCGATGAACTGGATCATGCCGTTCATCGGCCCTTCGCGCTCCGAGCCGAAAACCTTGCGCAAATTCTCGGCGAGCGCGTCTGGATCGGCGCTCGTCACCGGCACGACGGCGAAGGACATGCCGCGCATCGTGTCGACGTCGAAGAGCGCGATGGCGTCTTCCATCGCCGCGATCTCTTGCGCGCGGCCTGTCAAGGTCAGCGTGCGGCGCTGATCGTCGGCGCGCACGACGGCGCCCTGGCGCGTGATCGGCTCCAGCACGCGCTTGAGCTCCGACGCCGAGACATAGCGCAGACGCACGATGCGCGCGCCGCTGCCGAGACGCTCCGACTCGAGCGGCTGCGGCGCGACGGAGAGCGTGGAGCCGGCCGCCGCCTGATCCAGCGGCACGATTTTGTAGATGCCGTCATTCTCGACAATGGCGGCGCCGGAGACGCGCAAGGCCGATTGGAACAAGTCGATCGCGACGGATTTCTTGACGGGCCGCGCCGTATGCACGGTCACTCTGCCGTCGATGCGCGGATCGACGACATAATCGACGCCGATGATATCGCCGAGCACCACTTTCGCCGCTTGCGCAATGGGCAGATTGGCGAGATTGAGGCTGACGCCTTCCTTCTCGTCGCGGGCGTCGTCCTTGCGGCGCGCCACGCTCTCGCCGACGAAACGCCCGCTGCCGACGATCGCCTCCGCGGGAAGGCGTCCGCGCGCGGCGGGGACGCCGCTTTTTGTCCCGCCCTTGGAAGCGGCGGCGACATCGAGCGATTCCCGGCTCCACTCGGCGATTGGAGGATCGCTCGCGCTCTGACAACCAGAGACTGCGACGAGGGCGATCAGGCTCGAATGGAATAAAGGCAGACGCACATTCGCCTCTGGGACGCTACCGAATAGACACGCTCACGCCACCTAACATGATTGTCGGTCACACGCCACACGCCTCCTCGCGCAAAAGCGACGGAACACTATTGCGATTGTTCTGGATAGAGCTGCAGGCGCGCCGATTGCGCGCCATTGACGAGCTTCAATTCCAGCTCGCCGACCTCGGCGATCGTCCAGCCCTGCACGGATTCTCCGGGCGTGAGCCAGCGGCCTTCCGGGTCGTCGCCGGAAACGACGAAAGCGCGCACAGACGCGCCGGAGCGCACGATCGCCGAGACCGCGAGGCCGGCGGGCGCGGTGGGAATTCCCGCAAAGCCGTCACGATCGGATTTGGCGACGGCCTGGCGCGGACGCCGCGATTTCCAGAAGATGGGGCGCGACAATGTCTGCGCATCCTCGCGCGCGAGCGGCGCCGGCCCGGAGACGGACGAGAGCACGCTGGGCGGGCGCCAATCCGATTTCGCCGGCGGCGCCGATTCGTCCGGGCCGAGCCATGCGAGAAGCGCGAAAGCGAGAGCGGCGACGTCCAACGCCGCCAATGACGCCAGCAGCATGGCGGCGAGCTGCGACAAACGCAGCTCACGCATGAGCGCGCGAATGCGCGCGGCGAGCGCGCGCGTCATGAGCGCTCCTTCGAGGCGCCGCCGAAGACGTCGAATTGCGCGGCGAGCATGCCGTCATTGGCGGCCTGCGCGCCCCAGACCGGCATTTGACGACGCAGCGACGCCGTCAGCACCAGCAGCAGCGGAGTCTCGCTCTCGAGCGAGCGGAGCAGCGCATGCAGCGATTCGATCGAGCCGCTCACATCGAGCCGCGCGCCGACCAGCGACGCGCCATTCACCGTCTTGGCGGGCAGCGTGCGAATAGAGTTCACCGTGGCGCCGGACCGATCCGCCGCGGCCTTCAGCAGCGCTTGCAGATTGGCGTCGACGACGCCCTCCGTCGCGCCGGAGAGCAATTCGCCCTGCGCATTGCTCTCCGCCACCTGCTGCGCATAGAGCCGCACCGCCTTCTCCTGCGTGGCGACGGCCGCATAGCGCGCGAGCGTGGCGCGCCGATCGACGATTCCCTCGGCGCGCTCGGCGAGCAAGGCGCGCAGCGGTTCGACGACGATGAAATAGAGCAGCAGCGCCGCAAGCGCATTGGCGCCGAAGAACAGCGCGCGCCGCGACCATTGCGGATGCGAGAGGGATGTCGGGCTCAGCGCCATCGGCGTGACCGGCTCATGGATTGCGTCTCACTTTGGCCTGCAGCGAGAAGGTCTCTCGCTTCTCGATCGGATCGGGCGTGATCGGCGCCGTCAGCTTGGCGTCCGCGAACAACGCCGAGCGATCGAACAGCGCGGGAAGGCTCGCGGCCGAATCGGCGAGGCCGACGATCTCGATGGAGCGCTCGCCCTCGCGCGCCTCGACGAGGCGCATGTCGGAAACGAAAGCGCCGTCCGGCAGAAGGCGCGAGACTTCCTCCCAGAGATCGGCGAAGGCCGGATATTTCGCGCGCTCCCCACGCAGCGTGGCGAGGAGGCGGCTCTCGGAGGCGGCCTGCTCGGCGATCTTGCGCGCATCTGCGGCGCGGCGCGACACTTCGGCGATCTCGACATCGAGCGCCGCGGCGTCGACGTCCTGCCGCCACAGCGTGACGCCGACGCCGATGAGAAGAAAGGCGATAGCGACGACAGCGAGGATCAGCGCCGCGGCGCGCTCCCGATGCGGCGCCTCCGCCGCGCGACCGAGCGCGAGAGCGGGAATGAGCGCGGCGCCTTCGAGCGCCGGCTGCACAATGTCGAGATCGTCGATGGACAGGCCCGAGCCGTCGAGAAGAGCCGGCAGCAGATCGCGGCGCAAAATCCATTGCTCGACGACGATCTTGCCGGGCGATTGCGGATGCGGCTCGATGAAATGGCCATGCACGATATCGGCGAGCAGGAAAGGCGTCTTGCGCTCCACTTCCGCCGCGAGAAGGCGCGGCAGATCTGGCTGCGCGGCGAGCGGCGCGTCGAAGCGCCGAACAAAAAACGCCTCGCGTGGAATTTCCACGACGATCTTCGTCGCCGCCCGCGTCGCGCCGCGACGCTCCAGCGCTTCGTCGATCGAGGAGCGTGACAGCTCTTCCGCCGAAACGGGCTCGGCGAGCGCCTGACCATCGGCGGAGAGCAATTGCAGCGGCTCGCGCCCACGCCCGACGCGCAGCAGCAGACGCCGCTCGCCGCGATCGAGCAGCCATGCGAGCGTCGCTGGAGAGAAGAGCGCGAAAAACTCGGCGCGATACCAGCTCCACGCGCGGCTGGCGGAACTCGCGAGCGAGCCTTCGAAGATCTCTCTACGCCAGATGGACGACGATGACATCGTGACCTCGGACCCAATTCGTTACGATCGAAAGGGAGGGCGATGATCGACGCCCTCCCCTCGAGATCAGTTCAAAGGCCGGACGGGCGGCAGCGAGGTCGGGACGAGCCCGCCGTCGCATTTGGGATGGCCCCAGCCGCTCGCGCTCACTCCCGCCGTTATGTCGAACACGATATTGTCGGGACGCTTCGGATCCGCGTTCACGCCCGCGACGCCATCGCCCGCGCCCGCGGAAGTCTCGCCCAGGCGATCGAGCTTGAGAAGGCTGCGCAGCTTCCACGCGACGAAATGGTCCGTGCAGGACGTGTCGCCGCTCACGCCGACGCCGCCGACCTTGACGCCGCCCTTGTCGTAGAGGCCCAGGCCGCCGCCGAACACATTGACGCCGCCGATAGGACGGCCGACCAGCGGATCATTGAACTTGCCGAAGGTCGCCGGATCATTGGGCTGGCCGTTCTGCTGGAGATAGGCGACATCGGGATCGACGGGATTGCTGAACTGCAGGCCGAACAGGCTGCCGCCGGGCTGAACCGCCGAATAGAGATTGGCCGTCGCCAGAGCGAGGCCTCGCGCTCCGAATGCGGAGGTCGCCGGCGTGACGCCCTTGGCGAGGCTGAGTCCGTTCGCCGTATTGGCCTTTTGCGCCGAGATCACGCGGCTCGCCAGCCATTGGCCTTTATAGTCGGCGCCCGAAAAGGCGACGGCGCAGACAGTTCCGTCATTGGCGACGATCGTCGCCCACATGTTGAAGCCGAGGCCGCTATTGCCGCCCTGCGTGATAATGGACTGCAGCTTGTCGTGGAGCTCCTGCCACGACGGCAATTTGCTGCAGGCGTTCTGACGCGAGGACCATCCGTCGGCCGAGGCGCTCGAAACAGAAATGAGAGCGAAAGCGCTCGCCAAAGCGAGTTTTTTCAGCATTGTTGCAATTCCTCCAATGACCAGACCAATATCGCTTAACGAGCATTCGAGCCTCGTCTTATGGCAAAGCTCATGCTCGCGCGCACGCTAGCATAAGAGCCGCGATCGCACCAAGGACCACTCCGGCAACTGCGATCATTGTGGAATTCACTCGACGAAAGGCGCCGCGCGCAGGCGTTGGCGACGCGCCGCAGAAGATTCGCGCCGCGCCGGGCCGGCGTCCTCGCGCGGCGGCGACGCATCGATATCGACCATCTCCTCGTCGATGCTCTGCGAGGCCTCCTCCGCCGCGCCCTTCGCTTTCGCATGAAAGCGTCCGGCCGGCAGGATGGGCGCGAAACCTACCGCGAAATGCGGCATGGGCTCGATCGCGCGGGAGATCGGCTGCGGCATGAATGTACGCGGCGGCGTCTCCACCGCGAGTATCGGCGTGACGGTCGGCGCGGCGCCAGTCATGATCTCGACGCCGAGCAATGTCGGCCGATAGGCCTCCTCGTCGCCCGAGTCTTTCTCGCATAGACGATACTTCGCTTCGCATTTCCACCGCGCCGGGAAACGCGCGATGCGCTCGCGCAATTCGATCAGCGAATTGCCGAATGCATGCGCGCAGCCCTGTCGCGAGAATCGCCCGGAAGCGACGCAGGCCTCCGCCGTAGCGAATAAATATGACGTTCCCGCCACAACATGCGGCGCGACGAGACAAACGGACGCGATCGCCGCGAAAAACAACAAAATATGAGACGCGCGCCGGCCCCTCCCGAGGGGGCGGCGCCTCGGCTCCATCGACGCCGACGACATTGACGCTCGCTCGTTCGCTGCTCGGCGCGATTGCGCCCGGAACGCTGCGAGGCTACCATCCGATCCCGCGCAGCGCCAGAGCCTGGCCAACGGACCGCAGCGGGGACATTTTGAGATTTTTCGACGAGTGGCGACGATGATCGACGGCGCATATTCGCAAGGGACGCCGCCCCGTCCGCACATCGACGGCGCTGCGCTGCTGGAGCAATTCGGCGCCTATCTGCTGAGCGAGAAGGTCGTCGACGAGCTGGCGCTGCAACGCTCGCAGCGCGCCGCGCGGCAGAGCGGCGAGCGTTTCGATCATGTGCTGACCAAGCTCGGACTCTTGTCCGAGAATGATCTCTGCATTCATCTCGGCAGATTTCTGCGCATTCCCGTGATGTCGGCGGAGGAGACGCCCGGCGAGCCGGTGCTCGAGGCGAAAATCCCCAAGAAATTCATCCGCGCCAATGGCATTCTTCCGCTCGCCGCGACGCAGGAGCGGCTGACGCTCGCCGTCACCGATCCGCTGGAGAACGGCCCGATGGAGGCGCTCGCCTATTCCACGGGCCTCACGCTCGATCTGCGCATCGCGACGCCGGCGCTATTCGAGAAAGCCTGGGCCAGCCTCTATGGCGAGCGCTCCGAGGGCTCCGCGCTCGTCGAGGCCGACATACGCGCGGAAGACGCCAGCGATTTCGATCTGCAGCGCCTGCGCGACATCGCCAATGAGGCGCCGGTCATTCGGCGCGTCAATCAGATCGTCGGCGGCGCGATCGAGGCGCGCGCCTCGGATATTCACATAGAGCCCGGGCTCGACGCGGTGCAGGTGCGCTATCGCATCGACGGCGCGCTGCGCACGGTCGACACGCTGCCGCCGGGATTGAAAGCCGCCATCACCTCGCGCATAAAAATCATGGCGCGGCTCGATATCGCCGAGCGGCGATTGCCGCAGGACGGGCGCATCAAGCTCGCCGTGCGCGGCGTCGACATCGATTTTCGCGTCTCCACCATTCCGACCGCGCATGGCGAGAGCATCGTGCTGCGCATTCTCGACCGCAGCCAGGTGGCGCTCGATTTCGAGGCCCTCGGCTTCGAGCCCGGCGTCATCGCCTCGCTGCGCAAGGTGATGCGCAGCCCCAATGGAATCGCGCTCGTCACCGGCCCGACCGGCAGCGGCAAGACGACGACGCTGTACACGGCGCTCAAGGAGCTGGCTAATCCAGAAGTGAAAGTGTTCACTGTCGAGGACCCGATCGAATATCAGCTCGCCGGCGTCAATCAGGTGCAGGTGCAGCCGGCCATCGGCCTCGATTTTCCGTCCAGCCTGCGCGCCATGCTGCGGCAGGACCCGGATATCATCATGATCGGCGAGATTCGCGACGCCGAGACGGCGAAGATCGCCATACAATCCTCATTGACCGGCCATCTCGTCTTCTCGACCCTGCACACCAATAGCGCAGTGGGCTCGATCACGCGCCTCATCGACATGGGCGTCGAGCCCTATCTCATCGCCTCGACGGTAAAGGCGATCATGGCGCAACGTCTGGTGCGGCGTCTCTGCCCATCCTGCAGCAGCCCGCTGCCGGAGCGCGCGAGCTGGCGCAGCCGCCTCGCCGGCGAAGCCTTCACGCGCGAGCCGGAGCGGCTCGGCCAGCCGGTCGGCTGTCCCGCATGCCGTCACACGGGCTATGCTGGGCGCTCGACCATCGCGGAAATGCTCATCATGACCGAGCCCATGCGACGGCTCGTCTGCGAGGCGGCGCCCGAGGCGACGATGACGGCGGCGGCGCGCGAAGCCGGCATGACGACGATGTATCAATGCGGCATGGGCAAGGCCTGGCGCGGCGAGACCAGCGTCGATGAGGTGCTGCGCGTGACGCAGGTCGATTGACATGTCCAATTTTCGCTATCGCGCCTATTCGTCGATCGGCGATCTGATCGAGGGCGACATAGAAGCGCGCTCCAGCGAGGACGCCGAGGACGCATTGTGGCGACGCGGGCTCACGCCGCTCTCGCTGCGCGAGACGCGCGCCGGCGCCAAGGGCTCGCTACTGTCTCTGCAATTTAGCGCGCGCAAGCCCTCGCCCGCCGATATCGCCTCCTTCACGCGCGAGTTCGCGACGCTGGAGCAGGCCGACGTTCCGCTCGACCACAGCCTGCGGCTGCTTTCGACGCAGAGCGCGACGCCGGCCCTGCGCGCGCTGGCGGATGAGATATTGCGGCGCGTCGTCGATGGCGCGTCTCTCTCCGACGCGCTGGCGACGCGGACCGATCTCTTCGGCCCCGATTACATCAACATCGTGCGCGCCGGCGAGACGATGGGCAATGCGGCGCAGGCGCTCGGCGACATGGCCGATATATTGGAGCGCCGCCTCGAGATGCGCGCGCGCATTCAGAGCGGGCTCGTCTATCCGGCGCTGCTGATCGTGCTGGCGATCGTCTCCACGGCTGTGGTGCTGAGCGCGCTCGTCCCCAATATCGCGCCGATCTTCGTCGACAGCGGCCAGCCCATGCCCGCGGGCCTGCAATTCGTCATCGATGTCGCGGCGCATTGGCGCTGGACGGTCGGCGCGCTCGCGCTCCTCATCGCGCTCATCATCGCGCTGCGCCGCTATGCGGCGGCGAGTCCGGAGTTCGGCGTGCGTTTCGATCGCGCGCTGCTCTCTTTGCCCTATGCCGGGCCGCTGAGCGCCAAATTGCAGACGGCGCGCTTCGCCTACACGCTCGGCTCCTCGCTGAAGGCCGGCGTGCCGCTGCTGCAAGGCCTAGACAGCGCGCGCGCCGTGCTCTCGGATCGCTATTTCTCGGCGGAGCTGGTCAAGGTAATCGAGTCCGTGCGCGGCGGCGGCGCGCTGAGCTCCGCGCTGGAGCGGGTCGAGCGCCTGCCGCCGACGACGGCGACAATGGCGCGCATCGGCGAGGAGGCCGGGCGGCTCGACGACATGCTGCTGCGCCTCGCGGCAATGTTCGAGCGGCAGACGCAACGTAGCCTGGAGCGCGCCGTCGGCCTCATCACGCCGACCCTCACCATCTTCATAGCCGCCGTCGTCGGCGGGCTGGTGATGACGGTGATGGACGCCGTTCTCGGCATCAATGATCTCGCTCTGCGATGAGACCGCCTGTGACGCGCAGCGCGCGGCGCCGGCGCGGCTTCTCCTTGCTGGAGACGCTCGCCATTCTGCTGATTGTCGCGCTGCTCGCCGGAATGGCAGGCCAATTCGCGCGCCGTCCGTCGCCGCGTCTGCGCGTCGAGAGCGCGACGCGCGCGCTCTGCGCCGGACTGCGGGCGACGCGAATGCGGGCGATCTCCACCGCGAGCGAGCAGGCGCTGACGATCGACCTGCGGCGCAGAGCCTTTTTTTCTCCCGCCATCGCCGAGACGGCGTTGCCGGAGGACGCCGCCATAGAGCTCGCCGTTTCGGCGCGCGAGCGGACGGAGCCCTCACGCGGCGCCATCGCCTTTTTTGCGGACGGCGGCTCCTCGGGCGGCGGGCTGACGATCGGCGTCGCCGGCGCGCGCGCGGAGATCGACGTCAATTGGCTCACCGGAGCGACGCGATGCGCCTTCCATTAGCGCGGCGCGGCTTCGCGCTGATCGAGGCGCTGGCGGCCTTTCTGATCCTCGCTCTGGTGCTGGGCGGGCTGCTGCAGGGCGTCGGCTTCGGCGCCCGCAATGAGAGCCGCGGCGATTTCCTGCTGCGCGCGGCGCGTCAGGGACGTTCGCAGCTGGAGGCGCTGGGCGTCGCGACGCCGCTCATCATGGGCGAAAGCGCCGGGCGCTATGCGGACGGACTCGTCTGGAGCCTTTCGGTCGGCCCGTGCCGCTCCTCCGCCGACCCCGGCGGTCTCGGCGAGATCGTCGCCTGCCCCGTGGCGCTCGCCATACGCCGACCGGGCGACGCCGCTCCTGGCGACGCGCTGACGCTGCGCACGGTCAAGATCGACGCAAATCGGCCGGCGCAATGAGAATTCCGCGTCGCGCCCACGGCTTCACCCTGCTCGAGGCGCTGCTCTCCATCGCGCTGATGTCGCTTATCGTCGGAACCATCGCTGGCGGCTTTCGCCTCGGCAAGCGCGTCTGGGAGACCGGCCGTGATTATGAAGGCGTGCAGGAGGTGGAGGAGGCCGCCGGCGCGCTGGAGGCGATCTTGTCCCGCGCCTTTCCCGTTCAGCTCGACAGGCGGGACGGCCGGCCGACGGTCGCCTTCGAAGGCCGTGCGAGCCGCATTCGCCTAGCGACGACGAGCGATGGCGGCGCGGATTGGGGCGGTCTGGCGCTGACCGAGATTTCCGCCTCCGGCGACGATCTCAATGTGCGCTCCGGCGTGCTGCGGCAGGAGGCGTGGTTCGGCGTCGGCGGCCAGTCGCGCTCCGCCACCGCGCTGCGCGGCCTCGCCACCTTCGAGCTTTCCTATTTCGGCGCGCCGGAGCCCAATGCTTCGCCCGTCTGGACCAATGAGTGGCTGGGGCGCGACACGCCGCCGAAGCTCATCGCGGTGCGGCTGGCGGGAACACGCCGCGGCAAGCGCATCGACGCCTCCTTCACCGTGCGCATTCGTCAAAACCCGCTCTGAGCGGCCTCCAGCGGCCCGAGGCTCCAGCAGAGCCAGAAGCCGAGCGCGAGATGCGGACCGAAGGGGATCGGCTGCGCCATATGGCCGAGCGCGCCGTCACGCGCCGCAATCAGCGCCGAGAGGAAGGCCGAGACCACCGCTATCAGCAGGCAGCCGGGCAGAGCCGCCGACCCCAGCCACAGGCCTGCGAGGCCCAGCAGATGCGCGTCCGCGAGGCCGAGCCCGGCGCGCCCCCGCAGCAGCCGATAGGCCATGTCGATCGCCCGCAACGTCGCATAGCCGCCCGCAGCGCCCGCGATGCGCAGCGCCGCCGCTTCGCCATCGGAGGGCAGCAGGGCGAGGCCGAGCAGCAGCAGGACGATCAGTGGCCCGTCGGGAATGATGAGGAAGCGCGCGTCGAAGACAGCGGCGAAGGCGAGCGCGCTGAACAGAATCAGCGTCGGCGTCGCCCACCATCCGAGCTGCGCGAGATCGAGAAAAGCGAAAGCAAGAGCGGCGAGCGCGATCCAGACGACATGCGCCAACGCGCGCCCCTCGCCGCGCGCGGTCGCCGCCCGGACGGCCGTCTCGACGAGCGCAGCGCGGCGGCGCGCCGGAATGTTCAAATATCGACGTAGATCTCGCAGCCGAAGGCCGAGACGGGAACACGCGCTTCGTCGAGAATCTTGGTCCAGCATCGTCCAACGCCGCTGATCATTCGAAACAGATAGACGCCGGTCTCGTCCTCGAGACGCCGCTCCTGGACATGACGATGGCCGAGATAGTTGAAATAGGAGATGGCGACGTCGCCGTGACAGCGATAGAGGACCTGGCGCGACAGGACATAGACGAAGCTGCGGTCCTTCGCCTCGTTGACGCAATAGGAATAATGCGCGAGCGCCTCCGGCTCCACGCTGACGCCGGACGGCGCCGCAAAGCAGGGCGCGCCGAGCGTAAGGGCGCAGATCGATATGACGCTCGCGGCTCCGCGCATCGAAACGCCCCATTCCGCAAAGAGACCGCCAATGCGAAACTCGCTGGCGTCGAGCAATTCTATTAGGTGAAAGCCGCCGTCGGATCAAGAAGCTCCGCGCTTCGCGGCGCCGGCCCGGCCAATCTTGCCGCGGCCCGAGGATTGCGATATCGAATCGATCTGCTGGAACGCCGGGCTCGATCGCGCTTCCGCGCCGCACGGGCGCCATATTCGAAACCTATTCGAGGCGAGATCCTTCGCCCCTGATCCGCGCGCTCCGACCGGGAGATCGCCAAACCCGAGTGGAGGCAGCCCATGTACGCCACGCAGAGCGCGACATCGGAATTTCGGGACGCGTTTCGGCGCCAGCGGCTCGTGCTGTTCGCCTTGATGCTGCGCAATATTCGCACGCGCTTCTTCGGTCACGGCCTCGGCTATCTGGTCGCGATCGCCTGGCCCCTCGTGCATACGTTGATCATCATCCTGCTCTTTGTCTTCAATTCCCGCATGGCTCCCGTTGGAGAGAGCACCCTGCTTTTCGTGGCGACCGGCGCTGTGCCTTTTCAAGTGCAGGCCTATCTCTCCACCTTCATGATGATGTCAGTCCTTCAGAGCCGACCTCTCTTCGCCTTTCCAGAAGTCAAGGTGATGGACTCGCTGATCTCGAGCATTCTGCTCGAAATCCTCTCCTCCTGCACCGTCGTGCTGATCTTGCTCATCCTCGGATCGGCGTTCGGCGAAAATTTGGCGCCGCGCGACATAGAGCAGGCGGCGCTCGCCTATGCCGCCGCGATCATATTGGGCGTCGGCATTGGATTCTTCAACGGCACGCTGGCTCTCGCCATGCCGATGTGGGCGCTGATGTACTCGCTGCTCCGCATTTTGCTATGGTTCGCTTCGGGCACGGTTTTTCTGCCGGACAATCTGCCGGAGCCCTATCGCACGATGCAATCCTACAATCCGATCGCGCAATCGATCGAATGGATGCGCTATGCTTATTACGACGGCGTGGGCGCCGGCTTTCTGGACCGCGCCTATGTGCTCGAGTTCGGCGTCGGCATGATTTTCGTGAGCCTGCTGATCGAGCGCATGACCCGCGGCCATCTGCTGTCGCTACGCTGATCGTCATCAAACCGTATCGAAGCCGCGATAGGCGGGAAGTTTCGCGGCTTCACGGATGATGAGACGATGCGGACTTATATCGATCCGGCGCGCCGAGCGCGGATCGAGCTCACGGCGCTGATCGCGATCACCGTCGCATCGGGCTTCGCCGGTCTCGGCTATGAGATCGTCTGGACGCGCATGGCGAGCCTCGTCGTCGGCTCCGAGATGATGGCCGTGCTCGGCGTGATCGCCGGATTTTTCGCCGGCCTCGCCCTCGGCGCCTTCCTCCTCGACGCGATCATAGCCAAGACGCCTTCGCCCTTTCTCGCCTATGCGCTGCTGGAAGCGGCCATAGGGCTCTGGGGCGCGGCGAGCATCCTCGTCCTCGAGGGGGCCGCCCGCCGCGCGCCGGCGCTGCTCGGCGTCGATCCCTCCGCCACCGCACTATGGGCCTTCGGCTTCGCCCTGCCGGCCTTGCTGCTGCTTCCCGCGACGACGGCGATGGGAGGAACGCTCACCGCGCTCGCGCGCATGACCAAGGCGCTGTCGGGCGATGCGCGCGTCTCCGCCGGCGTCTATGGCGCCAATACGGCGGGCGCGGTGCTCGGCGCGCTCGCTTCGGCCTTCGTGCTGATGCCGCAGCTCGGCCTGTCGCGAACTTTGCTCGTCCTCGCCTGCGTGAACGCCGCCTGCGCGATCGGCGCCGTCGCGCTGCAGAGAAGGGTCGAGCCGAGCCCCTCCCCCCGCATGCCGCGCGCGACTGCGACGCGCCTGCTCTGCGCCCTTTTCGCGACCGGCTTTCTCGGCATCGCCTTCGAGATGACGATCGTGCGACTCGCCGCGCAGGTTCTCGAGGATACGGTCTACACATTCGCCAGCCTGCTCGCCGCCTATCTTCTCGGCTCCGCCGTCGGCGGCTCGGCGTGGCAGAAATTCGGACGGCGCTTCGGCGACGCCAGCATAGCCTGGCTGCTCGCGGCCACCGCCGCCGCCTGCCTGTCGACGACGGCGCTCGCGCCGAGCGTGCTGCACGCGGCCGAAAGCGCCAGCGGATTCGGCGCCGCCGGTGAGCTCCTCGCCGCCTTCGCGCTTTTCGCCCTGCCCTCCATCGCCATGGGCGCGCTATTCGGCCATTTGGCGCAGCAGGCGCAGGATTTGCGCGGCTCTCTCGGTTTTGCGGTCGGCGTCAATAGTCTCGGCGCCGCGCTCGCGCCGTTTGTGACGGCGCAATTTCTCATCCCGACATTCGGCGCATGGCGCGCGACCATACCGATCGCGCTCGGCTATCTGCTACTGCTGCGTCCCCGACTCGCCTCGCTCGCGCCCATAGCGGCGCCGATGCTCGCCGGCGCTCTGCTGTTCGCCCTCCCCGCGCCCAATTTCATTCGCGCGCCACAAGGGGGACGCGTGCTGGCGACGCTCGACGGCCCGACCGTCACCGCCAGCGTCGTCGTCGACGCCGCCGGCGTGCGCTATCTCGACATCAACGGCCATTTTCGCATGGGCGGCACCAGCTCGGCGCGCTCCGACTTTCGGCAGGCCCTGCTGCCGCTGCTGCTGCATCCGGCGCCGCGCGAGGCTCTCTTCCTCGGCGTCGGGACGGGAGCCACGCTCATCGGCGGCGCCATGACGCCCGGCGTCGAAGCGCAGGGCGTCGAGCTGTCGCCGGAAGTCGTGGCGCTCTTGCCGTGGTTCGCCGATACATCGCGCTCGCTAGAGCCGAAAGTGCATGTCGCCGACGCCAGGCGCCACATTCTCGCCGATCGCGCGAAATATGACGTGATCGTCGCCGATCTCTTTCATCCGGCGCTGGATGGAAGCGGCGCGCTCTATACGGTGGAGCATTTCACGGCGACGCGCGAGCGGCTCGCGCCCGGCGGCCTGTTCTGCCAATGGCTGCCGCTCTATCAGCTCGATCTACCGTCCCTGCGCGCGATCATTCGCAGCTTTCTCTCCGCCTATCCCGGCGCTTCGGCCTGGCTCAATCATTACAGCGTGCGCACGCCCATGCTCGCGCTGATCGGACGCCGCGACGATGCGCCTCTCGACATAGCCGCTCTTTCCGCGCGGCTGAGCGAGCCGGCGACCGCCGCCGTCGCGCGGCCGCTCGGCTTCGCCACGCCGATCGATCTGCTCGGCCAATACGCCGGCGGCGGCCAAGCGCTCGCCGCTTTCGTCGGCGCCGGGCCGCTCAATGTCGATGATGCGCCTTTCGTGACCTTCGACGCGCGCCGCAATGTTCGCGCGCTGACGACGCCGCCCTGGACCACTCTGCTCGCCGTCATGCGCGAGATGACGCCCGACGCCGCAGAGCTCGCGCGCGAGGACGACGCGCTCGCGCGGCGCCTCTCCGCCTATTGGCGCGCACGAAACCACTTCCTCGAGGTCGGCGCCGCACTGCCCGGCGATCCACGCGGCCGCGCGCTCGTCGACGCCGCCGCGCCGGGATTGCTGGAGACGCTTCGCATCAGCCCGGAATTCGATCCCGCTTATGCGCCGCTGATCTCCATGGCGCGATCGCTCGCCACATCGAGCGGCGAAGAGGCGGCGCGCCTGCTGCAGGCGATCGACGAAGCCGCGCCGCAAAGACGAAATGCGCGTGGCGAGACTAGCGGCGAATGAGCGCGCGTTCTTCTCACGGAGCGAATTTGATCTGATAGCCCCAGCAATCGAGACGATCGGGGATCGCGTTGAACGCGACCGTGACCCGCACGCCGCCCTGATTCTTCGGCACCTCGTGATAGAGATAGCTCGGAAAGAGAATGAGATCGCCCGGCTCCGCCTCGGGAACCACATATTTTCCGGCGTTGAACGGCCCCATCGCCGCAGAGCGCGTGTGATGCCGAAAATTGAACTCGAATCCGCCGGGCGGCCGCACGAAAGCGGTGCGGCTGCCGGGATGCGAGGGCGTTAGATAGAAAACGCCCGAAGCGAAGCTGTTGGCGTGCGAATGTAGCGCCTGACTGCCGCCGGGCTCGAGAACATTGGTCCACATTTCCTTGACCATCCATTCCAGCCGCTCTCCAAAGAGGAGCGCGCCGAAATCGACGAGCTTGGGAATGGCGAGATCCGACATGCGGCGAAACAGCTCGTCGCTGCGCGGATCGGCAATCTCCGTGTGAAAGAGCTGCTCCGAGCGCAGGTTTTTCTCGATGCGCGCATTGCCGATCGCTTCGACCGCGGCCTCGACGAGCGCCGCGTCCAAAAGGCCGGGACAGCGCATGAGCGGAATGGGAAAAAGCGGCTCGATCTGATCCATAATCTATCCTATGGCCTATTTCCGCGCTTTGTCGCGCAGGGGCTTTTTCTCTGCGCTTTGAGCAGGCGCCGGCGGCGCCGGCGTCTCGTCCGGCCGCAGCACGCCGAGCGTTTCTCCCGGCTGCAGCTGGTGCCGTAGCTCGCGCACCTCGTCGAACGCCGCCGCCGCCCAATAGAGGCAGTCGTCGAACTCGCCATTGCCGGCCTCGGCCATCGACTGATGCAGATGGCGCTCCGCAAAGTAGCGCGAAGGATGCTCCTTCGGCAGAGCATTGGCGAGCGCCTGCGCCTTATCCACTGCGGCGACGCAGTCCTCGCGCGTCGGCTCGGCGTCCTCCGGCGCTGTCGTCTCGATGGCCGCGGCAGCGGGCGTAGCGGGCGCGCTCGGCGCGGCCGGCGGCTCCCGCCGCGCCGCCAGCAGCAAGGCCGCGCAGACGAGAATGGTCGCCATGAAAACAAGCAGAGTCCGCATCGTCGGATCAACCCGCAAAACGAGAAAGCCGGCGACGAAAAATCGTCGCCGGCGTCCAAGCTACGCTAATAAGCGCGATCAGTGCCGCTCGGCGTGTTCCCGCTCGGCGTGCTCCTCGCGCCAGCGATCGAAACCGTGCTGGAAAGCGAGACGCCGCGCGAGCTCGGCGTTCTGCTCGACGAGCAGCTTCGGCGAGCCGACGGGACGCAGGAAAATCGGGTTCCCATAGAACCAGAGATTGGCCCATGCCTGCACGTCATGGGTCACTTTCTTGACGCCGTTGACGGATTCGAGATGCGCCGGGCAGGAGCTGTCCGTGCAGCTGACCGCCGCATTATTGGCGTCCAGCAGCGGATTGCCGGCGCTATCGGTCACATTGGGCGTCGCCACCGGAATATTGGTGCCGCGCGCGCGGATATAGCCCGGCTCCGAGCCCATGGTGAATGTGGTCTCGAAGGAGAGGCGCGTCGAGCCGTCGCGCTGCTTCTTGACCTTCATGTTCCGCCAATTGATCTGCTTGGCGATCGCCGCAGTAGGATTATAGACGATCGACGCGCCGGCGACGCCAGCGGCGTTGGCCACGGCGTAATTGGGCGCGCTCGGCGACACGACGCCGGTGATCTTGCCGGTGATGAGATCGATGTGATCGATCGACGGCTTGTTCAGCGGCTGATGCTGGCCGATCTGCGCCAGCAGAGGATTGTCGAAGCTATAGGGGCTGTTGTTCGTCGCCGGAACGGTCAGCTCCACCTCGAGCACGATCTTCTCGCCGGGACGCGCGACGATCGTCTCGCCCATCGTCTTCCACTGGCCATGCGCGCTGGCGCGGAACTCGAAGTCCGGTCCGATGACGTCGCCATTCACTGAATAGCTGTTGCCGGAGCGCATGCCGTCGATGATCGACTGATTGCGGAAGCCGCCCGTATGCGGGACATAGAGCTTCGTATATTCGCCCGGAATGAAGTCCGCCGTCGTGTAGCGATCACGCGCGCCGAAAGCGCCGCGGCTATGCCAGTCCGAGCTGATGAACATGAAGAAGTTGCGGCCTTCCGCGAGCAGGCCGTCCCAGAGTCCGCCGACCTTCGCCGTATAGACGCCGACCATGCCGTAAGTGCCGCCGCCGACCGCGCCGGAGCCATAGGAGCCCGAGCCGCCGGTCAGGCCGCCTTCCGCCATATGGCCGGGAGACTCGATGCCGAAAGCGACCGTCGGGGCCGCATTGTTGAAGTCGCGGAAATGCTCGATATTGTAGCCTTTGCTGGCCGTCGCCGAGAACGGCCCCTGGCGCTCCGTATGCGTCGGGATGGCGTAGGATTGCAGCGGGTAGTTCGCCTGCAGCCATTTGACGCCTTCCAGCGCCTTTCCATGGCCGGCTGTTCCTGCATTGTTGACATTGTCCTTGCCGGGCCACAGCGGATTATTGCTGGCGTCGACCGGACCGATGCTGTCGGTGTCGGCGCGGTCGAAGCGAAACTCGAACTCCGCCATCTTGTCGGCGTTGCCGCCATGACGCGGATGCTGGCCGGCGATCACCGCCACATCCGTATGCTCATGGCCCGGAACGATCCATTCGAGACCTTCGACGAGCACCTTGTCATATTGCGCGGAACGATTGACGATGATCGGATATTCGACCTCGCCGATCGACTGCCAGCGCCACATGTTCGCGCCATTCGCCGAGCCTTTCAGGCCGGTGATGGTGATGCCCTGAATCGTCTGGCCGAGGGTTTGCGACCAGGTGGTGGTCGTCTCGCCCGGAATATTGGCGCTGGTGTCGGCGAAGCGGCAATCGCGATTGCCCGAGCCGCCATGATTGCCGAGCGTGAACCAATCGAGATCGAAATTGGTTCCGCCGGCGGCGGCCTGACCGGTTCCGACCGCGCGATCGATCGTGTAGCCCGCGGCGACGGAGCCGTCGGTGCAGGTGTTGTGGTTGTGCATGTCGCCGGCGACATACGGATTATGCTTACGCGACTCCTCGCCGAATCCCCCGGCGGACGCCGAGTGACCAAAAGCGAGCGAGACAGACGCGGCGGTCAATAGAACCGCTGATTTCGAACGGTGCATGCCAATTCCCCGCAAAAAACCTAGACGAGCCCCCGGCGTCGAGCGACGCATCGGCGCGCGGAATATGGAAGAACGACAACGACAGTCTTGTGACCGTTTCATTACAATGACGCGCTTTTATTCTTGCTGAAACACGCTTTTTTCATCGCGGCGCGGATGACAAAAGGCATGCGCCGATGCATAAGGCTGCACACATGACGTATTCGAAAAGCATATGGGCTCGATGGTGAAGTCCCTCTCCTGCGCTCTCCTTCGGAGTCGGCTCGGCGATGCGGCGTCGGCGGGCCGCGCTTCGACGCAGCGCCTTCGAAGCGAGCCTCTCCTGCATTTTCTGGCGATCGGCGCGCTCGTCTTCGCCGCCGACGCCGCGCTGCATCCCCCGCCCAAGGACGAGCGCGTCATCACAGTGAGCAAGGCGCTGCGCCAATCCTTCATCGATAATTTCGATGAGGACAAAGCGCGCGCCCCGTCGGACGCGCAGCTGCAGGCGATGATCGACAGCTGGGTGGCGAGCGAGATTCTCTATCGCGAGGGCAAGTCGCTCGGCGTCGATCGCGGCGACGACATGATCCGCGACCGCATCGCCTATAAGCTGCAGCTGCTCATCTTCGATCAGATCAAGCTGCCGCAGCCGAGCGAGGAGCGATTGCGCGCCTGGTTCGAGCAAAATCGCGACCGCTTCGACGAGCCGGAGCGTGTCGGATTCTATCTCACGCCCGCCGCCGATTCCGCCGAGGCCACACGCTGGCTCGAGGACATCTCGGCCGGCCATGAATCGGAGGAGCTTCGCGAGCGCACGCGCGCCATTCTCGCACGCCCCGTCACCAGCCTCGCGCCCGCCTTCGGCGAGAAGTTTCGCGACGATCTTCTCGCACTACCGCAAGGAACTTGGGCGAAGCTCCAATCGAAAGAAGGCTGGCACATCGTCCGTCTCGACTCGCGCCGTCCCGGCGATCCCGCGCATTTCGAGGATGTGCGCGACGAGGTCTTGCGGCAATGGCGCGTCGATGAGACGCGCTCGCGCGCATGGGAAGCGGTCAACCGGCTGAAGGCCTCCTACACCGTGCGGATGGAGCCGTGAGACGAGCGATGCGACTGCTCGCGGCATGGATCGTCGCGGCGACGCTGCTGGCGCCTGCGGCGCTGCTCGCGCATGAATCATCGCTGGGCGTTCTCGAATTGCGCGAGGTGCGGCAAGGCGCCTATGTCGGCCGCTGGACGATGGAGCCGACGATCGGCGCCGCGCGCGTCGATCTGCGCGCGCCGCCGCATTGCTTCTTGAGCATGCCGCAGCTCGAATGCGGCGCAAAGGGCCTCGTCGGCGCGATGACGATCGGCAATCTCGGCTCGCGCATGTCCGCGGCGCTGATCAAGATCATCCCGCTGCAAGGCGAAACGCGCAGCTACACCATCACATCCGCCAATCCGACCGTGTCGATTCTCGGCCCCGAGGCGCCGACGCTCGAGAGCTGGATGGCGCTCGGCGCGACCTATCTGAATTATGGCGTCGACCATATTTTGCTCGGCGCCGATCATCTTCTCTTCGTTTTCGGACTGATCTGGATCGTCGGCGTCGGCCGCCGACTCGTCTCGACGATCACCGCTTTCACCATCGGGCACAGCATATCGCTCGCGGCTGCGGCCTTCGGCGTGATCGGCGTGCCGGAACGGCCGCTCAACGCCTGCATCGCGCTCAGCATCGTCTTTGTCGGCGTCGAGATCGTGAAGCAGCGGCGCGGCGAAGCGGGATTGACGGCCCGCTATCCTTGGGCTGTCGCGGGGGGCTTCGGCCTCGTTCACGGAATCGGCTTCGCGAGCGCGCTCGCCGGGCTCGGCATCGAAAGGCGCTTGCTGCCGGCGGCGCTCGCTTTCTTCAATATCGGCGTCGAGATCGGACAGCTCGCCTTCGTGCTTCTCACTCTCGCGCTGATCTGGGCGCATCGCTGTCTCGGCGCCGTTCTTCCCGGCTCGCGCGATCTTCTTCCCGGCTATGCGATCGGCTCGATCGCGGCCTTCTGGTTCATCGGTCGCCTTCTTCGCGTGCTCGCGATCGATTGAGGAGCGCTTTCCCATGCCGTCTCGCCTCCGCCTCTTCGCCACCACTCTTCTTGTCAGCGCCACGCTCGTTTCGCCCGCTCTCGCGCATGACGGCGAAGGCGTGGCGGGCGGCCTCGCCAGCGGATTTCTGCATCCGTTGACGGGCGTGGATCATCTCGTCGCAATGGTCGCCGTGGGTCTTTGGGGCGCGCAGCTCGGCGCGCCGGCAATCTTTCTGCTGCCCATCGCCTTTCCTCTCGTCATGGCATTGGGCGGCGTGCTCGGCGTTCTGCATATTCCCCTGCCGGCGCCGGAAATGATGATCGCGCTCTCGGCGCTTCTTCTCGGCGCCGCCGTGGCGATGCGCATCCGGCCGCCTGTCGTCATCGCCGCATTCGTCGTCGCGCTCTTCGCGATATTCCACGGCCATGCGCACGGCGCGGAGCTGCCCAGCGCCGCCGACCCCCTGGCCTATGGCGTCGGCTTCATCACCGCCACCGGCCTTTTGCACGGATTTGGAATCCTCATCGGCGCCCTATCGCGATGGCCGCTCGGCGCGCGCGTCATCCAAGGCATCGGTGCGACGATCGCGCTGCTCGGCGGCTATTTTCTGTTCGTCGGCGCGGGCGTCGCAGGATGATGCGCCGCTCGCGACAGGCCTGCGTCGGCGCGCTCTTTCTGCTGCTCTCGGCGACGAGCGCGAAAGCGCATATTCTCGGGGCGCGGCTCGGCGATTTCTACGCCGGCGCGGCGCATCCTCTCACCGATCTGAAGGATGTGACGCTCTGGGTCGCATTGGGCATGCTCGCCGGGTCGCTCGGCGCATCGAAAGCGCGACCGCTGCTGCTGCTTTTCCCCTTCGGCCTCGCCATCGGAGTGACGAGCGCGATGACGCTGAATGCGACCTCTGACGGCGCGCTGTTCGCCGCCGGCGCTCTGGTTCTGATCGGCGCGCTGCTGGCGTCGGAACTGCGCATTCCCGCCGTCGCGCTGGGCGGACTCGCATTGGTTCTCGCGGCGATGCGCGGCGCGGCCAACGCCGCCGCTGTCGGGTCGGAGACCAATCGGCTGCTTTTCGTCGCCGGCCTTTCCATCGCCGGCTATGTCGTCGTCACGCTGGTATCAGCGGCGACGCTCGCATTTCGCGGCGAGAGCTCCGATGCGCGAGCATGGCGCTCTATCGCCATTCGCGCGCTCGGCAGCTGGCTCGCCGCGCTCGGACTGATGATGGGCGGACTCGCCTTGGCGTCCTGACGCCTCATCGGCGCCGATATTTCTCTATGAGATCCGCGGCGAGCAGGCGATTTCCCTCGCCGTTGAAATGCACATCGGCCCAGAAATACAGATCGCGCACATAATCGGCATGCCCATCCTTATATTGGAAGAAGGCGGGAAAGTGATCGAAGAAGCGCTTGCATTTTTCCGCGCACCAATCGCGCCAGATTTGCGCCTGGCGCGAATTCTCGACATCGTAGAGAAGCTGATGCGGCCAGGGATAGACGCCGACCGAGAGCGCTATTCCGCGCGCCGCCAGCAGCTCGTGAACACGATCCATCTGCTGCAGCGCCTTGCGCACGCCGCCGGCGACGCCTGCATCGCCATAGCAGCTCGCCTCATCGTCGAAGGTCCAGGAGGCGCGGCTCCAATCGCGGCTATAGACGCGCCCCGGGCGCATCAGCTCCGACAGGCTGGCGCTGGCGTTCGCCGCGTTGGCTTTCTTGACGAATAGAAGATTGGAAACGAATTCGGCGACGAAGGATCGCTTCTCCAGCCATCCCGGCGGCGAGCGCGGCAGCAGCTGATAGGCGCTCGGCAGACATTTTTCTGGATTCGGAATGAACACGCCGAGCTCCAGAACGCCGTTATCGTCATAGCGATAGGAGATGGCCTCGTCCTGAATGTCGGAAATGTCGATGTAGACGATCGCCTCATCGAATTTCAGACCCTTGTCGAGATAATATTTCAGCTTCTCGTAATAGGCGGAGGGCGCATAGCTCGAGACGCCGGCGTTCAGCACGTCGATCTCGGGAAAAGCCTGCGCGAAACGGCCGACGAAAGTCTGCTCATAAGGCAGACCGACTCCCTCGGTGAAGGAATCGCCGATGAAGACGATCCGCTGACGATCGGCGTTCGCGGTAACGCTGCGCGCCGCCGCATCCTTGAAGCCGAGCGAATTGGTGAATATGCGCGGCGTATACGGCCCCCACACGTCATAGCCGTCGAAATTGGGGCGCAGCGTATGGGTGAAGACGGGATCGCGCGACCGCAGCGCATTCTCGCCGTGATCGAGGAAAGGGTTGGTCCAATTATAGACGCGATGGAGAATGAATTCCGTCGCCGCGAGCAGGCCGATCGCCAACGCCACATTGACGAGAACGACGCCCGATAGGCGCAATGCGCGCGCCCTTGTGGTCGAGACCGCCATCGCCTCCTCCGCTCGTCGCGGACGTCTTTCGACGTCGATGCGAGGAGGCTTAGGCGACCGGAGAGGCGGGCGTCAATTCGCGATGATTACGTGATGCGAGCGGCGGAACGCCGCCGCTCGTCTCATCTTGTCAGCGTCACGCCGCGGCGTCGGCGATCGCCTCGCGCGCCGAGGCGCTGCTCGAAATCTCTATATCGATCTCGAGCAGCGACATGGCGTCGCCCTCGCGCAGCTTCACCTCCACCTTGTCCGGGTCGATCTCTATGTGCTTGGAGACGGCGGCCAGCACCTCTCTATGCAATAGAGCGACGAGATTGGAGTTGGACACGGATGCGCGCTCATGCGCGAGCAGAATCTGCAGACGCTCGCGCGCGACCGGCGCAGATGCGCGGCGATTGAAAAAATTGAACAGCTTCATGCCGCCCTCCGACCAAACAATCTGACGAGAAGCCCCTTTTTGTCGGACGGTATGTCCATCGGCACCTCGGCGCCGCACAGGCGCCGCGCCGCATCGGCATAGGCGCGTGACGGCGCGCTCGTCCCGCTGTGGAGCGTGACCGGAGATCCGACATTGGAGGCGCGCAGAACATCCTCGCTCTCGGGAATGATTCCGAGCAGCGGGATCGACAGAATTTCCAGCACATCGTCGACATTCAGCATCTCGCCGCGCGCGGCGCGGCCGGCGTCGTAGCGCGTCAGCAGCAGATGCTTCTCCATGCGGCCGCCCTTTTCGGCGATCTCGGTCTTGGCGTCGAGCAGGCCGATGATGCGATCGGAATCGCGCACGGAGGAGACTTCGGGATTGGCGACGACGACGGCCACATCGGCGAAGCGCATGGCGAGCGTAGCCCCGCGCTCTATGCCCGCCGGGCTGTCGCAGACGATCCAGTCGAAGCGCTCGCGCAATTCGTCGATGACGCGGCGCACGCCCTCCTCGGTCAGCGCGTCCTTGTCGCGCGTCTGGGAGGCGGGAAGCAGATAGAGATTGTCGAGCCGCTTGTCGCGAATGAGCGCCTGATGCAGCTTGGCGTCGCCCTGCGCGACATTGATGAGGTCATAGACGACCCGCCGCTCCGCGCCCATGACGAGATCGAGATTGCGCAGGCCGACGTCGAAATCGACGACCGCGACCTTTTGATTCGACTGAGCCAGCGCCGCGCCGAGCGCGGCGGTCGACGTCGTCTTGCCGACGCCCCCTTTGCCGGAAGTGACGACCAATATCTTGGGCATTTTATACCGTCCCTCTCAGTCGAGCTTGATGATCTTGATCGTTTCGTCCTCGAGCCTTGCGTGAACCGCGCGTCCGCGCACGTCGTCTCGAATTTCGTCCGCCGTCATATAGAAGCCGCCGACGGCCAGAAGCTCCGCCTCCAGGCGGCGGCAGAAAATGCGCGCCCGCGAATCGCCATAGGCGCCGGCCATGATTCGGCCGCGCACGGTTCCATAGACATGGACCGAGCCGCCCGCGACGATGTCGGCGCCGGAGGAGACCGAGCCGATGACGATCACATCGCCATCGGGATGAAAGATGGACTGGCCCGAACGCACCGCCGTCTCGACGATGAGCGGCGCGGCGCTTCGCCCCGGCTCATGGGGCGGCTCCGCGCCGGCCTCGCCGCCGCCGAGCGCCTCGGCGATCTCATCGAAGGCGGCGCGCTCGCTCGGCGACAGGCTCGGCGCATCCGCGCCGCCGTCGGCGGGCGGCTCGTCGGCGGCGATGGAACGGCCATTGGTGAGGATCGGCGGCAGGTCGTCGCACGCCCAGGCGGGATCGACGCCGGTCAGCCCCATGATGCGGACGCCGCGGCTGGACAGCTGCTCCACCAGCTCCCCGACGGTGTCGCGATCGAGGCCGAGCCTAGCGACGTCGATGACGATCGCCTTGCGGGAAAAGAAGGCGGGCGAGTGCTCGAGGCAGGCGTCGAGCCGCTCGAACCATCCGGCGATCGGCGCATCCGGCTCCAGGGCCAGGACGGGAAAGGATCGGCCACGAAAACGAATGTGGGTCGAAGGTTGGGTCAACGGCGGACTCGGCTCCAGCTGCGCCGTCATCTCACGCCGTCATGGTTAACAATAGGTTAAATTACCTAAAGGTAAATTCGCGAGCGGTGTGGATCGGCCGAACCGGCGCGCGTCGCCGACCAGATCGAATGGTCCGAAGCGTGCATGTCGCAAGGCGCGAGATCGACCGTCGGCGCCCCCACCGCTTGGCTGTGACCGCGTCTCCGCGCAGTCTATCTCGTCGTCGAGCCGGGTTTCGGCGATCGCTTGCCTTGCGCATGGGCGCGCCGCAAACAAAGCGGGCGCCGCTCGCCCGTTCGCTCGGCGCCGTCGTCAGCGACACGGAATGTCCGTCGTCGCTCGATTCGCTGGCCGCATAGGCGTCCGTGACGTGAAAGACATGTCATGTGCTTCGATAACAATGGAGGCTCATTGACATATCCACTGCCCACTTTGAGCGCTTTGCAAAACCGGCGAACCCGTGATTCTCTGGGGCGTCCGAGGGATGTGAGTCACCGATGTCACGCCGCAACTTCAGCCAACCTTCGCTCGCCGACGCATTCGTGAAAGCCTATTCTCGTCCTGGTGGGTTTCTGGAAGATATCGCCAAGACGTTCGAGTGGAGCGCGTTCGACGTTATTTTGCGTCCGCTGCATTCTTCGAGCGACGGCGCGCCGGCCTATCCGCCACTGACCATGTTCAAGATCGTGCTGTTGCAGCAGTGGTATGGGCTGTCCGACCCCGCCGCCGAGGAGGCTGTGCGCGATCGCCTGTCGTTTCGGCGCTTTTGCGGGGTTCCGCTGGACGAGGAGACGCCGGACCATTCATCGATCTGGCGGTTTCGTCAGCGGCTCGCCAAGCTCGGCCTCGACGAGAAACTACTTGCCGAGGTCAATCGACAACTCGACGCGCGCGGGCTGATCGTGAAGCGCGGCACGCTGGTCGACGCCACTATCATCGCGGCCGCCGTGAAGCCGCCGCCCCACGACGAGGGGCAGGTCAATCCGCGCGACCCGGACGCGAGCTTCACCAAGAAGAACGGCGAGACCTACTTCGGCTACAAGGCGCATCTGGCGGTCGACGAAGAAAGCGGCATCGTGCGCCAAGCGGAGATGACGAGCGCCGATCTGCACGACAGCCAGCGCGGCGAGGCGATGATCCAGGGCGATGAAGAGGCCTATTACGGCGACAAGGCATATGATAGCGCAGCGCTACGCAAGGCGTTGAACGACAAGAAGATCGACGACAAGATCGCCTATAAGGCGAAGCGCGGAGCGCGACAGCCGGACTGGCAGAGATGGTTCAACAAGACGGCGTCGAGCGTTCGCGTCGGCGTCGAGCGCGCCAACGCGACGATGAAGAACTGGTATGGGATGGCGCGAGTACGCTACCGCAGCCTCGCGCGCAACAATTGTCATCTTCAGTTCGTCGTCATGGCGATGAACATGAAGCGGGCGCGGGTTCTCGAAGCGGCGGCATGACGCCGCGAGGGGAGAGGTGTGTCTCGAACCGGATAGGGATGCGAAAAATGACCGGCTGACGGCGCAGAGCATTGCGCCAGATGGCGCGCGGGCGCATCAAAGCCCGTCGATTGCGGCCGAAAAACCGTAAACGCCGAGACCTCGGCTATTCTGCGAAGCGCTCCACTTTATACATCTTTCGCTGTGAGCTGGCGAAAATGGAAGGCTCTTATGAATAAAGTGATATCGGTGACGGAGAAGCGACGCCTATCGGAATTCGCGCATGCGCTCGTCACTCGCGCGAGATCGCAACCACAGAGCGAAACATCGAGCGAGCTGCCGCCTCTCACATTCACGAGCGGAGTTTCGACGATGGATTCTCTGCTGCTCCATTTGACCGAACAAAGAAATTACCTCCTGAAATTCTCGGCGCAGATTTCCGCGCAGATTCTCACCCTCTCCTCGACCATCGACCGCCTTTCCACGGAAGTCGCCAAGGTCGCCGGCGAGGTGGACGGCTTGCGACGCGAGCGAGAGACGCTGCAGCAGGCTCTCGAGGACGCCAAGCAGGAGATGAACGACGTCGCCGAAGCCGTCGTCGCCGGCGTCACGCAGCAATTGGAGCAGCAGATGGAGGTGTTCGGACCTCTCGCGCGCGCTCCGTCCTCGACGGAGACGGAAGCTTCGGGGCTTTGATGCGTCGCTTTTCCGGAACGATGGAAAGCGGCTCGATCGCACGGACGGTGTTTTCGAGCGAGCCGCTTCGCTCCCTGTCCCGGGGGCTCGATTTCGAAACATCTGTCTGGTGAGGATGAATGTCACGTGTTGTTCAATATCATCCCTCGGTAATTAGCGCCGACGCCATCGGCGCCTCGATTTCCTCGCTGCATCAGATCCTACGGGAACGAGGCGTGGCGTCCTATGTGGCGTGCTCGGATTCCACTATCGCCATCAGCGATTATGCGACGCTGTCGGTCTCCATGCTGAAGCGCATGGCTTGGAGCGACACGGATCTGCTGCTGCTGCATTATTCCTTCTTCAACGAAGATCTCGAAGCTCTGCTGGACCTGCCTGTCCGCAAGATACTGATCTATCACAATGTCACGCCGGGCCATTTTTTCCGCGGCCAGGGCTCGATGAGCTGGCTCGGGGACATGTGCGACCATTCCCGCGCGCAGATGCGGCGCTTTGCTGGCGCTTTCGAGAAAGGCGTCGGCGATTCGGACTACAACACCACCGAGCTGAGAGAATTCGGCTTTCGGGACCCTGTGACCATCCCGGTGTTCTTCAACGACGCCTTTTTCTCGTCGCGCGAGCTCGACAATCAGCTCTACTTCGACATAAAGGCGGCCTCCGAGGTCAATATCGTCTTCGTCGGGCGCTTCGTCCCCAATAAGCGGCACGATCTGCTGATCGACACTCTTGCCGCCTATAAGAAGCTCTTCGGCCGTTCGGCCTCGCTGCATCTCGGCGGCAAGATTTGGGGCGACGAATATTTCCACGCGCTGCTCGGACGGGCGGTGCGGGGCGGCGTCCTTTCCGACATCAAAATCTATCAGAATGCGACCGGGCTCGCGATCAAGACGCTGTTCGCCGCCGCCGACGCCTATATTTCCATGAGCGAGCACGAAGGCTTCATGGTGCCCGTGCTCGAGGCCTTCACGGTCGGCTGTCCGGTGCTGGCCTATGCGGGAACCGCAGTGGGCGAGACGATGGGGCCGGCCGGCATCAAATTCGACACGCTCGACCCATCGATTCCCGCAGGCTATCTGGAGCTCCTGCGTCGCGATAAAACGCTGCGCAACAATATCGTTCGCGAGCAGGCGGACCGTGCGACCGACTTCTACTCCGAAGCGACCGCGAGACGGTGGCTCTCATTCTTGGAGGGATTTGTCGACATCTCCGCGGGGTTGCACTCATGATCATCGCATATGACGCCGGCGCCTTTCAGCAGTCGATCAGCGGTGGAATTTTCAATGTCTCCGTCGGCTTTCTGAACGCCGCCGCCAGGATCGCCCCCGACACCGAATTTGTTTTCGTCGCCGACCCGTTTTTCGGCAAGGTGCGGCCCGACGCCATGGCGGCGCTGACCTTCGCGCCGCGAGTAATCTATCGCAGCGTGCTGAAATCATCCGGCTCCTTCTCTCTGCGTACAAATAGAGAGCGCGCGCGTTTCGAGGTCGACGGCCGGATCGTCCCGACGACGCAGACGGCGACGCCGGACGGCATTTGGTATTATTATGAAGGCCCGACGCCCCGGCATGCGATGTTTCTGCGCAGCCGAGCGGCCCGTCCTTGCGACACGATGAACTCGCCGGACAGCCGCAGCCTCGGCGTCGCCGTCAGCAAGATCGTCATCGAATCGGAGAAGGGATCGCAGGAGTTCTCCTTCGACGACCCCCGCCTCACCAATGGCTATCACGATCCGGAGAGCGCTTCGCGCTGGACGAACGGCGCCGCCGAAATCCCAATCGAATTTTTCCCGCGCGTCGATAGGGTGCGCGTTGGAGTGCACATCAGGCACACGGTCGTCTATAGTCTCGCGGACGGCCGTTTCGATCGCCGCTACAATGGAGTCGTGCAAGCCGCGATCGAGCAGCGACGCGCCTTCAATTTGCAGGAGCTGGGCCGCGAGCTGCGTGAAATGGGCGCGACCGTCTATTTCGCGAATCACTTCATTCCGATCGCCGTCCCCGGCCTCGCTCTCGCGAGCTGGGCGCATGACGTGATCCCGATCCTGTTTCCGAACTTCTTCGGCAAGGACGCGATCGAAAATTTCGCCAATGTCATCGATGTGTTCAAGCGCGCCGATCACATTTTCTGCAACTCCGAGACGACCCGCAAGGACATTATCGAAAATGTCGGCGTCTCTCCCGAGCGTCTGACCACCTCATGGATCGGACCCGGCGCGATCGGGCCGCGCCCTGCTCCCGTGGTCGACGCCGCGATCGCCAAATTCGGCCTTCGTCGAGACTATATTCTCAATGTCGGGACGCTGGAGCCGCGCAAGAACCATGTTCGTCTGGTTCAGGCCTATGATGAATTTCGTCGCGGCGTCGAGCATCCGCCGCAGCTGGCCATCGTCGGCTCCCATGGCTGGGGATATGACGAATTGGTGAGGCTGATCGCCAACAGCGGACTCTCCGAGCATGTGAAAGTGCTGAGCGGCGTCGACAATGAGGATTTGTCGGCGCTCTACTCGGGCGCGATGTTCGTCGCCTATCCCAGCGTCTATGAAGGATTCGGCATGCCGGTGCTGGAGGCCATGGCCTGCGGCGTCCCAGTCTTGACCTCACAGGAAACCAGCATGCAGGACATAGCGAAGAACGCCGCCGTTCTCGTGGATCCTTTGTCGGTGAGCTCGATCGCTCGAGGGCTGAGCGAGCTCTCGCTCAATTCCGAGCTGCGCTCGCGCCTCGCCTCCAAGGCGAAGGAGGCCGCGTCACGCTTCGACTGGGATCGCGTCGCCGGAACAATCATCGATGTCTTGAGAGGAACACGCCGATGAAGATCGTTGTCCTTTCCACATTCGACATCACCCCGGTGCGCGATGGCGGGCAGACGCGTTACGTCTCGGTCTACAAGAACATCGCCAAAGAGCATGATGTAACGCTCATCGCCTATGATTTTAAGCAGACCGATCACATCAGGCGCTATAAGCTCGCCGACCGTTTCGACGTGATCGTCTTCCCCGCGGCGCCGGGCGACCAGCATCACGTCTGGCACATAATGGAAAAGACGCGGCGCCTCGCGCATGATGTTCTCTGCATCAGGGAATATCATTTCTCGGACGATGTAGATTTCCGTCGAGATTTGACCCGGGATTTCCATTGAGAAGTGACCCGGGTTGAAGATGGCTTGCGGCTCAGTCGGTCGTCAAGTTTTGGTCTTTTCCTTTGCAGGTTTGTCCGCCTTCGCCGAGCTGTCCTTGAACCGGAAGCTGTCGTTTCCAGTTTCGAGGATATGGCAGCGGTGAGTGAGGCGATCGAGCAGAGCCGTCGTCATCTTGGCGTCCCCGAAGACGGCGGCCCATTCGCCGAAGCTCAGATTCGTCGTGATGATGACGCTGGTTCGCTCGTAGAGCTTGCTCAGCAGATGGAACAGCAACGCCCCGCCGGAGCCGCTGAACGGCAGGTAGCCGAGCTCATCGAGGATGACGAGATCGGAATGAACGAGCCGCGCCGCGACTTGGCCCGACTTGCCTTGGTGCTTTTCGGCTTCGAGCGCGTTTACGAGCTCGACGGTGGAGAAGAACCGCACACGCTTTCTGTGATGCTCGATCGCCTGGACGCCGATCGCTGTCGCCAGATGCGTCTTGCCCGTGCCAGGTCCCCCGACCAGGACGGCGTTATGCGCATCCTCGAGGAACTCGCAGCGATGAAGCTGGCGCGCGAGCGCCTCGTTGACCTCACTGCTGGCGAAGTCGAAGCCGGCGAGATCGCGATAGTTCGGGAACCGCGCGGACTTGAGCTGGTAGGCGATCGATCTCACCTCCCGGTCGGCGGTTTCCGCCTTCAAGAGTTGCGACAGGATCGGCAGCGCGGCCTCGAAGGCCGGGGAGCCTTGCTCGGTCAGCTCGCTGACGGCTTGCGCCATGCCGTGCATTTTGAGACTGCGCAGCATGATGACGATGGCGCCGGCGGCGGGATTATGACGCATGGCGCGCCTCCCGACCCTTGCGCAGCGCGTCGTAACGCTCGACATTGGCCTGCGGCTCGGTGGTGAGCGTCAGCGCGTTGGGCGGTTTCACGGGCGGCGCGTCGACCGGCTTGCCGTCCACCAAGCGATGCAACAGGTTCAAGATGTGCGTCTTGGTCGGCGCGCCGGCCTCCAGCGCCAATTGGACGGCGGTCAGCACGGCCTGCTCGTCGTGCTGTAGGACCAGAGCCAAAATCTCGACCATCTCACGGTCGCCTCCCGGCTTCTCGAGCATGCGCTGTTGCAGCGTCCGTAAGGCGACCGGCAGTTCCGCGAAGGGCGCGCCATTGCGCAGCGCGCCCGGCTTGCGCTGGATGACGGAGAGATAATGCCGCCAGTCGTAGACCGTCACGCTCTTGTCGTCATGCGACCGGGCGAAGACGCGGGCGTGCTCGCACACGATCTGCCCCTCGGCGGCGACGACGACGCGCTCAGGGTAGACCCGCACGCTGACGGGGCGATTGGCGAATGAAGCCGGCACGCTGTAGCGATTGCGGTCCAGATGGATCAGGCACGTCGGCGTGACCCGCTTGGTGTGTTCGACGAAGCCGTCGAATGGCCGCGGAGGCTGCATCAGTTGCGGAACCTCCTCGCGCCAAGCCTCCGCGATCGTCCCCGGCTGCGCGCTGTGCGGAATCTCGGCCCACAGCTCGCGGCATCGCGCCTCCAGCCAGTCGTTGAGCGCCGCCAGCGACGGAAAGCTCGGGATTGGCTGCCAGAGGCGATGACGAGCATCCTGAACGTTCTTCTCGATTTGCCCCTTTTCCCAGCCGGAGGCCGGATTGCAGAATGCGGCCTCGAACAGGAAGTGGCTGACCATCGCGGCGAAGCGGGCGTTGACCTGGCGTTCTTTGCCACGCCCGATCTTGTCGATCGCGGTGCGCATGTTGTCGTAGACGCCTCGCCGGGGCACGCCGCCCAGCACGCGGAAGGCGTGGTTGTGGGCGTCGAAGAGCATCTCATGCGTCTGCTGCGGGTAGGCGCGAAGGAAGAACGCACGGCTGTAGGAGAGCTTGAACTGGGCGACCTGCAACTTCGTCCGCTCGCCCGCGATGATCGCCCAATCCTCCGACCAGTCGAACTGGAACGCCTCGCCGGGCAGAAACGTCAGCGGCACGAACGCGCCGCGCCCGCAGGTCTGCTGCTCCCGATGCCGCGCCGCCTTCCACTCGCGCGCGAACGCCGCCACGCGATTGTAGGAGCCGTCGTAGCCGAGGGCGACCAGATCCGCGTGCAACTGCTTGACCGTCCGCTTCTGCTTGCGCGATTTTGCGGCCTCCTGACGCAGCATGTGCGCCAGCTTGTCGGCGAACGGATCGAGCCGGCTCGGTCGATCGGGCGTGGCGAACCCCGGCTCCACGCTGTCCGAGCGCAGGTATTTGCGCACCGTATTGCGCGACAGCCCCGTGCGTCGCGCAATCTCCCGGATCGAAAACTCCTGCCGATATCGCCAGCGTCGGATGACGCTCAATAACTCCATGTCGATCACTCCAAGGTCCCCCACGACGGTCGAGGGGGAAAGGTTCGAACATGGGTCAGTTCTCGGTGGAAAAACTCGTGCTGCCTGGGTCAGCTCTCAGTGGAAATCAACAGGCGGCGTCGGCAATCAGATCCTCACCGGCAAGGCCCGCGTCGGCAACTGCTATCCGCTCTGCCGCGAGGCCTCCGGCATCCTGCCGGCGTCCCTGCGCGCCGACGCCGCCCTGGTCGAATACGCGGACTGCACCCAATCGAAGGAGCATAGCCGCCGCGACGACCGCAAGATCGATACCGTAAACGGCTATATCCTGCCGGCCGCCGTAATCGAAGGGGCGCCGAAGAAGGGGAAAAAAGCCAAGGACGACGACGACGCTCCGGCGACGGATCAGATGCGGATCCGCATGGAGCTCCTGTCGCCCGGCGTGCGCCTCCACACGTGGATCTCCATCGAGACCGCGACCGAGGAGGAACTCGGCTGCCTCGTCGCCGCCCTTCGTCTCTTCGCCGACGCGCCGCACATCGGCGGCCAGTCCGCGAGAGGCTACGGCCTGGTGGATCTGGACTACACGCTGACCGATCGCACGACCGGCGCCGTCGTCGAGCATTTCGTGACCGTCGCCGACGGCGCCTGCATGCTGTCTCCGGAGGCGTCCGAGGCCCTGGCGGCCTACGGGCGCCATGTCGGCGCGCTGAAGGAAACCGCCATCGCGCCGAACGGCGGCGTCCTGGCTCTGCTGGAGGGCGCGGCGTGACCATCCTTGTAACGCAACACGCGATCGACAGGTTCCGCGAGAGGATTCCAAGACGCCTGACTCGCGCCCGCAGCGACGGCGAAATCGCGTCGGCTATCGTCGAATCCCTGCAATCGGACGGATGTCGAACGTCGTTCGCCCAGGGGCATGACTGCGAGAAGGTTCGCACGCGCCTTCCCGTGCCGATGCGTGTCCTCGTCCACAAACGCCCCGAATACATCGAGGTCGTTACGATCCTTCGAGGTGAAAAACGGAGCGGCGCCGCATGCCGGAGAGCCAAGGAAAGGAGATCCGCATGAAACCGACTCTCATCCGCGCCGTCCTGGTCAACGGCTACATCACCAGCAACCCGTGGACGCCGACCATCGACGGGATCGTGGCCTACGCGTCCCAGCTTCGAAAACACGGCGACGAGTTCTACGTCCATCGCGACTCCGAAATGGTCCCCGTGGACGACCTGCCGATCGAGAAAATCGAGTTCGGAGGCCGCTGGTGGTATTCCTGCTCGACGCCGTATCCCGTCGATTCCGTCGGCCGCCAGAAGCGGAACTACCACAGGCGCTTCGACGACCGGTATGAGGGCTATCTCGTCTCCGGCGTCGGCAAGGTGTTGACGAAGGCCGGCCCCTATAAGGCGGCGCGCCTCGCCGACACGCGGACGATATGTCGAGCCGTCGAATGGCACGTCGTCGGCGACCGTGAAGCGCTGCGGGATCTCCTTGGCGACATCGATCAGATCGGAGCCGCCAGAGCCGTCGGCTTCGGCTCGGTGGTCGAGTGGCAACTGGAAGACGGCGACGCCGAAATCGCGAGACGCCGGCGTCCGCTGCCGCTCGAATACGCGGAGAGCATCGGCATCGCGGGGCGCAGGATGTCCTGGGGCATCGTGCCGCCGACGCGCCTGCCGGAGTCCATCTGCGAGTGCGTGATGCCTTGAGAGCGCGGGCGCGCCGGGAAAGGTATAATCCCTGCGCGCCCGTCGATTTACGTCGCAGCGGCAATCCGCAATTGTCGGGGGGCAACCACTTCCATTTCGGGCGCCTGCGCCTCGATACTCCTTCTGAAGGCGATCGGGTCCGCGATGAGACGCAGATCCTCTATGCTCGATCCCGTGCCGCGCATGTCGATGTCGCCGTAGCCTAAAATTCGTCCGAGCATCGACTGGTTGACCGTGATGCTCTCGACCTTGGCAAGGTTCATTTCCATCGTGGAGCGCCGTATCAGGCCGCGCTTGAATATTACGCGTCGGTTCGTGACGGCGATTTCCGTCGACCAGCAGCGAATGAAGGTGGAGATCGAAGAGAAGAAGCCTCGGATGAGCAGAAGGGCGCCCGAAAAGCGAACGAGCGTCCAAATCAAGTCCTCCCTCGGGTCCGCCGCCGGCAGCACGTGCGCGCCTTTGTGAAGCATGTAGATTCCGACCAAGGCGAATGCGATGGAATCGAGATATACGATGCGGTGCAACCTGCCCTTCCGCACAATCCTCTCGTTCGGAACGAGAACGGAATCGACGTAACCCATGGAAGTGGACCTCCGGAAATATTCGTAGCCAATATGGGAGGAACGAAATTAACGATATGTTTCACCGCCATGAAAGGACCGGCTCGGCATTAACGGGGCGTTTTCAAATTACGACTATTTGAAAAGACAACGTGTTCCAGTCACGAAGTCGATTTCATGTCCAGCGTTCTCACGAATTCATCCGCGATCTCCGCTCTCCAAAGCCTGCGTTCGACGCAAGCCGCCCTGGCATCCACGCAGCACCGCATCTCCACCGGCCTCAAGGTTTCCAGCGCCGCCGACAATGCGTCGACCTGGGCCGTCGCGGAAACGATGAAATCCGACCGGGGCGTGGTGTCGACGATCGCGGATTCGCTCGGGGTGAGTTCGCAGATCATCAACGTCGCGATGACGGGCGTCGAAAGCACGATCTCGGTGATGAACCAGATCAAGAGCGCCGTGGTCCAGTCGGGATCCGTCCTGATGGCGCAGAGTGGATGGGAAATTCCGGCAAGGTCCGATGGCGATCTCCAAAAGATCGCAACAACCATAGCTGGAATGAGTGGACGGATCCTCGAAATCATCTCGTCGTCGTCCTTCAGTGGAATCAATTTGCTCGACGGTTCGATATCCGGCATTTCGCTTACGACTGGATACTCGGATGAGCGTGGATCATCGCAATCAAGAATGGATTCTGTGACTATTTCCGCACAAAATATATGGAGTGCCGATGTACAGAACGGGTTTATTTATACGCACGGGATTCTTTCCGGGACGAACGTCGTAAACGATTTCGATTTCGGAGAGCCTGGGTATTTTGAAAAGCTAACACCTGGATTTGGAGCTTCTTTTATATTTGGCGCAATGACAGGAACATTTTCAGGCACGGGATTTAGCAATTGGGCCAGCGGGGTGGTCAGTTCCGCGGACAGGGCCATAGCCGCTTTGACCGACTACGCCTCGACGCTCGGCTCGACAAAGACGACCATCGACTCCCAGCGCGATTTCATGCGGACCCTCGGCGACGCGATGGACCAGGGCATCGGCTCGCTGGTGGACGCCGACATGAACACGGAATCCACTCGATTGCAGGCATTGCAGACGCAGCAGCAGCTAGGCGTCCAGTCGCTGTCGATCGCCAACAACAACAACGATATCGTTCTGCGCCTATTCCAGTGATCGTCACTCGGCCGGTTCCGCCATCCTTCCGAACGCCAATTTCCTGATCAATAGATATCGGCGCGCCGCCTCGTCCGATCCCATGCCCACGACGGCCACTGCGACGAACGCGAATCCCGCCGGCAGGAGGATCAACGCGCTCCACAGGCGGTCGCAGAGCGTCGGAACGACCAGATAGCCGCGATCTCTAGGCGCTTCCGGAGCCAGCAGCAGCGAACTGACGTAGTTCGGCCAGATCGCCATCGGCACGACCGCGATCAGATAACCGACTGCGACGACGACGGAGAACACGACGTCGTCGATCCATTTGATGACGTTCATTTTTGATCGGTCTTCAGGCCTTTTACGCGCCGGTCTACCTCGGCGGCGAACGCGTCCTCGATGATGCCGACGATCACCTCGGCTGTCCTTCCGGCTCCGGCAGCGGCGATGCAAGCGTCGGTCGTCCTGGCGACGACGTCTCCGCATTCGGATTCGATGTAGATCAGACGGGACGCCGCCATGTGCCACCGCATCGCGATCCGCACCAGTTCCTCGATCTCGGGTCTCGGCGCCGACCTCAGGGCGTGGCGGGCGGCTTCGATCTTCGAAATATCGCTGTCGCGGGGCATTCCGAGCAATTCGTGGTCTTTCAAGGGGCTTCATGAAAACGGCGCGCCTCCTTAGCCCCGCGCAAACCGGTCGTCAACGCGGTCCGGTTTCCGATTCGTTTCCGACCGCCCGCGCCGCCATATCCGCCAGGGCGACGCCGACATCCTGAACGAAGTCCGCCACGCCGGGATGGGTCTTCGCCAGTTCCCGCGCCTTCGTGTCGCGCAGCCACGGCGACAGGCTGCCGTCGCGGAAAATTCGCTCCATGTCGATGACGAACACTGCGGATGGAATCGAGATCCTGTGCAACGGCGCGTGAAATTCAGAGGACGGGAACAGCCGCGTCAGCGCGATGATTTCACTGGGTCTGAGCATCAGTTGGACTCCTTCAGATCAGATCATTGAGCAGATCGACGACTTCATTGTAGTCGACCGGCTGGACGATCAGTTCGCCGCGCTTCCGCCAGTCGCTCGTTCCGCCCCAAAAATATTCGCCGCTCGCGACGCAATAGGCGTCGGGTTTGGATCCGACGACAACGCCGTTTTCTTTCACTTCGCTCCAATATTCGGCGCGGAAATGCAGTCCCCCATTGAAGAGGAACAGCCCCGGCCGGCAGGCCTCCAGGGAAACCGGGCCGCGCGGCGCCTCGTCTTCATCGTCGTCGTCATCGACCGGAGCCGCGTCGACTTCGTGAACGACTGTCGCCTGGAAACCTTCGAACGAGCGAAAATCGGAGGCTCGATCGAACGGGTCGGAATTTTGGTCGCGATAGACCGTCGCGATCTCGATTTCGGCGCCGCCGTCGAGGCCGAGCTGCTTCCGCAATTGACTTTCGATGATCGCCTCGATGTCCTGCACCGAGACGCGGAACACGGCTTCCCGGCGCGTCGTTGTCGTGGTGACTTCCTTCTTCGTCTCGAATGGAATCCTGCTCATCGCCATTTCACTCCGTCTCGACATCCCAGAATTTCCCGGCGCGCTCGATCGCCGCGTCTTTCCCGGCATCGGTATTGTCGTGCGGTTCATCCAACCACGCCGCCAGCGTCCAGCCCTTGGCTTCGTGCGCGAGGACGTCGCACCATCCACGGCTGTCGACGTCGTAGAAAAGGCTCCAACCTTTGCGCGGGCGGATTTTACCCTTCTCCTTCCGTCCCTCGAACAGGACGGGATACCAGCCCGGTTTCGAAGGCGATTTCGTCGGCGGCTGCTCTTCGCGCGGCCACTGGAAGACGTTGTAGATCAGGTGATCCCCGATCCGGGCCGCCACGTCGCAATGCGCCTTGTCCGCGCCGTAGGTCGTCACGTGCTCTCCGTGCGGATCCGGATCGTCGCCGACGCGCCGGGCGTAGACGATCACCTGGTCGTAGCCGTAGTCGTCGGCGATGCGCTTGGCGGCGGAGATCGGAATCCGCTTCATTTCACGCGGCTGCGACATTGGAGCATTCCGGGTTGGCTTTTGACGCTTGCGTTCCTGATAGGGAACTTTTTCCGGCAAACGAGCGATATCGGATGAAAGGTTCCCGGTGAGTGTGATCACGGTTTCTGATGTCGTGCTCATCAGGCTTTTTGATGGGCTTCCCACTTCCGCTTCCCGCACGCTGTAGGGGTGGTGGGAAGCGGAAGTGGGAAGTCAACGTCTGAGTGACTTGAGAGGGCATGCGGCCACAGCGGGGCTGATTTGGTTGCGGCCGTTTATCGCGGCGTATCACTCAGCCCGTGGCGAGGCGATAGCCGTCCGTCGATTTGACGATGCGGCCCGCGGCGGCCATGGCGGCCAGACGCTGATAGAGCGTGGTGGTGCGCACGCGGCACAAGGCGCGCAGATCGGCAAAGGGCTGCGGCGCGCCGGCTTCCGCGAGGGCCGCGACGATGCGCTCGTCGATCGAGCGTGCTTCTGCGCCCTGTGCGGGTTGTGGCCTGCCGTCCACGACCTCGAGGGCGAGCGCGTCGGCGCGCTCGGTGAGCTCGAGCCTGATGGCGGGCATGGCCGACGCGGCGCGGTGCTCGACGGTCAGGGTGAGCGCGTCGCCGTCTCGGCGGAGATAGAGGTTGGAGTCGCCCCAGGCATGGAACTCTGAGGAACCACGTAGGCCTTGGCCCGCACGCATGCTGCTCGCGTTCTTTCTCGCGTGGTGGACGAGGATCACGGCGAGGCCGTGACGGCGTTGGAGCTGACGCAGGAACGCCAGCAGCGGCGCCACTTCGCCGCTGATGTTTTCGTCGATGCGATGCAGGCGCACGAAGGGGTCGAGGATGAGCAGGCGCGGCTCCAGCCGCGCGATGGTTTCCTCGAGGCTGGCGCGATCGGCGTCGAGATCGAGGCGCAGCGACGGGGCGGTGATGACCTGGATGTCGAGATCAAAGATGGAGAGGCCGGCCGCAGCGCCGATGCCCTCGATCCGGCGCCGGACGATGTGCGCCGCGTCCTCGGCGGCGTATAGCAGGACGCGGCCGGGCTTGGGTACGCCAAATCGCCTCAGGCAGGGCGCGCCGCCGGCGACGGCGACGGCCAGATCTAGCGCGAGGAAGGATTTGCAGCATTTGGGCTCGCCGCCGATGATGCCGACCGCTTCTTGGGACCACAACCCCGTGACCAGCCAGTCCTTGTCTGGAGGGCGATCGGCGAGCTGATGGGCGGGCGTGACGGGAAGCGGCGTCATCGTCTACGCCGAGTTCCGGCCGCAGTCGAGAGCGGGGCGGGCGGAGGGGCCATGGCGCAAGTCTCGAAAAACAGCTTCTCGTCGATCTGTCGGGCGTCACGCTCGGCGGCCGTCGCGAGCAGCTCGCCCGCAAGCGTCATGAGCGCGCGCAGATTGCCCTGGGAGTGATCGCAGAGGGTCACGATCAGCTCCGGGGTCATCAGCGTCGTCGCGCCGGCCTGCTGCAAGGCGTGTCTGAGACAATCCTGCAGCTCCTGCGGCGTCGCCCGGTCGATAGCGAGGCGAACTCGGATGCGGCTGCCGAGCGGGAGAAGCTCGTCGGACCGCAGACGCTCCACGAGCCGTCCGTCTCCCGCCAGAACGACGGTCAACAGAATATGGGAATCGAGTTTTGCCGAGGACAGCAAGCGCAGCTCGCTCAGGACGAGCGGCAGCATCTCCTGGGCCTCGTCGACGATCAGGACGGGCCTATTGAGAGAGTCGTCGATATGAGCCTGCCAACGCTGTCGCAGGTTCTTGGCTCCGCCCCAGCGGTTGTTCGGGCGAAGCTCGACGCCGAAGAGATCGCCCATCTCGCGATAGAAGTCGCCGATGCCGGCCTGGGGACGGCTGATCACGCCGACCTTGACGTCGCGCTGCGTCGCCAGATGCTCGGCCAGGATGCGCAGGGCGGCGGACTTGCCGGCGCCGGGCGAGCCGGTGACGAGGGCGAAGCCGCCCTCCTCGGCGAGTTGCGCCACGCGCCAGCAGAAGGAGCGCAGGCGCGGCGTGGCGAACAACGCTTCGGTCGGCGCGCCCGGCGCGAAGGGGTTCCACTTGAGGCCGTAGAGCGCCAATAGTTTGGGGTTCAAGACTCTTCTCCTTCGTCCTTGGGCAGGTAGGCGGGCGGCAACCCCGTTGCAGCCCGCTGCTCCATGAGCTTGGCGAGCAGTGGCGCCATGCCACCGGCAGGCTTGATGGCGATGGGCTCCGCCGCGATCGGCTCCAGCGACCGGCGGCGCCCATCGGCGTTCTTGGTCTTGTCCTGCGGGAACAGCCGGCACAGCACCGCGCCGGTTTGCGCGTCGACGAGATGGACCCAGCCGAGGTCCCAGCTGGCGAAGCGGACCTCCAGGCGCGTGAGGTGGCGGTAGCGGTTCGGGGCCTCGAAGCGGCGGCCCTCGATCAGGAGGCTGCCGTCGCTCTTGCGCAGCGTCCGCTGCTCGGTCCTCGTGAAGGCCAGCTTGAGGCTCGCGCTGTCGGGGCTCGGCCGCGTCACCTCGGGGCCGGCGAGAAAACGCGTGACGGGCGCCTCGCCGATCTCCGAATGGATGTTGCGGTTGTACTCGTACTCGACCCAGGCCTGCGTCGCCTCGTTGAGCGTCGCCAAGCTGAGGTCCTGCACATCCTCCAACATGGCCATCAGCCGGCCTTCGACTGGACCCCAAAACGCCTCCTGCTTGGCGTTCTGATAGGGGCTATAGGGGAGCGTCGTCTGGTGCAGGACTGCGAGCCGGCCGAGGCCCTCGCGGATCTCCGCCGCAGTCATCGCCGCGCCATTGTCGCTCATCGCGGCGCGCGGCAGGCCGCGCTTCTGGATCGCCTGTGACAGACCATGCGCGACGTTCTCGGCCGTCTCCGCCAAATACCATTGCAGATGACAGGCGAGTCGCGAACGGTCGTCGAGAATGCCGAGCAACATTGGCGTGCGCCACTCGCCACGCGGCGTCAGCACCTTGCGCGAGCCGTGATGGAAATCCCAATGCCACAGGCCGTTGACATATTCGGCCTCGTAGCTGCGGACCTCGCGTTGCTCGAGGCGCGCCTCGGCCCGCAATGCGCCCGCCGTCAGCCGCGAGGTGAGCGGCCGGCGTTTGTCCAGACCATTGGCCCTGAGGAAGCGAAGGACGGTCGCATAAGACGGCACGGGTTGAAGCTCGGGCCGACTCGAAGCCAAGGCGACCAGATTGTCCCAGTGCAGCCTGACGCTCCAGCTCTTGTGCGCAGCGTATTGGGCGAGCAGCGCCTGGCGCAGCGGCACGCCGAGCGCTGTCTGCTGGCCGGCGTCCTGGCGACGTTTGCGGCGCAGGACGGCGATAGGGTCCTGACGCTCTCCGAGCGCCCGATAATACCAGCGCTCGATCGTGGAGGCGCCAAAGCGCACCGGCGCGCCGGTCGTTGGATGGCGCCATTCGCGCGCCGCAAGCTCAACGAGCGCCGAACGGAGCGCGCCCTTCTCGGGCGGCGCAGCGAGAAGCTGCCCGATCACCGAAAAGCGCAGCTGCGCCCATTGCTCGTGCACCCGCCCTTTCGCCATGCCGACGCTCCTTGGAGTGGACTGGCGGACGGTAACGGCGGGGCCGTCGACCCGCGACGGGCGTCTTCTGCGGGCCGACGAAAACCCTCATGCAGCGAGCATCGGCGCGGCCCCTCCGGTGATCGGCAAAAGCAATCGCAGCAGCGCGGTCAGTCGTTCGGCGGTGGCGCCGGAAAAGCGATCCAGGAGCGCCGTCGGCAGCTCCTCTCGGGCGACGGGCGGCATGAAGGCGGCCGCGGCCACCCTCCAGAACGGGCTTGCGGCGAAGACATCGCGCCACCATTGGCGCCAGCGCTGAATCGTGTTGCGGCTTGCGCCGACAAGGTTGGAGAGCTCGCGAACCGACGCCGCCGCGCCATTGCGTATCGCCGAAACCAGCACGACGACCGCGCTGAGAAACACCTTGCGCCCGAGAAACCGGAACGACGAGGGCGTCGCGCGCTTGCGGCAGTCCTGCACAGCGCAGCAGAAGCTGAAGCGCAAATTGTGGTCTGCGCCGAGCCCGGCGGGACCGCCTCTGGGCTTGCGCAGGAAATTGCCTGAATGAAGCGCGCCGCCGCAGCGCGCGCATCTCACCTCGCGCGCCCTCGCCGCAAGATCGCGGTCGAAGGCGAGGAGAAGCTCGTGGAATCTGGCGTCCGCCAGCAGGGACCGATACAAGGGATGCCTCGTTCTTGTTCGAGAGTGAAAGCCGCGATGGCCAAGATCGGACGCAATGACGCCTGCCCCTGCGGCAGCGGCAAGAAGTACAAGCACTGCTGCCTCGCCAAGGATGAAGACGCCGAGCGCGCCGCCCACGCGGCACGCGACGCGGCCGACCGCGCGGCCCGTGTCGCGGCCGCCGAATTATGGAGCTTCGACAGCGACGAGGATATGGACGATGAGCTGACCGTGGCGTCGAACGCCGTTGTCGATCTCGTGCACGCGGGCGCGCTCGATGAGGCCGAGCGCGCCGCCCGCGAACTCCTCCAGCGCTTTCCTGACATGCATGACGGTTATGATCGCCTGGGCATGGTCTATCAGGCCAGAGGCGAGGATCGGCAAGCGGCCGACTGCTACCGGAAGGTCATCGACATCATCCGCTCGCACAAAGAACAATACGACGCCGAGTTCGAAACCGTCTTCCACAAGCTCATAGAGCAGCTCGACCCGCCAATCGCGCCTCCACACGAGAGTCAGTCTTCCTGAAATCACGATGAGTGAAGGGCTCGACTCGCAGCCCATCACGTATCCTGCTCAAAAAACCGGGTTCATGCCCTCATTTTGTCCGCGCACGCTCACCGGTCTGGAACTTCATGCCGACTCCTTCGACAATCGCTCCGCGGCGGCTATCGTCGAGGCCAGGATTCGGCGTTTTGCACGGTGGGCTTCCCGCGAAGACTTGAACGGGCCGAGCATACCCTCCCCTGCGGGCAGGTGCTCGTCGATGACCCAGTATTCCTGCATCCCCGAGTCGATCCTGCTCCGCCCAGTCACGCGGTATCTGGATTCATGGATCGCGATGATCCGCATGATTCTTTGCACGATTCCCATCAAATCCTCCCGAAGTCGACGCCAATGATGTCCGACCACTCGATCGCTTCCGCCGGCATCAGCATCACAGGGACTCCTTGGACAGACGTTCCACGATCCGCTCCAGTGCGGCCGCCGCGCCGGGATTGAGGGACAGCATCCCGCGAACGACGAACTGCCTTTGGGCCGGATCTATTCGCGATGTTTCGTTGATCCCGGAAACCAGAGCGCCGGCAAGAACGTCATCGCGGCGATCTCCACGAAGGCCGCCAGACTGCTCGATCACGGCGGCCCACTCGATCGCTTCGAGGGCGGACAGGGACATCAGGACTTTCCTCAGTCCCAGAATTTTCTTGCATCATGCGGGCGCACCATTTGCATCCGCACCATCTCCTCAAGACGCTGCAACTCCATTTCAAAGACCCGGCGAAGGATGTCATTTTCCTGAGGTGTTTTTCCGCCTTCTTCCTTCTCCGAAAGCAGGAAGGCCAGCAGCTTCTCCTGATACTCAATGGCATCCTTGCTCGGACGACGACCTTTGACCGGAGAACGAGCAGAAGCCCGCTGCATCTTCCTTTCGAGAGACATTGGATTCTCCGTGCTTGTCGTCGGCAGCGTGTTATCCGACCTTCAAATCAATCGGTGAATCCAATCGTGGTAAAAATCAACGGTGCGAAATGTCTTTCTGAAACGCATCGAATCCAAGGATTATTCGCTATAAGAAATATCGGGCGTTTATTTCGTATAGCGAATAAAATCCCGATACGAAGGCAGGGCCGTCATCGCCGGCGCCGCTTCTGCGGCTTTTCATATTGATTCCTCTTCACTCCCATAGCCGCGTCCATTTCGGCCATTTCCTCAGGGGACGCCGTGCCTCCCCACCACGCCAAAAACTTCAGTGCGCGCGCGTCGCCTTCCGGATCAGGCTCTGAATAATTTGCCGTCGGAATCTTCGGATTCGCTTTTGTAGGACAATCATTCGTGCCGGCCGATGAATCCGAATTTGAATTCTCGACCGCAGGAACATTCTTCGAGTCCAGTGCCGTCCCATCGCCATTCCCAATTTCATTCACGCGAATTGCCGTCTCCGAAGACCTTTCAACGGATGTGGAGATGGAAATCGTAGAAGGCGGAATCGACGGTTCAATTCGTGACGACGACTGGCCGAATCTTCCAAAACGTGAAGGACGGCTCTTGTGAATGACGGAGCAATTCGAAGCGGACTCCTCGACCGCAGGAATATCGTTCGATGCAGGAATCTTCCCGTCTCCATTCTCGTCGTCATCCACACCAATGATCGTCTCCGGAACGATGGATGTCGTCGATGACGGGGACGACGACTGGACAATCCTTCTTCCAAACCGTCGTGGATTCCCTTTCACGTCGATGGTCTTTGAGACATTCGCATCGACCTCGCCGAGAGATTCCCCACCGACGGTCTTCGAAATAGCCGCGCTTTCCACGGCCTTTTCACCATCGTTCTCGACCGAGATTCCAACCGTGGCCGACGTCCTCAACAATCCGCCACGCAGACGAGCCAATTGCCGTCCCAGATCGGACTTACGACGTGCGAAATCCGCAATGTCATTCACGGCCTGAATCTCCAATTCATCAACGCAGTCGTCTTCCATCCACCACGACGGAATCTCCACACCATCTTCATTCGAATTATCGTCTGAAGCCGGCAGGGACGGAATGACGATGTCGGACGCGACGACTCTCTCGATGCTCGGACGTTCGATCTTCGTTTCGTCTTCCATCTTTTCCCTGCGAATTCCTTCTCCATTCCGGGGATCTATAGACCTTCGTTTATCGCGAGAGGCGCAATCGTCCTTTGTTTGTTGGGGAGTCGACCTGTCGTTCATGTATTTATAAGCGGTCGGCTTGCTGACTCCGGCCTCGCGAGCGATGGACGCAGCCGAGACTTCCTTCCCGGCTTCTCGAAGTCTCGAGATCGCAGCAAGAACGGCGTTGCGGGCGGTCGCCGCTCTGCATTCTGCGGAATATTGGGCTCCGACCGCCTGACGCTCGGAAACCGTCTTCAATCCCTTGACGCGGTCCCGGCACGCTCCCCAGTCGCGCCCGTTCGCGGAGCAGCGATTGGGATCCCATCGCCCGGCGGCATAGAGCGCCACGCGACGGATCATTTTCATCAGCCGCTTTTGCTCGGACTTCTTTTGAAACATATGTACGATTTCAGCGACGCATTTCGCCTCGAGGATGTCCGCCAGCGCTTCCGTGTCGCCGATCACGGCGAGATATTCGGGATCTCCGGCATGATGCATCCTTCTCAGCGAGTCGAAGGCGATGCGCTGCGCCGTGCAAAAGGCCGCATTGGAATCGTTCTTGTCCAATCCCGAATCCAGCGCCGCAGCGTCCCTGGCGAGATCCCCATACCGGCGGCCAGTGTCGACGCATTCTGCCCATTCCGTTAGATCGGGAAACGCCGTCCCGTTCCAGATTTCCCTGGTCCAGTGGGGACTGAGCGGGTTCTTGCCTTTCCCCTCGTTGGCGATCGCGCTGATGTCCGCGCCGAGGTGCAGCAGCGCCGCGGTGCATCCGCGCACTACGCCGTCGAACAGCGCCATGATGCGCTTGTTGCAGCGCTCGTCGTCGGGGTCGTACCAGACCTGCGAGCCGTACGGCAAAAGCCACCAAAGATGCGGACGCCGCAGAGTTCCGTCATGCTCGACAAACCCGACCGGAATGTGCGGCAGACACGGCAGATCTCCTCGATCGACGACCTTCTGAAGCTCGTAGCGCAGGTAGGCCATCGAGGGGAAGTCCATGTCGAGATCGACGCGCCAGCCGTGTCTCATCAGCCGCGTCAGTTCGATGACCGGCATGTCGAGAGCCAGCAATTTGCTGTCTGCCAGCGGCAGGAATCCCTTTTCATAGCCGGCATGCAAAGAATTCGCGATGCGCTTTTCGATGAGTTCGTTGGTCTCGTCGCCGAAGCGTTCATGCGTCCGACCGTGGTAGACGCGGGGGGTCGCCGCGATGAAACGCCGGAGGACGTGCTCCTCCTCGGACGCCAGCCCAATCTCATGGAACGGATCGATGAAATAGGCGCCGACCATCCCGCCCGGCCATACGAAGCCGTCTTCGAGACGCTGCTTCACGAGATCCATTCGCGACTGATGGCGCTCGATCGAGGTCTTGGCGAGCTCGGAGACTTCCGCCGTGGTGATCTTGCGCTTTCGACGCCTCAACTCGCTTCGAATGCCGCGCATGGCGGCATAGTCGGAGTCGAATTTGTCGATGCTGACGTCCATCGGTGGCTCGAAACAAAACGAGCGCCGAGAGGCCCAACCCCCTCTCGGCGCTCTGAACCGTGCGCAAATGCCTGCGCGACGGATCTCGGAATTCGTTTCGATGCACGGTTGGGACGTGCACCACCGAAAATGGCGCCGCCTTCCGCATGCCGCAATAGGCTTTTGCTCGATATATTAATATGTTAAGCGTTATGCCGCTCTCGGACACCCGTGTAAAACAGACTCTTTCACACCTTCAGATCCCGCGACGCATCCAGAGTCGAAAAATCACTTTCGCGTCGTCGGCGACACATGGAGGCAATTCTGGATACGTTTTCGACGCATCGAAAATGCGCGCGTCGCGAGACGCCATGAAAACTTTTTGAAAATATTTTTTCGAGAGCCGTCGAAAATGGGGTTGAAGCGCCTTTTTCGACGGGATCGACCCCCGAGGGCCTCACGGGCAGCGCAGGAAATCGTGCTCGGCGCCGCCGTTGATCCTCAACCCAATCCGCTCATAGTCGCCATCTGAATAGCTCCGAGCCGTCACCGTGGCGTCCTTGAGACTCGCCCCGAACGCCTTGTCGCACGCGCCTTTCCACGTCACCACGCTGCCGGAGCGACTCACCGAATTGAACCGGCACCGCAATTCCGGTGACGAGATCTCCTTCTGCCCGATGATCATCGCCGCGAACCCGCAGGCTTCCCCGTCGCTTCCCCAGCGTCCGACAATCGATTTGGCTGCGAATGCCGGTGTAGAAGCGATGACCAGAACGAGTAGAATTTTCTTCATCGATGCCATCCGTAATCGTTTTACCATTTTGGACCCCCGAAATAATCGTTTTTCCATGCCTGTAAGCGTTTTTCCATATTTCAGACCTCGAGAATCAGCGGTGCGAACGTCGTGTTTTCCGGCAACGCCCCATAGCCTCTAGGCCCGTAGCCTTTCGGATTGCAGATCACGCGAGTGGCGCCGACCATGTAATCCGACGACGAATGCATATGCCCGTGAATCCAGAGCTTCGGGTGCAGCAGTTTGATCGTGCCTTCGAGATTTGACGCGAACGCCGGCGTCAGCGGGTCATCGATAAATTGTGGCGCGATCGATCCGGGATGCGGCGCATGGTGCGTGACGACGACGGTCGGGCCGTCGAACGGCTGCAAAAGCTCCGAGCGAATATATGCGAGATCCTCTCGATGACGTTGCAACGCATCCGCCGGCGTGAACTGGCGGTCGCGACGTGAATCAGGCGGTGGTCGTTCAGATACCGAGCCGCCTCGGCCATCGCCGCAGCAGGGTCTCCGTAGAGATTGTAGTCAGTCCAGAGCATCGCGCCGACGAATCTCACGCCGTCGATGACGACGGAGCGCCGGTCGAGCAGATGTACGGGCACGCCTTGCGCGACGAGTTCGGCCATCGGAATGCTGCCGCCGTCGATATTTCTCGAATAAAATTCATGATTGCCAGCGACATAGACAACCGGCCCCGTGAACGCCGCCGAGGCCCATCGCACGGCTTCCGCAGGCGGCGCGTGGATATCCCCCGCCAGCACTACGACGTCATGCTCGGGCAGATCAGGCGGCGCCCATCGCGGTCCGTGCTCGATATGCAGATCGGACATGACAAGGATTCTCATAGCACAATCCCCTTTCCGCTTACGATATCAGCGGCGCGGCGCGCCAGGATCCCACGCTCGATCTCGGCGCGATCCGCATCATATTTTATTTCGACGTATTCCTCGCGCTCTCCGACCGGCAGAAGGCGATAGATGCGATCCATCGCGACGTCTGCCGATAGTTCACCGGCGCGCCAAGCGATCGCGACTTTGTGGACGGAGCCTCCGAAGACCCTTCTCATCGGCTGGCCTCCGTGAAAACGTCGTCCGCCACTGCTGTCTCGGCAACATCCTCGGTCGCCTCGATCAACTCAGCAATCTCCTCGCCGGTGAGAAACCGCTCGCGATCCGCCGCCTTCGCGAGTCGCAGCAGCGCGGAATGATGCTTGCGGACGAGATCGAAAGTGGTCGCATAGACGGCGTCGAGCGTCTTTTTGACGGCCGCCTCCGTGGCGATTCGATTCTCGAAATGCTCCTCGTCGATATGCAGCAGCCCCGCCGCGCCCAGGCCACCACGCGTGTGAAGCGTCCTCGCAGTCGCGGTCGCGGCTTCGATATCCGCGACGCACAATGTCGAAGGCTCGCCGAGGACGACATGCTCGGCGGCGCGCCCGGCCAGCAGGGTGCCGATGTTGTGATGAAAGTCGCGCTCGAAAAACATGTTGGACTTGCCGACGTGGACGTATCCGCGATCGATATCGAGGAAGTCGATCTGCACTCGATGCAGATGCGCGACAAGCGCATGTCCGGACTCGTGCAGCGCCGCCCGCCACGGATCGACGCCATGCGGTTTGATCGACCCTCGCACCGCCTGGACGAGATCATCCGCAGTCACGCGACGACGAGCGCGCCGAGCGATTCTGCGAGCGTCACGACAGGCCATTTGGATTTCGGCGGGCGTCATTCCTCGGCACGCGCGGGCCGCACGGGCGTCGTGGAAGCCCAGATGGTGGCGGACGATCCCCGGCAACTCGGCGACGCCGGGCGCGGGGATGACGACGTGGCGGTCCAGACGACCTGGGCGCCGCAGCGCGGGGTCGATCTTGTCGGCGTGATTGGTGGCCGCAATGACGATGATCCCATCGCGTCCGTTTGCGCCGTCGAGAAACGCCAGCCAAGCGTTAATGATCGGCCCGAACCAGGAATCGTTGTGGCCGTTGGCGCCGCGAGTGCCGATGGAATCCAGCTCATCGAGGAAAAGGAGAAACGGGCCGCTCGCCGCCTTCTTTTTCCACGCGGTGAACTGCTTCTTGAGTTCCTTGCAAACGGAATCGCCGCCCACGGAGTTACCGTGCCAATCGGAATACGTGCTGACAACGAGAGGCAGCCCACACTCCAGCGCGAGCGCGTTTGCAAACGTCGTCTTGCCGCAGCCGGGAGGTCCGGAGAGAAGGACGCCCTTGTCGACGTCATGCCATCCGATCCGTCCGTCCTTGTAGTCCCGCAGATCCGCAGCGAGCTGAAGACCCCACTCCTTTGCGGCTCCGAAACCGGTCATCGCCGAGAGCCTTTTCACGACGTCGGCCGCCGCGTCCCCGATCGGCGCAGCGGATTCCGCGATCATGGCCTCGAGGTCGTCCATGTCGTCGTTGATCTTCGCGGTCGACCGCTTCTCAGCAGCCCGGATTCTTCGGCGAATGCGGTCCAGCGCCTCGTCGACGGAGATTCCATGGCGCAGCACGGATTGCGTCCACTCGACTGTCGCGTCGACATAGACGTCATCGAGCGACAGATAATGATCCGAGCGCGTCACAGCCCGAAAGATCCGCCCGAACGTCGCGGGCTCGTCGAGATCCATCAGGATTCGCATCGAGTCGGACATCTCGACCAGGGACGGCGGCAGCTTGCTCACGCGACCGATCCCGATGACGGTCGCGCACGACTGCCAGAGCGCCGTGAACGTCTTGTCTTCGGCGTCGTCGAGAACGATGCCGATATCCCGTCCGGAGACCGGGTTCAGGGTGACCCGTCCCTTAAACAAGGCGACGAGCATTTCCTTGACGCAGCCGCCGACCTTCGAATCGTCCTGCACGATCAGGATGTGGGTGCCGTCGAGGATGCGGTCGTCGATTCCCGAGGCGTCGAGGACGGCGGCGCCGATGATGAGGTCGAGATAGTCGCTGCGGGCGGGATAGTCGGGGACGATGAGATCGTTGGTCGTCTCGTCGCGGAATTGGTCGGCCCAGGGCTGGTCGCCGTCGTCGGGCTTGGCGGTGGTCGCCGGCGGGGTATTCAGCAGTTTCAGAACGCGTTGGGTCCAAATGTCCTTTTGCATGGGTTGCACCTTTGTCTTAGGCGCAACCATATACCCCGGAAATACCAGGCAAATCCGCGGCTGGACCCTAAAATTTTACTGTCCTGAAATTTGACGATTTTCAGGACAGCGACCCGGGGCAGCGTTGCCCCACCGTTGCCCCCGCCGGCGTTGCCCCGGCGCAGTATTTCGCTAAACTACTGAAATATTGGTGCCGGTTGCAGGATTCGAACCCGCGACCTACTGATTACAAATCAGTTGCTCTACCAGCTGAGCTAAACCGGCGTCTCGACCGAACGATTTTGCGTTGCGGCGTCGAGCCTCTCTATACGCTGCCGTGTCGTTTCGGAAAAGAGCGCAGCCGCTGGCTCGGGCGGGCTTTCCGTTTCGAATGAAATGTTCGAGCCGCTCAGCATTCACTCCAGGCGCCGGCGGCGCTTCACGGCCGTCGCGAGTGGAAGCAGCAATTCTAAATCGTGCCCGCGCGAAAAATTCAGCCTGCGATCTGTTTTTCGATTTCGGGGGGCGGCTTGGAGTCGATCAGGGTGGTCATGAGGGTCCGCCAGTCTGGAAAGACCAGAGAGGCGGTGATGGTGCGAATGAGCTCGAAGAAACGCTTTCGGGCGCGCTTGGCCTCGCGGGCTTCGACCCACAGTCGCAGACGGTGTGCATGGCGAAGGCCAGGAGGTTCATGGCGGCGAACAGCATGGCGAGGTTCTGCTTGCCATGGCCGAAATTATGCTCGAGATGGAGGCGGTCGAGAATCAGCACCTCAACCTTGAATCAGAAAGCCGAGCTTTCGAAAACCAAAAATCGCAACCCGGCCACGGCCATTTAGAATTGCTAGAGGGGAAGCGGCGGCGTTGCGCGGCTCGGAGCGAGATGCTATCTGAAGCTGCAGCGCCGCGGCGAATCGCAATGCGAGAACACGCTGCTTTTCGGGGCTGTGCAGGGCGCTCGCATGGAAAGCCGCAGAATTCTCGTTACGGGTGGCGCGGGTTTTCTCGGGTCGCATCTTTGCGAGCGGCTACTCGCGGCGGGACACGAGGTCCTCTGCGTCGATAATTTCTTCACCGGCCAGCGCAGAAATGTTCATCACCTGCTCGATCACAATAATTTCGAGCTGCTGCGCCACGACATAACCTTTCCGCTCTTTGTCGAGGTCGACGAGATCTATAATCTCGCCTGCCCCGCCTCGCCGATCCATTACCAATTCGATCCGGTGCAGACGACCAAGACCAGCGTGATCGGCGCGATCAATATGCTCGGCCTCGCCAAACGGCTGAAGGTCAGGGTGTTTCAGGCGTCCACATCGGAGGTCTACGGCGACCCTTCCGTGCATCCGCAGCCGGAATCCTATTGGGGCAACGTCAATCCGCTGGGACCGCGCGCATGCTATGACGAAGGAAAGCGTTGCGCCGAGACCTTGTTCTTCGATTATCATCGACAGCATAAGTTGAAGATCAAGGTCGTGCGCATCTTCAATACTTATGGGCCGCGCATGCACGCCCGCGACGGGCGCGTCGTCTCCAATTTCATCGTGCAGGCGCTCAAGGGCGAGCCCATCACCATCTATGGCGAAGGCCAGCAGACGCGCTCCTTCTGCTATGTCGACGATCTCATCGGCGGCTTCACCGCGCTCATGGATTCGCCCGACGATATCGTCGGCCCCATCAACATCGGCAATCCGAATGAATTCACCATTCGGCAGCTCGCCGAGCAGGTGATCGACCTCACCGGCTCCTCCTCCACGCTCGTCTTCGAGCCGCTGCCGGCGGACGATCCCAAGCAGCGCCGGCCGGATATTTCCGCGGCGGAACGCCTGCTCGGCTGGGGACCGACAATTCAATTGCGCGAAGGGCTGCTGCGCACCATCGCTTATTTCGACGAGCTGCTCGGCCGGCCGCGCGAGGGCTGAACGCTTTCCGATCGCCGTGGACCGCCGGCGAGGGATGATGTTCACCGCGCGAAGGAGCCCCTTCGAGCAGAAATCGCCTTTGTCGCGAGCATGTGCGCGCGAAGGTCTCACATTCGAAGCCGCACGGCGGAAATATTGCGTCCTCGCCCGTGATCGCCACAGATGTCGCCAATGCAGAGACTCCCCTCGCCGCAATTCGACCGCCTGGCCGATCGCATCTATGAGGCCGCCGTCGTTCCGGAACTCTGGCCAGACGTGCTGGATGCGGTCGCGAGTCTCAGCGGCGCCTTCGGCGGCATTTTATTCGCAGCCAATTCGCAATTTTCTGGTTGGACCGCCTCGCCGCGCATCGCGCCCATGTTCGCGGAATTCGTCGAGCGGGGATGGGCGACGCGCAATCCGCGACCGGCGCGCGGGCTCTCCTTCGGCGCCGCGGGCTTCGTCAGCGACCAAGAGCTGTTCACGCCGGAGGAAATGGACGCCGATCCGACATACGCCTATCTGCGGAGCCTCGGGCTGGGCTGGTGCGCTGGCCGCATCGCCGTCCCGCCCTCGGGCGACATGCTGATCTTCAGCTGGGAGAGGCGCTTCGTCGACGGCCCCTTCGATCGCGCCATGCTAGACGCGATGGATGCGATCGGCGGCCATCTCGCCCGCGCGGCGCTGATCGCCGCCCGGCTCGGCCTCGAGCGCGCGCGCGCCGCCGCGGAGACGATGCGCGCTCTCGGCCTGCCGGCGGCCGTGCTGTCGCGCGAGCATCGGCTGCTGCTCGCCAATGATCTCTTCGCGCGCTTCGTGCCGTCGCTGGTGCAGGATCGGCGCGAGCGCGCCGTCATCGCCGATCCGCGCGCCGATGCGCTGTTCGCGCAGGCGCTCGCCCGGCTGCGCGTCGTCGGCGCGCCTGCCGGGGCGCAATCGCTGCCTGTGCCCGCGCGCGAGGGCGGGCCGCCGCTGGTCCTGCATCTCGCGCCGATCCGCGGCGCCGCTCAGGATGTGTTCGCGGCCGGCGAGTTGCTCCTGATCGTCACCGAGCTGACCATCGGCGCCACGCCCAGCGCCAGCCTGCTGCAAGGGCTGTTCGACCTCACCCCCGCGGAGGCGCGCGTCGCCCGCGCCATCGCCGCGGGCCGCGCCGCATCCGAGATCGCGCGGGAGCACGGCGTTTCGGGCGAGACCATTCGCTCGCAGCTCAGAGCCGTCTTCGCCAAGACCGGCGTGTCGCGTCAGGCGGAGCTGGTGCGCCTGCTGTCGGGCGCGACGCTGCCCTGATCGCTTCTCCTCCATTCGGGGGATACGCCGAAAGCGCGACCGCTATAGGAGAGAACGCAGCATTCTCGCGGAAAGCGCGCGCGACGCGCTTCAGCGCACGAGACGGCGTGCGGAGACCTTTGTGATCGACGGCCGGCTGGACGATGGCGAATGGGCGCTCTGCGCGGGTTTCGTCATCGAGACGGGGACAAAGCGCGGCCGCCCGCCGCGCGACCACCGCCGCGTCATAGACGGCGTGCTGTGGATCGCGCGGACGGGAAGCGCCTGGCGCGATCTGCCGCCGCGCTATGGCAATTGGAGCACGGTCTACCGGCAGTTTCTGCGCTGGTCCGACGCCGGCCAATGGAGCCTGCTGCGCGAGGCGGCGAAAGCCGCCGGCAGCGCGGAGCTGGAGACCGCGCTCGCCGCCGTTTGCGCCCTGCCCGGCCGCCGCAAGGCGCGCTGATCAGAAGCTCGGGTCTATGCCGCCCGTCGCCAGAAAATGCTCGAGCCAGTGGATGTCATAGACGCCATTCTGCACGTCGGCGTTGCGCACCAGCGTGCGGAACAGCGGCAGCGTCGTGTCCACGCCGTCGATGATGAACTCGTCCAGCGATCGCCGCAGCCGCATCAGCGCCTCGGTGCGGTTGCGGCCGTGGACGATGAGCTTGCCGATCAGCGAATCGTAATTGGGCGGGATCGTGTAGCCCTGATAGGCGGAGGAATCGACGCGCACGCCGACGCCGCCCGGCGGATGGTAATAGGCGATGCGTCCCGGCGAGGGCCGAAAGCTCGACGGATGCTCGGCGTTCACGCGGCATTCGATCGCATGGCCCCAAAACCAGATGTCCTCCTGCCGCAGCGACAGAGGCGAGCCGGCGGCGACGCGGATCTGCTCGCTGACGAGATCGACGCCGGTCACCGCCTCCGTCACCGGATGCTCGACCTGGATGCGCGTGTTCATCTCGATGAAGTAGAAGGCGCCGTTCTCGTAGAGGAACTCGATCGTTCCCGCGCCGGCATAGTGCATCTCGCGCATCGCCTTGGCGCAGATCTCACCGATCTCGGCGCGCTGCTCGTCATTGAGCGCGGGCGAAGGGCTCTCCTCCCACACTTTTTGGTGACGGCGCTGCAGCGAGCAATCGCGCTCGCCGAGATGGATCGCCTGCCCTTTGCCGTCGCCGAAAATCTGAATCTCGATATGGCGCGGCTTGTCGAGATATTTCTCGAGATAGACGGTGTCGTCGCCGAAGGCGGCCTTGGCCTCGGCGCGCGCGGTGGCGATGGCGGAATGCAGCTCGGCCTCGCTGCGGGCGACCTTCATGCCGCGGCCGCCGCCGCCGGAGGCGGCCTTCACCAGCACCGGATAGCCGATCTTCGCAGCGACCTTCGCGCCTTCCTTGCCATCGGCGATGGGGCCGTCGGAGCCCGGCACGCAGGGAATGCCGAGACGCCTCGCGGTCGCCTTGGCCTCGATCTTGTCGCCCATCAGGCGAATATGCTCGGCCTTGGGGCCGATGAAGGTGAGGCCGTGCTCGGAGACGATCTCGGCGAAACGGGCGTTCTCCGACAGAAAGCCATAGCCGGGATGCACGGCGTCGGCGCCGGTGATCTCACAGGCCGAGAGCAGCGCCGGAATGTTGAGATAAGATTCGCGCGCCGCCGGCGGGCCGATGCAGACCGATTCGTCCGCGAGCTTCACATGCATGGCGTCGGCGTCCGCCGTCGAATGCACGGCCACTGTGGCGATGCCGAGCTCCTTGGCGGCGCGCAGAATGCGAAGCGCGATCTCGCCGCGATTGGCGATGAGGATTTTGTCGAACATGGGCGACCTACTCGATCACGAGGAGCGGTTCGCCATATTCGACCGGCTGTCCGTCTTCGACCAAAATGGCCGTCACCACGCCGCCCTTGGGCGCGACAATGTCGTTGAAGGTCTTCATCGCCTCGATCAGCAGCAGCTTGTCGCCGGCGGTGACGCGGGCGCCCACCTCGACGAAAGGCTTGGCGTCCGGGCTCGGCCGCAGATAGGCGGTGCCGACCATGGGCGATTTCAGCGCATCGGCGTGCTCCGCCGGAGCCGGCGCAGCGGGCCGGGCGGCGGGCGCCGGAGCGGCGATCGGCGCGGGCGCATAGGCGGCGGCCGGCAGAGCGATGGTCGCATGGGCGGGCGCGGCCGGCGTGCGCGCGGCGCGAATGCGCAGATCGCCCTTCTGGACCTCGATCTCAGTGAGATCGCTCTCGCCGAGCAGACGCGCGATCTCACGCAGCAGCTCGGTGTCGACGCCGGCGGCTCCGGCGGCGGCGGCTTTCGGTTTTGCGGCGGGGGTAGTGGTGCGACGAGTCTGGACTTTGCGCGCCATGATTGCTCAGGTCTTTCTTTCTTCTCGATCGAACAATGCGTTCAGCGCCAGCACATAGGAATCGGCTCCGAAACCGGCGATGACGCCGCGAGCCACAGGCGCGATGAAGGAGTGATGTCGAAAGCTCTCCCGTGCGTGCACATTGGAGAGATGCACCTCGACGACCGTCGCTCCCGAGCCCTTTATGGCGTCATGGAGGGCGATCGACGTGTGGGTGAAGGCTCCGGCGTTGAGAATGACCGGCGCGCCGGCCTTGCCCGCCTCTTGTATCCAATCCACGAGGTCGCCCTCATGGTTGGACTGCCGGAACAAAAGCTCGATCCCGCGGGCGGCGCAAATCTCGGCGAGCCGCGTTTTTATGTCGTCGAGCGTCGCGCGGCCGTAGACCTCGGGCTCGCGCGTCCCGAGCAGATTGAGATTTGGACCGTTTAGAACATGGACGGCGGGCATAAAGGGTCCTGACGAAGGGCGCGCGCCGCGCCGGCGCGCCCCTTCTAGCCTCATTGCCGCCGCGAAGGAAGCCCCGCCTCCGTCAGCAGATGGTCTTGCCGCATTTGCGGGTATTTTCGATCTTGGCTTTGAGCGGCTGGAAGCCGACCGCGCCGATGATCACTTCCTTGCCCAGAACCCAGGAGGGCGTGCCGGTCAGATTGAGGCTGTCGGCCAGCTCCATCACCTCTTTGATCGAGGCCTTGACCTCGGGGCTCTTGGAATCCTTCTCGAGCTTGGCCGTGTCGGCGCCTAGCTCCTTGGCGACGGCGATCGCCTGCGCCTTGCCGACGGCGCCGCGCGTGTTGAGCAGCTTGCGGTGGAATTCGTAGAATTTCTCCGGCTTGAGCTGCAGGCGCGCGGCGGTCGCGATCTCCGCCGCCTCGACCGAGCCGGCGCCGAGCACCGGGAAATCCTTCAGCACGACGCGCAGCTTGGAGTCGCCCTCGATGAGCTTGGCGACATCGTCCAGCGCGCGTTTGCAATAGCCGCAGTTATAGTCGAAAAACTCGACGAGGGTGACGTCGCCGGAGGGATTGCCGATCACCGCTTGGCTGGCGGAGTTGAACAATTTGTTCGCGCCCTGAGTCACCGCCTTCTGCCGCGAATCGGCTTCGGCGACCTTCTGGCGGCGGTCGAGCTCGTCTATGGCGTCCCGAATCACCTCCGGATTGGCGAGGAGATAGTCGTGGACGATCTTCTCGATCTCGGCCTTTTGCGGAGCGGCGGTCTCGGCGCGCAGCGGCGCGGCGAGGGCGGCGAGGCCGATGACCGCGGCTGCCGCGGCGCGGGCCAGAGCGCTCTGGTCGAAGATTTGGGCGAGCCGCAGCGGCATGGGGAAATCTCCTCGAAGGGTTCGGAACGTCGTCACGACGTTCGCTCGTCAGGGCTGAGTGCGCACGCCGTCATTGAGCTGGAGCGAGCCGAGCCCGTAGTTGAACTTGGCGTCGCCCAGCGTGCGCAATTGCAGCGACACCATGATCGTCTGGTTCCGCGAGAGCCCGCTCGAGGTGTTCCCTTGGAAAACCGACGAATAATTGATGGAAAAGGTGGTGCACTCGTCCTTGTAGCCGCCCCCCAGGCCCAGCGCAGCGACAGAGAACAGCGGAGCCGATCCCGTGATAGTGCTGCCCGTCAGCGTGATATTCGTCGCCGGCGAGACGGTCAAGGAATTGTAGAGATAGCGGCTCATGTCGAAAGTGGCGGAGCCGGTGAGAAAATAATTCTTGGTGATGTCGTAGCGGCCGTTCACCGACATGCCCTGCCGGCGCTGGTCGAAGCCGATGACCGGCTGCGAGGCGTAGTTGGCGTATTGCAGGTTGACGGTGAGCGGATCGAGCTTGAACGAGGCGATGACATCTATGCGCCGGCCGCGCAATCCGTCTGGATCGAAGCGTCCCTTGCCGACGATGCTGAAGAATGAGGAGGGAGCGATGGCGAGGCGGCCGACCCAATCCGAGGTGCGCGTGTCGAGACCGGAGGAGAGACCCACATTGGCCGCATCGGCCGTGGAATAGCCGTTCTTGCCGGCGAGCTGCCGCGACTGGCCGGCGAGCGCATTGATGAAGCCGCCATTGGCGAAGGTCATGGTCGCCTGGCCGCCGTAATTGACGCGCGTGCCGGTCTCGAAACGGTCGTAGCCGGAATATTTGCTCCATTCGAACAGGTTGGAGTCGTCGAAGACCAGGCTCTGCGCGTCCATATTGACGAGCGAGGGAATCGACGTCTGGTTCGGCCGCGCCACCAGTTGAGCGATCGGCTCGACGACGAGATCGCCGAGACTGCTGCGCGCGAGAATGGGATAGCGCCATTCGACGCCGCCGCCCGGCGTCGCCTGACCGCGAAACACGCTGTCCGAGCCGTTGACGAACAGCGATTGCGCCGAATTGGGAATCGGCTGCCAATAGCTGTTATAGGCGGCGTAGGAATTACTGGTGTCGTAATTGAGATAAGAGCCCGTCACGCGGGTGAAGGCGAAAGGCGCCCACACGCCGCCGAGCGGATCGATGATCCGGCGCTGCCAGGAGGCCATCGCCGTCGCATGCTGATAGTCGCCGCCGACGCCGCGCAGCAGACAGCCGCTCTTATAAGGGTCGGCCGAGGGCGAGTAGAGCTGGCAGACATTGTAGAGGCCATAGAGCGAATCGAGCGTGCGCGGCTGAATCGACTCGTAATTGGCGATGCTGGCCGAGGTGCTGGTGAAATTGGCGTCCAGCGTGATCTGGCCGCCGATGCCGAAAGTCTTGGCCGGATCGACGTCGAAAGCGCGATTATAGTCGAGCAGCGGATGCACGACCGGCTGCTGCGCCTGCACGTCGGTCGCGGACAGTCCCTGGAAGTAATAGCCGCGCAGGTCGAAATAGCTGCGCGGCCCCTGCCCCGTCAGATAGACGGTGGAGGACGCCTCGCGGAAGAAGTAGTTCTGCAGGAAGCTGTTGTACTGCTTGTAGTCCTGCAGGAAATAGCGATCGCTGAGCGCGGTGACGTCCCAGCCGAAGCGCCAATTGTCGTTGAGCGCGAACTCGCCGTTCGAATAGACCGAGCCGCGCCAACGCTCGTTGCGCGCGCCATAGGGCGCGATGGTGAAGGCGCTGGGGTCGCTGACATGCGTGCCCTCGGCGCGGATGATGTAAGAGCCGTTCTCCATCCGCTGGCGGAACTCGGCCGAGAGGAACGGCCCCTGCCGGGTGAAGCCGGTCGGCGTGATGGTGAGGTCGTAATCCGGCGCGATCGCCCAATAATAGGGCACGCCGACGCCGAAGCCGAGCTGCTGGCGATAGGTCAGCTGCGGATTGAGGAAGCCGGACTTGCGCTTGACCGAGGGATCGGCCGACCAGAAATAAGGAATATAGGCGATCGGCGTCCCGAACAGCTCGAGCGAGGCGTCCTCGTAATAGATCACCTTCTCGTCATTGTCGTGGATGATGCGCTTGGCGTGCACCGTCCACAGCCGCGGCTTGGCCGGATCGTCCTGGCAGGCGTCGCAGGCCGTATAGGCGCCCTGGTCGAAGGTCGTGACCTCGCCCGTCCGCTCGGCGCGGGGCGCGGTGAAATGCGTGCTCTCGGCGCTCTCGACCTGCAGGCTTTCGATGAAGCCGTTCTTGAAGTCGTCGGTGAAGTCGAAGCGCTCGGCATAGGCGACCGTTCCGTCCTTCTCCGTCAGCTTGGCGTGGCCCTCGGCGTAGACGCGCTGCGTGTTACGGTCATAGATGACGCGATCCGCCTCCAGCACACGGCCCTTGTAATAGATCTGCACGGAGCCGCGCGCGGTGACGACATTGCGGCGCTCGTCATAGGCGAGCTCCTTCGCCTCCACCACCATGCGCTGCGCGCTCTCCGCCGGCGGCGCAGCCAAAGGCTGCGCGCGCGCCGTGATGGGCGCGGCGGCGAGAAAGACCGCGAGGGCCGGGAAAAGGACAGGCAGGACCCGGGAGACGCGACGCGACAGGGCTGGCGCGGAGCGGAGGCGCTCCACGCGTGGCCTATGTTCGCGAGTGCGGCGACGACGGCGAAGGCCCATCAGCCGTCCTCCGAATGCAAGAGAGCGAGCGCACCCAACATGCTTCCGACGAGAGCAGGCGACCAAGCAGCGACGAGCGGGCTTATGACGCCTGCGCCACCCAGATCGGAAAAGATTTTCGTGCCGATATAAAGCACGAAGCCCGACGCGACGCCACCCGAAATGGTCCGCGCGATTCCGCCGAATCGAAAGAATCTTAATGAAAAGGAAGCGGCCACGAGAACCATGGCGACGAGCAGCAGCGGTCGCGCGAGAAGTGTCTGAAACTGCAGCGCATAGCCGGTCGGATCGAGACCGGCGTCGCGGCTGCTGTCGCCGAGCCGCGGCAGATCCCAGAAGGGCGCCCCCTGCGGCGGCGTGGCGGCGGAGGCGAGCTGCTCGGGGGTCAGATCGGTGGCCAGGAGATAGGAGCCGACGGCGCGCGATTCCTCCCCCGGCGCGCTGACGCGGGCGTCCTCGAGCACGAAGACCCCGGCCTGCAGCCGCGCCCGATGCGCCTCGACGCGCTCCAGGAAGACTCCGTCCTTCTGATAGACATTGACGCTGACGCCATCGAGCGCGAGCCCCCCTGCCCGCACATCGACCGCATGCATGATCGCCTGGCCGTCGACGCCATTGAGGCGGAACCATTTGCCATGATCGATGCGCACGCTGCCCTCGACGCCGAAAAGATCCAGCTCCATCTGGTCGGAGCGCATCTTCATCATGGCGGAGACAGGATTATAGAGCGTGACCGAGACGATCCCGATCGTCGCCGCCACCAGGGCGGGCGGCAGCAGGAACTGCCAGACCGACATGCCGGAGGCGCGGGCCACCACCAGCTCGAGCTTGCGGGTGAGGTCGACGAAGGTCGCCATGGAGCCGAACAGCACGGCGAAGGGGAGAATCATCTCCGCCGTGGCCGGGACGCGCAGCAGCGTCATCAGCGCCACCGTGCCGGCGCCCGCCTGCGGCACGTCGCCGGCGCGGCGCAGCAGCTCCACGAAATAGACGACGAACATGAGACAGAACATGGTGACGAAGATCGCCATGATCGTCCGGGTGAAGCGCGCGGCGAGATAGCGCGTGATGGTGACGCCGATCATGCCGCCCTCGCACGGCGCGACGACGCCGGCACATGTCGCGCAGAACCAATCGCCATCGCCCGTCGTCGCCCTTCCCCCCGATGCGCCCCGCCCGGGCGCGGCTGATCCGAGCCGCTTGGCTAGACGCTCCGCCGCCGCGGCGCAAGCCGAGGCCGGCGCCAGGGTCGATCGGCGGCCAAGGCAAGCTGCCCCCCGCTCGAGGCTTTTCCTGGGCGGAGCGCACGCCCACCGCGGTTCCCCTCAGGAATATCGACACGTCTTTCGCGACCGCTTCGGCGGGATATTACGGCTGGAAAGGGGCGGATGCGCTCGATCGCGTCTTTCCGGCGATCTCCTCCTGCCGCTTCCGCCAATGGCGCGCCTCAGGTTTCACGAGATCGAAGTCGCTCTAATCTCGCGACAATCAGGACGCGGCGCCGAGGGCGCCCGCTCGCTTCGTCGACTGGGTCTTGCGCGCCGATGACTTCGCCTTTGGCGCGTTTCTTTCGCCGGGCGACGCGACCCGCTTCGGATCGGCGACGGCGTCGGGGATGATGGACGACGGCTTCTTGTTCCGCTTTTGTCCTGCCCCGTCCTCATTGGCGTTGGATCGCGGCCTTGCCTCGGGCGCAGCGACAGGCGCCGTGAGACTTGTGGTCGACGCCGAAGCTGCGCGCGCCCCACCCTGCCGGCTCGGCGATTTGGTCTATCGACTTTTCGACTCCGGCGCTTTCGAAGCCGCCATTTTGGGACCGGCCGTCTTCCGCGTCCCGACGGGCGCGGCCTTCGTCGCCGCTACTCGCGGCGAGGGCGCGGGCTCGAAGGATGCGGGCGACATGTCGATCCCGAACAGCGCGGCGACATCGTCCTGTGCGAGAATGCGCTCGCTCGCTTCCGGACGAGATGCGGCCGCCGCAGCGTCGGCGTTCGAGACCGGCTCCGCGCTGTCGACGCCGCGCAGAAGGAATAGCGGCTCCGGCTGCGCATCGAGGCGCGCCCCGACGCCATAGAGCATGGCTGCGACATGCTTGCACATATCCGCCCCGTCCGGGCAGGAGCACGACATTTCGATCTCGCGCGGGGCCGGGAACAGGCCGTCGTCCTCGCGGCAGATCCGCTCCATGACATTCTTCGAAATCTTGCCTTTCAGCAATTCGACCAGCGAGCCGATCGAGCCGGCGCAGTCGCGACAGATCGCCTTCCAGCGCCCGGATCGGCGTCGACGGCGGTCTGTGGATCGCGACAGGCGCAGCGTCTCGGCGAGCCAAGGTCCGGCGTCGATATGTCCCCATTTCGCATCGCTCGGCGCGCCCGCCTTCGCGCCGATATCGGCGCCGGCGACGAGGCGCATCGACTGCGCGAAATTCAGCCCCTCGGCGCCAGCGAGCTTCTCCACAGCCTCGAAGCGCCGGAGCGTCGTCCGCAGCCGCTCGCGATCGATCTCGACCCATTTGCCGCGCAGCAGCGCGAGACCGTCGGTCGCCGCCAGCAGACTCTCTATCTCCTCCGCCGTCAGCGTCTCACCGTCGAGCGTGACGCGCATGTCGAAATCGAGCATTTGCCGGGCGCCCACCCGCGACGGCGCGTTGGAGCCGATCGTCGCCTCGACCTCGGGACGGCTCGGACGATTCACGCGCCAGCTCGCCGACATTCGCACCACCAGCCCCGAGGACTCCATCGTCTCGACGCTCTCGAGGAAGCGCTTGGCGTCTCTCGGCGTCCAGCGCAGCGGGTGGAAAATTTCGCCGGCGTCTACGATCTCCTTCAGCCAGTCCAGCCGCTCCGCCGCATGGCTGACGGGCTCCAGCAGCTCGAGCAGCTTGCGCTTGTCGTCGGCGAAATCGCGCAGCGCCTGCGCGAGCGGCGCATGACGCAAGTAGCCGTGCTCGTCGAGCGAAGCCGCATAGGTCGCCATGAAGGCGAACGGAAGATCGGGATCGCGCCGGTTCTCGGCGAGGTTGAGATGCACGCGACCGACGAGCCGCCAGCGGCGAGCGCCTCGAGGCGTAAAGCGACCTCGTGCCGACCGGCGCGACTCGTCCTCCCGCCTCTCGAGGCGCAGCGCGCCATGCGGCGTCAGGACGGGCATGAGTATAACAGACATGAGCGATGGGCAGTCTTTAGAAGGTGAGCGCTTCATACTATCAGGAAATCATCGACGACGCGCGATCTCATGCCGATCCTGCGGGTGGGACGGGCCTCGTTCCGAGTCATTTTGTGGTGTGACCGCCCGATCCGACTATCGGCAGAAAACGCGCGTATCATCCTCTCGCATCTCGCCGATAATGCGGCGCGCCATGGCGCCGCGTATTTGACGATCGCGGCCGCCGCGCAGAGCGAGGACCTGTGTGTCGCGGTCCGGGACAATGGTTCAGGCGCTTCGCGCGCCAATCGCGAGAAGGTCTTCGACAGTTTCTTCACGACGCGGCGCGACAGCGGCGGCACAGGCATGGATCTCGCCATCGTGCGCGCCATGCTGCAAGCGCATGGCGGAAGCATCGCTCTCGCGGAGGATGGCGAGGGCGCGCCAACGGGCGCGGCATTCGTTTTGACCATCCCGCTCGCGAATGGGACACATCGCAATCATGAAAACACGCTTGGCGATCTGCGCGGCGATCATAGCGCCGCATAGCAAAGCCAGAGCTTGCCAATCGAGCCGTGTGACGGCAATTTCAGCTCGGCATAGAGGTTCAGCGGGCTTACGCCGGAGCATTCTCTGGCCGGGCGACAGGACATGGGAAAGTCCGAAATCATGATCATGAAAGATGAGATGGCCGACGCCGGCGAAAATGAGGACGCTCTGCTCGGGCTGAGGTCAGGAGGCCTCGACCGCCGGTCGTTTCTGTTCGGCTCCGCCGCCGGTCTCGGCGCGCTGGGGCTCGCCGGTTGCGCGACCTCCGACCGCGTGATCCCGGCCGAGGTGGCGAAGCTCTACGGGCCGGCGCCCCACGAGAAGTTCCCGATCCCAGCGGTCGATCTCCGCAAGGTCGATCCGAAATATTATCGCCAGACGGTGCGCTACGACACCAAGGAAGCGCCTGGAACGATTATCGTCGATCCCGGCAATTACTTTGTCTACCGCATCGAAGGCGACGGAAACGCCACGCGCTATGGCGCCAATGTCGGCCGCGCCGGCTTCCTGTGGAGCGGCGAAACCTATGTCGGGCGCAAGGCCGAATGGCCAATCTGGACGCCGCCCAAGGAGATGATCCTGCGCCAGCCAGAGGCGCGCAAATATGCCGCCGGCATGCCGGGAGGTCTGGACAATCCGCTCGGCGCCCGCGCGCTCTATCTCTATAAGAACGGCGTCTATACGGTCTACACGATCTACAGCACCAGCGACCCCGAGACGATCGGGACCGGCGTCACCAGCGGCTGCACCGGCCTTCTCAGCCAGGACATGATCGACCTCTATTCACGCACGCCGATCAAGACGAAAGTGGTGATCCTGCCGGCATAGCGAGAAGCGCCGCCGCTTTGCCGGCGTCCGCAACGATCGCCGGATTTGTGGCCGGCCGCCGAAAGCGGCCAGCAGATCGTCGGGGATCCGGCGCGTCATAGAACTCATCGCCACGCCTTGCGACGTGAGTCGGGAGGCGCATTTCGTCCTCGTTGGCTTGCTTTCGAGCCGGCCGGACGACGATGCGCGTTGATTTCCGTGGGGCTCTGCCGCTTCGGGCTGGCTTGGCGCTCCCTACCGGACTCGAACCGGTGTTTTCGCCGTGAGAGGGCGACGTCCTGGGCCACTAGACGAAGGGAGCGGACGAGGGGGTCTATAGACTGCTCCGGTCGGTCGAGCAAGAGGTTATCCGAACCAAATTGCTCGTCAATCACCGCCCCGCCGAAGCCCGGCGGGGCGGCCTTCTCGTCAGGCCTCGTAATAATCCTTCACCAGGCGGTCCAGCAGCCGCACGCCCCAGCCGGAAGCCCAGCTCTGGTTGATGTCGGAGGCCGGGGAGCCCATGCCCGTGCCGGCGATGTCGAGATGCGCCCAAGGGGTCTTGTCGACGAATCGCTCCAGAAATTGCGCCGCCGTGATCGAGCCGGCGTGGCGGCCGCCCGTGTTCTTCATATCGGCGAATTTCGAATCGACGAGCTTGTCATAGGCCGGCCCCATCGGCAGCCGCCAGAGCTTCTCGCCGGTCGCCTTGCCCGCGTCGAGGATGCGGCCGGCCAGCTCGTCATTGTTGGAGAAGAGGCCGGCGTGCTCCTGGCCCAGCGCGACCAGAATGGCGCCCGTCAGCGTCGCCAGATCGATGATGAAGGCGGGCTTGTATTTCTCCTTCACGTGCCAGAGCGCGTCGGCGAGCACGAGGCGGCCTTCCGCATCGGTGTTGATGATCTCGATCGTCTGGCCGGAGAGCGAGGTGACGATGTCGCCCGGCCGCTGCGCCTCTCCCGAGGGCATGTTCTCGACGAGGCCGAGCACGCCGATGACATTGGCCTTGGCCTTGCGCGTGGCGAGCGCGTGGAGAAGGCCGGTCACGGCCGCGGCGCCGGCCATGTCGCCCTTCATATCTTCCATGCTGGCGGCCGGCTTGATGGAGATGCCGCCAGTGTCGAAGCAGACGCCCTTGCCGACGAAGGCGATGGGCTGCGCGCCCGGGGCGCCGCCGTTCCAGCGCAGCACCACCACGCGGCTCGGATGGACGGAGCCCTGGCCGACGCCGAGTAGCGCGCGGAAGCCCAGCGCCTGCAGCGCCGGCACGTCGAGAATCTCCACCTCGACGCCGAGAGCGGCGAGCTTGGCGGCGCGGCGCGCGAACTCTTCCGGGAAGAGAACATTGGCCGGCTCATTGACGAGATCGCGGGCGATGACGACGCCTTCGGCGAGGCCGAGCGATTGCCCGACCGCGGCGCGCGCGGCGTCCGGGTCGGCGATGGCAAGCGCTATGTCGCTCGCGCCGTCGCGCTCCGTATCGTCCTTTTTCTTTTTGGTGCGATAGAGGTCGAACTTATAGGCGCGCAGCTCCGCGCCGAGCGCGAATTGGCCGGCCGCCGCGGCGGGGTCGGCCGGGGCCTCCGGCGGATCGAAGACGACGAGCGCATTCTGGCCCTGGCCGAGCTTGGCGGCCAGCTGGCCGCCGAGGCCGAGGAAATCGTCGAAAACCTCGGCCTTGTCGGCCGCATCGCCCTCAGTGGCGGCGCTGACGCCGACGACCAGCAGGCGGCCGACGTTGGGAAGCCCCTGCGGCGCATAGAGATCGAGCGAGGTTCCGCGCTTGCCGGTGAATTTCGCCGCGGCGGCGGCGCGGGTCAGCTGCGGAAGCGCCTCTTTGAGAATGGTCTCCGACTCGGAGCCGAAGCGAAGCTTGGCGCCGGCGAGAGCAACGAGGACGAGAGGTTTGCCGCCGTCCTCCGAAGCCGTCGCCAGGCGTCGCTCCGCCTCGCCGAAAGACACAGTCTCGATTTTCACATAGGCGGACATCTTCTAACCTCTCATAGGGAAAACAGGCGCTTGCCGCATTTGCGCGGAGTCGTTGCCGCACTATCGTCCCGACGGCGCCGAGGGTCAACGCTCGTCCGAATTCGAAAGCGATCTCCGCCGGCGACGCCCTCGTCCGGAGCGGGACCGTAAATAAGCCGAAGGCGGCCGTCGCCGGCCGCCTTCGCGTGGATGGGAAATCGTCTCGGCTCAGCGCGCCGCCGTCTTGGTCTTGGCCGTCTTGACTTCGGCGTAGAGCCATTTGACGAAGCGCTCGGAGCTCTGCTCCGCATTCGGAACCTTGGCGTCGAACTCGGCCGTCGGCTTGGCGGCGATGACCTCCTCCAGCGTCTTGCCCTGATCGACGAGCGCGGCGACCTTGTCGCGCACGGCGATGATGAGATCCCGCTGGGCGATGAGCGCATCGCGACCGACGATCGGGCCATGGCCGGGCACGACCTTGGTGTTGGGACCGGCGCGGCCGATGGTGGCGCCGAGCCCGTCTATGATGCCGGCGAGCGTGCCGCCATTGTTGAGATCGACGACCGGATAGCCCGTGCTGCGGAAATAATCGCCGACCGCGAGAATGTCGTGCTCGGGGAAGAAGACCAGCGTGTCCCCGTCCGTATGCGCGTTGCGGATGGGAATGAGCCGCACATGCTCGCCGTCGATATGAATCGTGACCTGATTGTCATAGGTGACGACAGGCAGCGCCTCGGCCACGGCGGGCTTGCCGGGCGTTCCATCCGCCGCCGGATTGGGATTCTGAAGGCGGGCGCGCAGCTGATCGCGCGCGAAGATCAGCGCGCCGGCCTTGGCCAGATTCTCATTGCCGCCCACATGGTCGCCATGCACATGCGTGTTGACGAGGAAGCGGATCGGCTTGTCGGAGATCTTCTTGATCGCCTCGACGATCTTGTCGGTCAGCGGCGCGAATTGCGAGTCGACGAGCAGCACGCCCTCGGGGCCGCTCAGCACGCTGATCGCGCCGCCCTGCCCTTCCAGAACGTGGAAATTCGGCGCGAGCTGCGTCGTCTTGATTTCGACCTTGCTGAAGTCGGGGCGCTGCTGCGCCGCGGCCGCGAGAGCGAAAACGCTCGCGGCGAGAACGAGGGAGGCGCGGGCGATCTTATGCATCGTCGGGAGGCTCCATTAGCTGACTAATATACTAGGAAATAGACATATGCGGCCCGCGCCGACAAGCGATTTTTTGGTGGGGCCGTTTATTCTCGCTGACAAAAGCGGGAGAGAATAATCGAGCGACGACGCGCGCGCGTCGCGGCGATTTTCCACCCCCTCGGCGACGCCGCGCGCGTCTTCGGGTGGACGACGAAGGCTTCGCCTTTTATGAATCGCCGCCTCGGGCGGTGTGCAGCCCCGAGTCGGAATTCCCTCTCCAGCCGCGGCCTCGCGCGCCGAGGGAGAAAGGCGTCCCCTTGAGCAGATCCGTCGCCGATCGGCCGGAGGCCGGCGCGCCCGCATTTCCCGTGCTGGGCGCGATCAGCTTCTGCCATTTTCTGAACGATATGATGCAGTCGCTGCTGCCGGCGATCTATCCGCTGCTGAAAGGCGGGTTCGATCTCGATTTCGGGCAGATCGGCCTGCTCAGCCTCGCCTATCAGATCACCGCCTCGCTGCTGCAGCCGCTGGTCGGCCTCTACACGGATCGCCGCCCGCAACCATTCTCGCTGGTCGTCGGCATGGGATCGACCCTGTGCGGCCTGCTCGGCCTCGCCTTCGCGCCGAGCTATCCGGCGCTGCTCGCGGCGGCGATGCTGCTCGGCGTCGGCTCCTCCATCTTCCATCCCGAATCCTCGCGCATCGCCCGCATCGCCTCGGGCGGCGCGCATGGCCTCGCGCAATCGCTGTTTCAGGTCGGCGGCAATTTCGGCTCCTCGCTCGGACCATTGCTCGCCGCATTCTTCATTCTGCCGCGCGGACAGAGCAGCCTCGCCTGGTTCGCGCTCGTCGCGCTCGCCGGCATTTGCGTGGTGACGCCGCTCGGACATTGGATCCGCAGCAATGGCCATGCGCGCAGCCGGTCCGGCGCGGCGACGCGCGCCAGCATGGGGCTCTCACCGGCGCAGCGCCGCCGCACGCTCGCGGTTCTCATCGCGCTGATGTTCTCCAAATTCGTCTATCTCGCCGGGCTCAGCAATTATTATGTCTTCTATCTGATGAGCCGTTTCGACACGTCGCCGCAGGACTCGCAAATCTATCTGTTCGTCTTTCTCGCCACATCGGCGGGAGGCACGGTCATCGGCGGCGCCCTGGGCGATCGGCTCGGCCGCAAGCGCGTGATCTGGGGCTCCATTCTCGGCGTCCTGCCCTTCACTCTCGCCCTGCCCTATGTCGGCCTGCCGGCGACGGTCGGCCTCAGCGCGGTGATCGGCTTCATGCTGTCCTCGGCGTTTCCGGCGATTCTCGTCTATGCGCAGGAGCTGACGCCCAATCGCATCGGCGCGGTCTCGGGCCTCTTCTTCGGCTTCGCATTCGGCATGAGCGGCCTCGGCGCGGCGGCGCTCGGCGCGCTCGCGGATCGCACGAGCATCGAATTCGTCTATCAGATCTGCTCTTTCCTGCCGCTGATCGGACTGCTCGCGATCTTCCTTCCCGCAGGCGACGCAAAGGCGCGCGCGTGATCGCCAGCGCTCTCCTCGGCCGCTCGATCAGCCGACAGTCGCGATGGAGACGCGTTTGATCTTATCCGCTATGGCGCCGATATCGATGAAGTCATCGGCCTGACGCCGTAGCTCCTCGGCGATGATCGGCGGGTGCGTCTTGATCGTGGAAGCGACGGAGACGCGCACGCCCTTGCGCTGAATCGCGCCGATGAGCGATCGATAGGCGCCATTGCCCGACACCAATGTCATCGCATCGACATGCTCGGCCATCGCCATGGCGGCGACGGCGAGATCGACGTCTATGCTGCCTTTGAATCGCCGCCGACCGAAGCCGTCGACTGTTTCCGCGATCGGCTTCGCGACGACGACATAACCATTATAGGCGAGCCAGTCCGTCAGCCGATTTATGGCGCCGTTGGATTGCGTGTCGCTCAACGCCACATAATAGAAAGCCTGGGCGGAGGACGCCTTTCCGCGAAGCGCGCGCAAAAGCCGGGCGTAGTCGAGATCTATGCCGAGACAGCTGACCGTCAGATGAAGATTGGCGCCGTCGATGAATATTGCGCTTCGATCGAAATATCGCATTTTCTGTCTCGCATCCGCATGCGCCGCTCGGACGGCGGCGTCAAAAAAGCTCGAAGACGAGAATTCCGAGAATCAGCAGAAAGCCGGCGAGATCGACGACGACGAGCCCATTGGCCAAGAGCCGGAGAATGCCGTCGGCTCTCTCGACCAGCGGCTGGATCATCATGATGATCGACAGATTCATGCGGGCTCCTCTTGCGGAATGTTTCAAAAAGCGCTCGGCTCATCGGCCATGAGCGGGCCATGCGCGGCGAAGCCGGACGCATTCGCCGCGCCGACGATTCGCGCCTGATAGGCGTCTCTCGTCACCAGCTCCAGCAGCGCATCCGCGGCGTCGTCCCATGTGAGATAGGAAGCTTCGCCGCGCGTCGGCGCCTCGCGCGAGAGGCGCAGAATTTCATGGGCGAGATCGACCGAATCGAGAAGGTCGAAATAGCGGACATCGGGGCCGGCGATTTCATGAAAGACCGGAATATCCGAGGCGATGACGGGAATTCCACGCCGGCCGGCCTCGACGAGCGGCAGGCCGAATCCCTCGACCATGGACGGAAAGATCAAGCCGCGGGCATGCTCATAGCAATGCCGAAGATCGGCGTCGCTCGCATCGTTCAGCCAGAAGAGACGGCGGCCGAGCTCGGGATGATCTTTTATCTCGCGCTGAATCGCCTCGCTCTGCCAGCCGGGACGGCCGATGATGACATAGCGCGCGTCGAGAACATCGGAGCGCCACAGAATATCAAAGGCTTCCAGCGCGATCGGATAGGCTTTTCTCGGCTCGAGCGTGCCGACGCTCAAGAAGAAGGGCGTGTCGCCCGCTGTTATCTCACGCGCCTCGGCGGAGACGGATTTTTCGGCCTGCTCGTCGAAATCGGCGCCGAGCCGCCACCAGCCGACGCGCAGATCCGGCTTCGTCCGCGCGCCTTCACGCGAGATATGAGCGACGACGTCATCGGCGACGCTTCGCGATACGCAGAGGATGCGATCGCTCTTCAGCACGACGGATTCGAACCATGTTTTGAATTGATCCGTCATCGGCGCAGCGACGCTGAGCGGCTGCGTCAGCGGGATGAGATCATGGACCAGGGTCACGAGCTGTCCGCCCGCGGCCGTGAGCTTTTCGATGATCGGAACATATTCGTCCGTCACCAGCCAGCTCGCGTCCACGATCAGGAATTTGTCGCCCTTGCGAAACTCTATGGGCGGCAGCGGCGCGCGGCGCTCGAAATAGGGCGCGAGCCGTCCATTCTGGATCACCACGGGAAGCGCGCCTTCCCCACGCATCGAACGATTTGCGATCTCGCGAACGACGCGTTGAATTCCCTGATTGCCGCCATGTCGATAGGTCGGCGTCACATCGATGAAGAGGCGTGGCGATGTGGAGTCGAGAATGGCGCAAGTCGGATCGTCGTCGCCCAGCGGATTGCGCGGATGCGGCGGCGCGGGAATGCGCTTGCGCGTGCCGTCATGCAGATGCGCCAAGCCCAGGAGGCGCGTCGCGGTCCAGATGAATTCCTTGATCTTCAGATAGCAATGCGCAGTGACGGGATCGATGGCGCCGGCGACGCGCTGGCGATGCAGCTCGAGATGCTCTTTCTGGATTTGCGCAGCGAGATAGAGCGCGATCCGCGTCGCGTCATCCTGCTGGCGGCCAATGTCGCCGAGAAGCCCGGCGGAGCCTGCGTTTTTCAGAAAATCCGGTACAGCATGCATGTTCATGGCTCGAAGTTTCCCGAATGCTCCGACGATCGCCGCCGCCTCGCGCCCTTCGACCACAGCCGTCATCGGCATTTTGTCGAGAAAGCGCGTTTCGAGCGTGACATTCGCCCATATCCGCCGACCCTTCGCGCAGCGTGGGAAAATGTCCCACGCACTCTGCGAACAAAAATCCAGCCTGTCAAGAGCGCGTGGGATTGTGTCCCACGGCGTCGCGGGTTAGATTCGATCATGGCCGATAGCGAGGACAATGGGCTTACCGACGCCGCGCGCCTGCAACAGCCGATCGCCCGGCTGCTGCGCCCGCTCGTGCGGCTGCTGATTCGCTACGGCGTGACATTTCCCGCGCTCTGCGAGCTGCTGCGCGAGCTCTATGTGAATGTCGCGGTTTACGACTGCGCTCTGCCGGACAAGGAGCAGACCGACAGCCGCATCAGCCTGCTCACCGGCATTCACCGCAAGGAGATTCGCCGCCTCCGAGAGGCCGGCGCGCCGGTGAGGACCGTTCCCGCCAGCGTCTCGCGCACCTCGCAAATCGTCGCGCTCTGGCTCGGCGATCGGCGCTTCGCCGATCGGAAAGGCGCCCCGGCGCCGCTGCGGCGCGCCGGAACGCCGGGGCGCGGTCCGACCTTCGAATCACTGGTCGAGGAAGTGACGCGCGACGTGCGGCCGCGCGCCGTGCTCGACGAATGGCTCGATCGCAAGATCGCATCGCTCGATGCGGATGGACGCGTCGTGCTCGGCGAGGCGGCCATCGCGCCCGACAAGGGCGACGAGCGTCAGCTCTACTATTTCGGCCGCAATCTCCACGATCACATAGCGGCGGCGGCCGCCAATATCGTTCAGGAGCCGGCGCCCTTCATGGAGCGCGCCGTTCATTATGAAGGTCTCTCGGAAGCTGGCGCGCGGCGTCTCGAGGCGCTGTCGCGCGAGCTGGCGATGGAAGGGCTGATCGCGGCCAATCGCGAGGCGCAGACGCTCCAGCGCAGCGACGAGGAAGGACGCTGGCGCTGGACCTTCGGCGTCTATGTCTATCGTGAGGACGAGCGGCCATCGAGCGAGCCGGCGAGCGGAAAGAAGGGCGCGCGCGCGTGAGCCCGTTCCGCCATCCGACCCGACGGCAATTGGCGACCCTGCTCGTCTCGCTTCTCTCTTCCGCAGTGACGCGCGCGCAGGCCGCGGGCGACAAGCCCAAGGACAATGGCATTGGCGGAACCGGCTATATCTCCGTCATTCCCGACCGAGACAATGGCATTGGCGGAACCGGCGTCGTCGGAACCATTCGCGCTTTCGGCAGCATCATCGTCAATGGGCTTCGCGTCTCCTATCCTGCGGACGCCGAGGTGCGCATCGACGGCCGCGCGGCGAGCGTCGGCGATCTGCGCATCGGCCATGTCGTCTCGCTGGTGGCCGTCAACGACGGCGGACGATCGACCACGAATAAAATTCAGATTCTGCGCGAGGTCGTCGGACCGGTGGAGCAAGTCTTCGACCATGGCTTGCGCGTTCTCGGCCAAAGAATCGAATTCGGACGCGGCGCCAGGATCGAGAAGCCGAGCGCCTTCGCCATCGGCCAGCATGTGGCGGTGAGCGGCCTTCGCCTGCCGGATCAGACGATCGTCGCGAGCCTCGTGGAAAGAGTGGAGCCCGGCGCCGCCCAGCTCGTGGGCGTCGTCACGCGCGCGTCGGATCGACGGCTCGCCATCGGCGCGCAAGCCTTGTCGGGCGTCGCGGAGGCCATGCTCGGCCAACGCATATTGGTGCGCGGCGCCGCCGCGAATGGAACGCTGGACGTGACCTCGACCTCCGCCGACGCTTGGCTCCCGCGCGGGCCGAGCAATTTTCTCGTCGAGACCTATCTCGAACGGCGCGGCGGAACCGTGAAGACCGCGAGCGGCCTGACGCTCGGCCGCGGCCACGACCTTTCCTTCCAGGGCGTGGCGCGCGCGGTCGTCGACATAGATGCGACATCGGCGGGCGGCTGGTCGATCCGCTCGCTGACGACGAGCGAGACGCTCGGCAAGCGCGGCGCCGCCAAGGAGCAGCGCGAGATCCCGGAGCCGCCGAGCCCGACGCGCCGGCCCGCGGACACGTCCCCTGGCGTCGGCGTCGAATTTCCGTCCGGCCTAGACCCTTCGGCCGCGCCGGGCGGCTATGGGACTCCTGCAATTCCGACGGGGCCGGTCGGTCACGGCTTTCCGTCTGGGCCGGGCGGCTTCGGCGGCGGCGGCGCGCCGGGTCCCGGCCTCGGACGACCGGGACGATGATTTGCGCGTGTAAAATTCTAAGGCGGCGGCGGAAAGTCGCGGGGCAGCTCGAGCGCGTTGCGAGCGACTGACAAACTCAAGCGGAGAGAGAGCGCCGCACGGCGAGATTCGTGACCGCGCCAGCCATGTCACGGCTGCGCCAACGGAAGCCAGGAGCCTCTATTTTTCAGCAGCTTGAATGGTACCGCCACCCCGACTTGAACGGGGGACCCCCAGATCCACAATCTGGTGCTGAAGCAATATTTTGGGGGCAAATACTCTGGATTTATGGTTAAAAAGCTGTTTGATAGCTGAAGTTTACCACGGAATCCCCTATCCATAAGGGGAAAGTGTGCTCCGGCCACCGTTGCCCCACCGTTGCCCCCGTTGTATTGACCCCACATGAAATTGACGGTCAAAAAATTCGAGGACGTTATCTCTGGTCCGCCGGCCGAGGTCCGCGACGACGCCTGCCCCGGCCTCATCCTTCGCCGCCGGGCGGCGAGCTGGCGATGGGAAATCCGCTGGTCTCCAGGCAAAGGATTCAGCCACAAAAGAATCGACTTGGGGAATCAGGCCGACCTCGCCGAGGCACGGGCTTTGACTGATAAATTTCGCGCCATCGAGCGCAACCTGCGTGGCTATGCGCCGGGGGATGTGCTCGAAGAGTTCGAGCGGCACATGAAAGCGTTTCGCGAGCGGAAAGCTGGATTGATGCCGCGGCTGCGCATCCGCGAGTCCGTCCCCGTTCCGCCGTCGATCTCCTACCGCGCCGCCGTTGACCTCTGGCGCCCCGAGCTTTTTCGAACGAGGCGAGAAAGGACGGCCAAGGAATACTGCTATGCGCTGACCGGCGCCGAGTTCCGCCCGTGGCTCGACCGTCCCGTCCGCAATATTCACCGATCCGACGCCGCCAAGGTGGTCGCCGCGATCGCCCAGCGCGGCGCGGAGAGACATGCGGAAGTCGTCGCGGTGACGATCCGCGGTCTGTGGCGCTTCCTCGGCCACGACGCCCGACGCGCCGAGACCGGCGTCGATCCTGAGGAAATGAGAGGACTCCGCGCTCCGGAGAGGACGCTCGTCGAAGACGACGACGAATCCGAAGGACTGCACGTGCCCGACCGCAAGGAGATCGGCGCCATCATGCGCTGGCTTTCGTCCGCCGATCTCCTCGAACGCGACCGCCTCGCCTGCCGGCTCCTTATATATACCGTCCAGCGACGCCGCTCTGTCGCCCTGGCGCGCCGCGCCGACTTCAAGGCTTGCGGCGCCGCCGGCGGCGTCTGGCGCATTCCGCCCGCGCACAGAAAGGCCGCATCGAGGGCCAAGCGCAAAGGAAACCTTGTCGGAATCCACCTCGTCCCGCTGCCGCCGTCGGCATGGACCGTCGTCGAGGAGGCGATGCGAATCGCCGGGGATTCCGAGTGGCTGTTCCCCGCCGTTCGCAGCCGACGCGCCGACCAGCCTGCGACGACGATGAGCGAGTCGACCCTCACTCATATTTTTTCCGATATGCCGACCGCCGCTTCGCCGCACGACATGCGCCGGGCGTTCGGAACTACATATCGGCTTGCCGCCGGTCTGCGAAAATCCGACGTCGGACTGCTGTTGGATCACGGAAAGCGGAAATCCGAGGACGAATCCACGCAGAAGGCGACGCGCGATCATTATGCATTCGACGGCGGCGTCGATCCGGAGGTGTGGGATCTCGTGCGGGGCTGGTGCGATTTCGTGGACGCGGCGGCAGCCGAACGTCAGGACGCCGAAGAAGTCATGGAAGCATGAGGCTTCGGCGAGTGTCGCGGCCCGAGGATCTCCCGGTCGGATCCCATCGCTCCAGGCGGCGATCGACCTCGGCCCGCGCCGCCTCGATATCGGCTATTCCCTCGGCGACGACGACTCCATCGCATCGAATCTTGTAGCCGTCCGGACCGACCCAGATTTCATGGACGGTCTCGTAACAGCGTTCTTTCTCAGGCATCCACATCTCTCCGAACCGGCGCGACCACGCAGGCGACGTTTACGCGCCATGCTATGCGAGTCGCACGGCCTTCGGCGAGTCCGACGGCGGATGCCCGATGCTATGGCGTCAGGAATTCAAGAGCCCAGGATCCCGGAGTGTCCGCGAGAGCCTCCGCTTCGAGGCGGAGGCGTTCGGCTTCCTCTTCCTCTCGCTGGCGCGCCAGATCGCGGACACGGGCCTCCCATAAATCCAGGCACTCCTCGATTTTAGCGGCCCGATTCGAGGCGCGGCGCAGCGTCGGCTGGATGTAGTCGACCGCAGGAAACGGGAGTTCCTCGACGCCATCAACGATCCGCCTGACATCCCATCGCCCGACGACGAAGACGTTCTTGTGTAGGCGGAATCCGACATCGCCGTGACGACGCCGCGCTGGCCCGAATATGTCGCAGCGGAAGACCGGGACGCGCCCGACGTCCAATTCGAGACTGGCCGACATTATCCGAGTCGCACCGCCCTCGGCGAGTTCCGCGTTGAATTCGGGGTGAATCCGATATTGGCGACAATAGGGATCGACGAGGTCGTCTGGCGCCGGGATCGATTTGCAGGAAATCTCGGCGTCGGGGCCGGTCAATTTGATTGTCAAGCCCGCCTCTCGGATAGCATCGACAATATACTCGATATAGCCGCCGACGTGGTTGGGAAACGATGAAATTGCTTTCCAATTCCACTCGGCGTCGCCGGAAAACAATTGAATGGCGAACGTCCTTTCCGGACGCCGCAGGTCCTTCACGATCCGCAAGAAGACGGCCCGAATAAAGTCGTCATCAAATGTCGTCGCCATCACACGCGTCCCGAAAACTCCACTTTCGGGATTCGTAGGGCGATTCAGTGGACGCCTGGTAAACAGCTAAGGTAATCAGTCCCTCAAGAATTCGAGCACCCACGAGCCGGGCGTGTCGTAAGGCTCGGCATCCCGCTCCGCGATCAGCCGATCCCGTTCGGCGACATGACGATCCCACGCCGGCGCGTGCTTCGCGACGATTTTTGCGCGATGAATTGCGCGGCGCAGCGTCGGCTGCACATAGTCGATCGCCCGCAGCGGCCTGCGATAATGCAGAAGAACGGAAACTTCGATCACGTCCCATCGTCCGACGACGTAGACGCCCTTGTGCGCGCCAAAGCGAGGGTAGCCGTTCGCCTCCAGCGCGAATCCATAGAGATCGCAGAGAAAGATCGGGACGCCGTCCACGTCGGACACCTGCTCGAGCGCCGTTATCCGCGCCGCGTCGGCGTAGAGCCCAGGGAATGTCTCGAGACCATGCTGGCGGCAGATCTCGTCGATGATATCGGATGGATCAGATATCGCAGCCGAGGAGATCTTCGCGTTCGGGCCGTCGATCCGAATCTTCAATCCCAGCCCGATGATCCGTGCAATCAATCCGGGCACGAGCCATTCGACGATCCACGTCTTCGCAGGCTCACCGTTCCAATTCAGATCACCGGCAAGAAGCGCACACTCGGTATCTCCAACATGTCCGAGCGCTACCGCATGTGAGCAGACGCGGCGCAGATGTTCATGCGAATATTCCGTCGCCATCGATCACTCCTCTCCGGTCGGCCAATAGCTGATCCGCGTCCCCTCGCGATCTCCGGATTTCCAGTGATCCCGCCGCACGAATCCCCTCCTGCAATCGGTGCATTCGAGAATTCTCAGGCAGTCGATTTCATCGCTGCCGTCGCCGTCCATGACGGTTCTCGAATGCTCGCCGCGGACGACGAGCCTCCTGTCGGCGGAGCAGAACGGGCAGTGAGCCTGGATTTCGCGCATCACGCGGCCTCGCTGGAGTCTTCGTCGTTGGCATACGGCAGCAGGTGACCGAACGGATGACCTTGCATCTTCGCTGCGGCGATCACGATGTCGATCGCGGAATAGTGGCGCGGGAGGATCGCTTCGATGAAGGCTTTGGCCTGCGGCGCGACGAGCGCGTTTCCGTAACTTTTGATGATTTCGGCTCGATCGACGGCCGACAACGAAGCGCCGTCCCGTATTCCGGCGGCAACTCCATCAGCCATCGGACGAACTCCTCGTTCAACTGGGCTCCACCGTCCATCCGCGCGGAGGAGCCAATCAACATCTCTCCATTCGCCGTTAGTCGGGCCGGGACGTAGGTCTCCGGATTCGACTTGCATGACGGATTCGCGAGTTGCACGACGTCCTCCAGCCTCGATCCCTTGGCCCGCTTCGAGTCCCCGTAGGCGGAGTTCTTTGCGACGCGCGGCGTAGTCCACGGCGCGAGCAATCTGGGATCGATCTCCGTCCCGTGATTCGGCGACCCAATAGAGCCGCTGACGGGGCTGCGGCGCACCGTAGCCGCAAGCCGGGGCAGCCAATGACCCGAAGGCGTAATGTGATCGGTCCAGGTCAGATCGTACAACGTCGACCCAAGCTCTGTCACTTGATCCATCGTCCTTTCGAGCAGCCACTCGGTCAGCTCGTCGGGGTCGTCCAGCCGGTCCAATGATGAGCTTGCCGGCGACCTGCTCTCCGATGACGACGGAAGGACGACACGCGTCGATGAGCGGGTACCAGACCGGCCATAGATTGCGCTCGCCGTCGTTCCCTTTTTTGAGGCCGATGACGGAGTAGTCCTGGCACGGACATGATCCGGTCCAGACGGGCTTGTAGTCGGGCCACCCGGCTTGTCGGAGGGCGTAGCTCCAGACTGCAACTCCTGCGAACCAATGACACTGAACAAATGATCGAACGTCATCTGGCGCGACATCTTTGATGCTCCTCGTGTCGATTTCGCCATCGGCTATCAGCCTCGCATTCATAAGATTACGCAACTTATCCGCACGACGCGGATCGACCTCATTGTAGTACGCGCCTTTCTTTTTCATGCTCCACTCACTCGCCTCCCTTGCCGCCCTCGCCGCCATTCGACGCCTGAGCCGAAGCGGAATCGAAATTCTCGTCGCGCAGACGCGTCAGGGCGACTTCGAGCGCCGTCTTCCGGACGCTCATGGCATCCCACTCGCGCACCAGCATGTATTCGAGCGATCGCCGCAGCTCGGGCGATATCGGGTTCTTGCCGGTCGAGACATGACTAAATGTCGACTGGCAGAAGCCGGTCTCCTGAGCCATCCGCCTCTGCCATCCACGCCCGTAGAGCGTCTCACCGAGCCCCACCAGAAAACTGGAATGAGCCGTCGGCTTCTTCGTCGTCGGTTTCGCCATCCGTTCCACCACCCCGATTTGCACGAATCATCATCTCAATCATAATGAGCGCCGATGCCGCTAATGGCAACCGGAATCCGCGCAATGAAGATATCTGAATATGCGCTCAATCTCGGATTTTGGTAAATTTTAGCAAAACGTGAAAATGGCCGTTGACAGGACATGTATCAATCATCATATTGAAGATAGTAGACGGCGGCCGCAGCGGACGTCCGTCGGGATCAGGAGACGGGTCATGAGCAAGATCTTTATCTTCAACGGCGCGGGACGCAGCGAGAACTATCATTTCGAAACGGACGGAACTCCGTACCGCTGTGACGGACGGGGGCCGTTCAAGCAGCGCTTTCTCGTGCGCGAGCTGCCGTCGTCGGAGAATGTACCGTGCGGTCGCGTCGTGCTGCCGCTGCGGACCGGCCAGGAATACGTCACGCCCGAGCGGCTCGAACGACTCTATGAAGAGCAGGAGCGCAACAGATACTGACATACCGACGCGTGATACCGAGTGAATGAGTTTTGCCGCTGAACAAGCGGATGATTTTCAGACCGAGCCGCGCCGGGATAATGCGCGGACCGGCGGGGGATTTCCTTCGCACACACGAATGACCGCCAGTCCCCGAAGCATGGTTGCAACGAGTTCCAGCGCAAGGAGACTTCCGGATGGAGTCCAAGCTCACAATATTCGCCCGCCGCAACCGTCTCGGCGATCGCGTCGTCTCTGTCTATCCCGGCGATCACGCCGAGCGAGTTCGGCTGCAAATCGAGGCCGGCTACATGTATGCGGCCGCCGGCGTCTACCTCGTCGTCGCCGTCGAGCGCGAGGACGCCCGCAGCGCCCTCATGAGCGCGTTCGGGATGGTCTGGTACAACGCGGCGAAGCCGGCTCTTCGTGAATATGAAGCGAAATATGGCGTCCTGCCGCTTAAGAAAGCCGCCTGAGACGACCGCCAGCCTATGGCGCCTGGAAGCCTCGGCGTCATTCACGGGCGATCTCACGAGAACCCACGATTCTCCCCTTGAGGGTCCATCAATCGAATGAGGACTGCGAACATGGGTAACAATCCCTACAGATGCATAGACGCCGACTACAAGTTGATGGACGGCGAAGCTCACTTTGCGTCGATTTCCATCCGCTACGGCTTCAATCGGGTCATGGCGCGTATCGAAATCGTCGGCGTCGGCGAATTCTTCGGGTCGTTCGAAGGCGTCCTGGACGGCCACTACGATTGGGAAACGCACGCGGTCAAAAGGGCTTTGCGCAAACTTCGACAGCGCACCGACGTTCCGGACAAGTTCAAATACGCGATGCTCCGCTACGGCAGTCGTGGATTCTATTCGGCATTCTGGGATGTCGGATATCCCATCTTCGACCTGTCATGGCGCAAAACCGCGGACAAGATCGACAGCATTTCCGCATAGCCGCGACCGCCAGCTTATGACGCCGAGATTCCCGGCGTCATTCACGGGCGATCCCCGAAGCGTGAGTGCAACGAGTTTCAGTTCACGAGGAGAGCCATCATGGCCAGAAAGTTTTGGAAAGTCGTCTGCGCGAAACGCAACGGATGGACCGATGAGCAGGTCGAGGCGTTTTGGGGTGAATACGCCGCCCAGAGCGACCGCATCTTCTTCGATGAAGGCAGCGCGTGGCAATTCTGCGACGAGCTCTATCACAGACTAGGGGACATCGACGGCTTCTCGAACGACCCCGAATTCGATGTCGAGCAGATCGATGAGGCCACTGCGACGGACGCGGGGTTCGACACATATTCCGGAGTCTCGATCGCGCCGGCCGAAGGCGACGGCTCCGGCAATTATTACGACGTCACGCTCACCGACGAGCGCGCCGCCGAATTCGACGATTTTGAGCCGCAGACGGAACGGGATCGCGACCGGATCACGTCGATTTACGTGATGTTCGACCCGGAATCGGAGTCGGTCGAGCTGAGCGGCGCTTATGAGCCGAAAAGCGATCTCGGCCGTATCGAGCGCGCGATTTTTTGGGAATTCAAGGACTGGGTCGCGGCCCGGATCGCCGAGGATCGCCGGGTCGAGGATGACGACGCGCCAGAGACGGCGCCTTCCATGAACGACCTCGACGCCCGGTCGACTCCCGAAATCCTGATCTCCGACGCCGAAATCGTGGCGCTCGTGCGCCGCGTCGTCGAGGATGGACGCGGCGGCGTTTTGGCGAGGGCCGCCCAGGTTCCGCGGATCCTGGTCTACGGAAATCATGGCCCGAACGACAGGATCGCCGCCGCGCTGGGCTATCGCAGATTCTCCGGCTGGGAACCCATTCCCGGCTGGAAGGACAAGAATGGATTCTTCGGGGACGCCGAGACGGCGGCGCCGAAGGCGTTCATTCAAGTAGAGGATTAACGTCTTCCCCGGCCTGAAGGCGCGAGGATTTATGCGGAAGGCCTACGCGGCCTTCCGAGATTCTCGGCGTCGAGCCGGAGCCCGCACCGAAGGCCGCGTTCCGGCCTGAAGGATATTGATGGCCGCATTCACGTCGGCATGAGCCTCGTGTCCGCATTCGACGCATCGGAACGATGCTTGGCTTTCGCGATTGCGAGCGTCGATATGGCCACAGTTGGAGCATTTCCGCGAAGTGTTGCGCGGATCGACCTTCACCAGCACGCCGCCGGAAGCGGCGAGCTTGTAGGTGAGGAATTCCTCGAATTGACCCCAACCCTGCTCGAGGATGGAGCGGTTCAGTCCCGCCTTCTGGGCGACGTTCTTTCCCGGCTCTTCGACCGTGCCCTTCGCGGACGCCGTCATACTGGCGATGTTCAGATCCTCGATGCAGACCGTGCCGAAGCGGCGAACGATGCGCGTCGTCTGGACATGGTTGAAATGCTCGCGGACGCGGGCGCCCTTGGCGGCGACGGCGGCGATCCGCTTGCGGGCGTTGCCGCAGCGTTTCGATCCGCGCCTGCGCCGGGACAGGTCGCGCTGGTGCTTCCTGCGGCGCCGGTCGAGGACGGCGAGCCGCTCCTTGCCGACGGAGAAGAACTGCTCGCCTTCGAGCGGCGACGACATGGCGATGGAATTGGCGACTCCTCTATCGATGCCGACTGCGGGCGCGATATTCGCCGGGGCTTCATGTTCGATCTCGCGGGCGAAGGAGACGTGCCAGCCGAGTGGATCGAGCGAGACGGTGACGTTCTTCAGCTTCCCGATCATCGGTCGGGTGTCGCGGAAGCGCACCCATCCGATCTTCGGAAGCCAAACCCGGCTCCAATTGCGATTGAGCTTCTCGACTTCGATATCGCGCCCTTGGAAGCGGAAACTGTCGTTCTCGCCCTTGCGGCGTGGCGTCGGATATCCTGAAATTCCATCGAAGAACCGCTGGAACGCCTTGTCAAGGTCGCGGAGAGCCTGCTGCTCGCAGGTCGCGGATACTTCCCTGATCCAGTCGAATTCGGCTCGCAGATCCGTCAGTTCGAGGCATTGCCCAGCGTATGAAACATGTTTTCCTTCCGTCCGAAGATGCTGCTTCCAGAAGGCTTCGCGCTGGTAGAGGGCGGCGTTGTAGACGGTGCGGCAGACGCCGGCGAACTTCCGGAACATGAGTTCCTGTTCGTCGGTCGGGTCGAGCCGGTATCGGAAGCCGCGATTGATCATGATTCGACTGGTGAATTATGCGCGTGAAAATTCAAAGCGATTTTTCACCGCCGCTATCGCTCCCCGGCCTGAAGATCGAGGACTCTTGCTAGGAGACAGCGTAATCCACGCTCCGTCCCGGTCTTCCAAAACCGATTTTCCGACAATTCGGGCTTTAAAACTCGTTTTCCGACCGCGAAACCGGTTTTCCGACTTTTCGGACCTTTTCCAGCGCCTTCTCGAACGCCGCCATTCCTTCCGCGACCACCTGCGCCGGGTCGAGACCCTGAGCACGGATTTCCGCATCGAGTTCCCCTTCGGACATCGCCAGAATGCGCTCGATCTCCGCATTGTCGTCGCGCCATCGTTCCAATGCCGCGACGGCAACATTCAGCGCAGCCTCCTCAAGGAGTCCGGATTCCCGAACATGATCGATCACGGCCTGCATCACCGCTTCGGTGGCATCCTCGCCAGCCGGCGCCTCCCGCAGCGCCTTCTCGACGACGGCGGTGACCTCGGCTTCGATATTCCTGGTCGTCGTCATCCCCGTCTCCTTCTCTTCCGGTATCAGTCCCTGCATCAGTTCACATGCATCGAGATTCCGCCTCGTCAGCGACGCATAGGCTCGCTCGACGTAAGGACGCCAGTTCCGCAGATGCTTCGCCGCCGGGAACAGTCCTCGGGCGATCCCGACCATGAATTCCGGAGCGAGCCTGTCCACGTCGACCGCCCCGAGCGCGGCGTCAAGGCCGTCCTTGTCATCGTGAAAATGCCGCTCGATCATCGCGACGATATCGTCGTCCGTCGGCTGCTCGACGTCATACAGCGATGCGATCCAGGGGGGCGTGGCGGCGTCGGTCATGCGGCGTCATCCACCACGCCGTCATGATCATCTGACTTTGTGGAAACCTTCTTCAGTTCCTTGATCCTCGACGATAGCTGTTTGAGTTCCATCGAACTCCAGTAGATATTGCCGCGCTTTTTTACATAACCCCCTTCATCGGGTCGATAAACCTTGAATTCGAAATTGGATTCCGCATTCTTCAATGAATCATATAGGGCTCCGCGCAAGGTGTTCTGAGGGACATCCTTGTCGGCATCGACCTGGATGAGCAGCCTCATTCGCTTTTTCGCCTTCGATTTCTTCTCACGACGCCTTCCGATGACGAAATTGTCGGAAATGGCCTTCGCCGTCACAGTGCTGATATCCTGCCCAGGCGCCCTGACGCGCAGCGCCTCGTTGACCACGGCGGTGATCTCGGCCTCGACATCCTTCACATTCGTCGTCATCTCGCTGCGCCCTCCCTTTTTCCCTCGATCTCCGAAACCGCAACATCCAAGGCGTCCAGCAGCCCGCGCTCTACGATCTTACGCAAAGCGTCCTTATCCGAGATCGATCCGTCCTTCGGCGCCCAGTCGGCTTCGATGCCGAGACGTGTGAGAATTGTGCTTTGGTCGATGCTCGGCAGATCGTTGAAGCGGCGGATGACGCAGATGACGAATTCGCGTTCCAGCGCCATGAATTCGGATGTCGAAACGATCTCGATCTTGAAACCGTCGTGAAACGACATCGGCGCGAAGGGCTTTCCGTCGTCGAAGACCAGTTGCGCCTCGCCGTTATCTTCCAGCGCCAACGCCGACGCTATCGCGACCCACGCGCTGGGAAGGACGTAGATCGTCTTCCCGCGCAGGAATACCTTCCATCGCGTCGTCGACTTGGAGGATTTCGCCTCCAGGACTCCGACCGACATGCGCTCGAAATATCGCGGGATTGGAGATGGCGCGGCGACGGCTCTCGCGCAATCCGCCAGCGTCGGCGTTTTGGCTCTCGGAAAGGCGACGGAATTCGTGGAAGCGCCGGCACCTGTTTTCAGGATTGGCGATAAAATTCCGTCGAAGGACCAGCCAGACTCCATCATTTCACGGGTGATCTGCGTCATATCCCATGCCGGATCGCGCCTCGCCTTCACCTTGAGATCGCCGAGATCGATCGGCTTCCCGTCTACGAACGCCGCCGTGAAGTCGCCGTCGTTTCCGCCGATATCGACGCCGACGACGAGCTTCCCGGCGTCCTTCAGGCGCTTCAATCTTTTCCGGCGTCGCTTCGCCTCGGCCGCCGCGATGATCGGCTTGGCCTTCTCCGCCTGCATCCGCCGGCGTTGCTCGGCGTCGATGCGTTCCCGTTCCTCGCCGGCCGCCCGAGTGCGCCTGCGTTCGGATCGCTCCTCGGGCGTCTCGAGGAACGGACCGGTTCCGCTCCACAGATGCGGCGCCAGTGCGATAGCTGCGAGCATGTTACGCATCTTCGAGTCCTTGTTCGGTATGACGACTCTGGTCCCGCCTACAAGCCCGGCGGGCAGGGTTGAATTTCAGGCACCACGAACAAGGAGGTGAATCGGGCGCGTGAAAATCACAAGCCGTTTTGAGCAGGTGACTCGATCCGCCGCATTTCTTTCCACATCGCAACCTCGCGAGCAGCATGAGCCTCGACGTATCTACCCCACGCCTCTATCTTCTCGTCATCGGTTTTTGCATGGGCGAAATCTAGAAGAGCCTTCTCGACAGGATCTCTTTCATTACTGGATTCCATCACTCGATCTCCCTGTAGGCGATGACATTCCGAGCCGGGAATCGTTTTATGCTGAAGCGTCCAGACTGATTTCCGCCCGCCAGATAGGGATTCCCGTCTTCATCGAGGGCACGGACGGTGCCGACATGATGCGGAAGCACCGCGACGGCGCCGGGATGCGGCGCCGTCGGTCGTCCGACGCGCGCCCAGTCCCGAGCTCGCAATATCCAATAGTGCCGCCCCGTCGCCTCGGAAGCGACGATGCTCATCGCCGCACCGCACCATGGCCCCCGAAATCCCGTGAAGTTCCTCGCGCCGACATATCTCTGCGCGACGGCCAGCAGACTCCCGCCGCCGGCAATGACCGGCAGGGACGCATGCGCCCGCGATCTCGATTTCCGGACCTGCGGCGCCGGCGGCTGCGGACCGCCGAACAGGCCTCCGAAGAAATCCTCCAGCGGATTGGCGGCGGCGAACTGCACCGTCAGCAGCAGCACCAGGACGACAAGAAAAAGGATCGTGATCACGGCGCGGGCCGTCCATGGATTCGATTCATCAACATGCGATCCTCTCCTTTTCCCTCAGGCTCCACATCGTCTCCACCGCGTCCACGACGACGCCCTCGGATGCATATCGAACGCGATGCACGGGCACACCGGTCTCGAAGGAAATGACGCCGAGCGATTTCCCCTGCGAGCGCAGTTCCCGCAGCCGCTCGATCTCCTCCCGTCCCGGCGCCCTGAACCTCGGCTGGACGCCGGCGCGGCGCAGACACATCGACACCGCGGCGGTGGACACCCCGGCGCGCCGCGCCATCTCGGCCTGCGGGATACCCTCATCCCGCCACCTCAAGGCGTCCTCGCGCCTCAGGCGTCGATTGGGATGCCCGGCAAGCTCCGGCGCCGCGCAGCGGACGACCTGTGCGACGGCGTATTCCGGAATCCCGGTCGCCTCGGAGATCGCCGCATAGCCCAGTTTCCGCTGCCGCAGATCGAGGATCGCGGCGACTTCCTCCTTCGGCGTCATCGCGTGTCGCCTCCGGAGTCCTCCAGCGCCTTCTCGAGGACATGGATCCTTTGACGCAGCGTCTCGTTCTCCTCGATCAGCGGCGCGACCTTGGTGGCGTGAACCTCCTCGAGCACCTGCTCGATCAGGCGCCCGAGAGCCTGCGTCACGATGGATCCCTTGGCGAATTCGAGAGCCTGAAGACGCAGTTCATTGGATCGCTTGCTCATTGGGAGTCCACTCCCTTGCCGAGAACGCGAAGCCGCTCGATTTCGTGAAACAGCGCATCGGCCTGCGAGTAGCTCCCCGTTGCGACGCCGGCCTCGAAGGCCATGCGGACGACCCCCGCATTCTTGCCGTCGGGATCGTCCAGCAGGCCGAGGATCTCCGTCAGAGGATCGCCGCGATATCTGACCAGATCGCGATGCCAATGTTCGCGCTTTTCTTTCAGCCACCAGACGATGCGGGAAAGCCGGTCATCCTCCGATGTGCGGGACAGGGGATCGAATTTCGACGATGGAGCCGCGAACGGCGAGCCCTTGGTAGCCGCCTTCTTGTTCCAGTATTCGGGGGCGTATTGCACCCATTTGCCGTCGGGGGCGATGAGAAAGATCGGGATGAAACCGAGCGCCTCGCTGTCCCAGATCGCATGACAGCCGTTGCGATACGGGTCCAGCCATTCGAGAGGCGTCGTCTCGAACGCGCGCTCGCTGTCGCTCCTCGACGCCCCAAGATCGATGACACAGAACCCGCTCTCGTCTTCTTTTCCATCCGAGCGCCGAATGTCGTCCTTCCCGATCGGCAGCACGAGTTCGTAGTAGCAAATGCGATTATAGGGCTCCGACCCGGTATGCTCCCACCGCAATTGCAGGCGCGGCGCCGGAAGACCCTCGGGAAGGCATTCCTGCGGCGGATCGTAATCCACGCGAAGCGCGCCGTTCAGTTCGCCGTGTTCCTGGGCGAGCTCCGTTTCTATTCCGTCGACTATGCCGTCGACAATCCGCTTTTCGAGACCCTTGGTCGCCTCCCTCGCCAGGGCGCGGGCCTTGGATTTCCAGCTAATGGTCTTCGACATCCCGACGTCCCTCCACCACCGTTCTTCGATTGAGATATCGGGTGAAGGGCAATCGATTCGTCGTCAAGCTGCCTTACAACGGACAGGACTCCCTCACTCATGGCGCCGGAATCGTAACGACCGACTATCCATCGTGCGCCGTCCTCGGGATCGATCTCAGGCTGGTCGTCAATTGTCGTCATGATCACCGTGCCCACTGCCGCGTCGCCAGGATCTCCTCGGCTCGCTCGTATGCGTCATCCTGATCATCGTAGCGTTCGTTCGCGAAGGCGACGATGGCCGAGGCATTCCATGTCTCTTCAACGCGCCACGACCCGTTCAGGAATTCGAGGGCGTCGGCTTGAAACGTCTCTCCCGAAGGCGCTCCGGTGCATTCGTCGCCGTCCGCATAGCCGACGATGACCGGATACCAGCCGTCTCCACGCGTCGGCTTGACGTCGCCATAGTCGTCCTCGCTGATCGCCTTCCAGGGATAGACGGCGGGACCGTCCTTCCTCAGGATGCCGGCGTTCATCTGCTCGACACGCAGGAGCGCATGCAAGATACAGTGCACGATCGCCATGCTTTCGCGCTCGCGGATCAGATGTCCGTTGTTTTGGAGATCGACCGCGAACACGCCGTCGAACAGCGCCGGCGGGAATTCCTCGATCATCCGCTCGTCGGCGCCGGCGCGATGATAGTCGGGTCCAATGTCCGCGTCGCCCGAAATCCCGCACCATCCCGAGCGATACCACCAGCCGGGGAATATCGCCTCGACCAGATCGCGGGAGCCTTGCAGCGAAAACACGCGATCTTGAACGGATGCCGATCGTTCTCCGATCACCCGGCGGATCTCGAACGCGAGTGCCCCCGTCGGCGCGTCCTCGCAATTCTCGATGGCCCTGATCGCTTTCTTCAGATTCTCGATGCGCGACATGTTGATCTCCTTATTCCGCAGCGACAGGCAGCGACAGCGATTGGTTGACTCTACGATCCAACACGTCGATCCACGGCTGCCACTCCGGAAGCGGCGGGAGATTGTTGACGGCCTTGACCTGTCTGAGATTGGTGGAGTGATCCCGCTCATATAGGAAGATCATCGACCTGCCGACCTCCGCCGTCAGGAACACCTGCATTCCCTTGTCACCGCGATCCTTCCGTAGCGACCAGATGCCGAACGGCGGCGGCTGAAGACGGGCGCCGACGTAGCGATCATAGGAGCCGCGCCCGACGCAATGGCCCTGGCTCTCGGTCTCGCGCCGGAGTTCGTCCGCCGTTTCCAGGCGAATCCAATACATGCCGTCTTCGAGCACGATCCTCTCGCCGGCGCCGGTCTCCTTGCGCGACACCGTGATCGGAGTGGCATCCGTGCGTTGGATTTTCCGACCCTCGATAGCGACGTGCCACTCATGCGAAGCACGAAGAGCATCGGCCATCGACATTCTGGGAACCTTGAGCGCCTCGCGTGTCGGAAGCGAGCAGAACCAGTCGTAGATGTAGTTCATGTCGCGAATGGCTTTGTTGACGAACAGCATCAGAAGCCATGGCTGGCCGTTGAATGAAATTCGCAAACCTGAATAAGGCGTTGGATCGTCCACACTGTTCGGATGGAACGTCGGGCTTCCGGCTTTGAGACACGTGTCGTCGTCGATGCCGGGAATTAGCGTCACTGGACGCTCCACATATCCACGTCGGGAGAGCCTCATCAAATCGTCGCCTGCAATGACGAAGTTGTCGATGCCGCCTCCGTTCTGCGGGCGCGCCACCAACATCTGCAATCGGACGACCTCCTTCACGAAGCGCCGCTTCACGAAGAGACGCCAGGCCTCTATTCTCTTCATGCCGATTGAAAGGCCTTCGGCGCAGGTGATGACAATGCCGGAGTGGCCGGCCATGCCGTCGACGTCCGTGACATTCACCTGCATCCTGTCCACGTAATCGTAATTCGCGAATTTCATGACGCCCTCCTCCCGTCATCCAGCGGCTCCAAGGCGTCCACGACGCGCCGGGCCAGATCCATATTCCAGTGATTGCTGATCGCGATCCTGATGTCGCGGCTCTCGAGGACGGCTCCGGAAAGAGCCTCCGAGACCTTGTCGAACAGGGCGGCGCGACGCGCATGACGTCCCGTCGGATCCGTATTCCGCTCCCAGTGATCGGCCACCATCGCGAGCGCCTTCCGGAGACAATTCAGTCCCGGCGCGGGATCTTCGAACGCATTCAGCGTCCCGAAATTCCCCGGCGAAATCTCGCCGGTGACATGCGCGAGGCAGGATCCGTCGGGCTTGCGCTCGATGAGGATGCCGTATTTCAAGGGATCGAGGCTATTTCCGTCCATGAGAACCTGGAACATCCAGTCCTTCAGAATCGCCCGAGGCGTTAGGACGGCTTCCCATCTGTGGCCGTGGGCTTCTATCGGCGCCGCCGACGGAACGATTTCATGCGGATTCCTGAATGCCCAGTGATCGGCGAACTGGCGCAGCCCGACTTCGACGATCTCGATCCACGGCGTTCCGAGCGGGAAGTTTTGCCCCGACGACGGGATCTCCCCGAAGTTCTCGCGCCCGATCTCGCCGCGAACGCGGATATAGAGATCATCACCATCGTTTTCGCCAACGTTCAATTCCGCGTCGATCAGCTTGCCGTCGAGAAAGATCGGGAGATCGACTACCCACCCGTATTCGTTCGCGAAGCGATGCCTGATCTTCTTCACGCTCCACTGGCGACCGTGGAATTCAAACGGCTGCGAAACCGCCTTGATCTCGAAGCGGTCTCCGAATCTTCCGCTCTTCCTCACCCTCATGGTGATTTGGCTGATGTATTGCTGGGAACATCCGAGCCGTATCGCGATTTCCGAATTCGGCACTCCGGATCTGTACAGGCGCCCGACCTCGAGAGTGTCGATCCTCGAAGGCAAGGGTGCCTTCTGCGTCACCTTCTGCGTCACCTTCACCCGCATCCCGGTGCATGCATTGAGAACGACGCTCTCGGGCACCCCGGTCTCCTTCGCGATGACGCCGATGCTCTTCCCTTGCTCGCGAAGCGCTCGAATGCCGGCATAGTCGTATTTCGACTGCGAGCCGTTGACTGGAAGCACGCCAGCCCTTCGAAGGCATATGTAGACGGTGGCCTCCCTGACTCCGAACCGAGCCGCGATGCCCCCGACGGAGACACCCTCGTTGCGAAGGCGCATGGCCTCGGCGGGATCGAGCTTCCTTTTGTTCGCCACGTTCACCCCTCCACCTGTTCCGCCATCATTTCCGCACGCGCCCGCGCCAGATAAGGCTCCTGCAATTCGTCCGAGAGAAAGCCGAATCCCCAGGGCAGCAGCGCGCCCTTTGCCCGGCATTCGACTTCGAAGATCCGTGCGGCGCGTCCGTAGACTTCGAAGTCGATGACGGTCGGCGCGTCGGACTGCTTGGGTTGTTTGCGCTTGGCCATCGCGTCAGCCCTCCGCCTTCGCCCGATCCAGCCGCTCGATCTCCGCGATGAGCATAGCGACGCCATCGACGAGTTTTTCGCGGGCGGTAGGAGACGCCGAGTAGTGCGACTCCCCCATCGCGCGCTGGATGCGAGCAATGGCCGCGCGTGCGATCTCGCCGTCCACATGCTCGTCGTCGTGTTCGGCGTCGTAGCCCTTGGTGATCTGACGGCGGCGTTCGTCGAGGACGTCGCGTTCCGCGTTCGACAGCACCTGCATCGACGCCGGCCCGAGGTCGAGAACGACTTCCTCGTTGACACGCTTCGGGGAGGTCTTTTTTTCCAGAATGAAATACCGATGCGTCTTGCTCATGATCGATGTCCTCGGACGGAATCCCGGTCCGTTCCCGGCGACCCCATGCCGCCGGGCTGTATTTCGTCAGCGTGGATCAGAGGACGGCTATGCCGTGCACGCTCAGGGATCTCAGCGCGCCGATACGGTCCGCGAAGCCCTTCGTCACCGCGAGGTCATACGGCTCTTCGAGTCCGTCGAAGCCCGCCTTCAGGCGAATGACGGTCTTCCCGAGCGGATCGTAGACGACGGCCTCGACGCGATCCTGGATATCGACGATTCGACGGACCGCCAGCTCCTGCGACGACGAAATGTGTTCGACGCGGGCCGCCGCCTCGGCATTTCGATTCCGCAACAGCGCGACGTCGGCGACATGCCCCGTGATCTCCTCGCGCAGCTTGGAGATCACGTGATCCTTTTCTGCGACCAGGGATTCGAGACGCCAGATTTCCTCTTGCCGAGCGAGCGTTGACGCCTGCTCCGTCTTCAGATGCGCCCGCAGCGACTCCGTTTCGTCGCGGACCTGCGCCTTCGATGCCCGCTCCTCTTTCAGATTGCGCTCCAGCACGTCGATCGTCGCGTTGGCGCCGAGAATGGTGTCGGCCTTGTCCTTGATCTGCACTTCTTGGTTCCGGACGAGTTCCACTTGATTCTGGATGTATCCCAGAACAGACTCTAGACGCGTAAACGGAGTAAACGTACGGAGCGCCTCGGAAGCGTCCCAAAGGAAATTTTCGATAGCGACGGATGCCGACGAAACCTTTTGCGTCGTGAGTTCTCTGATCTGCGCTTCCAGATCGCGAACTTTCATCGTCAGTTTGAAGTTCAGGCCGTTCTGCTCGCGGATGCACGCCACTTGCGTCGCGAACCATTTCGTCGCCGCCTCGAGGTCCGGAATGTCGCGTCCGCCGAGTTTCTTTACGTCGGCGAGGAAGGTGGAGACGGCATTCTTGAGTTCCGCCGCCTCGTTGCGCTTCCGAATGTCTTCGGCGCCCGAAAGGAAGTTCGCGAAGGAATTCCCCCATCCCGCGAGTTTCTTCTCCAAGTCGGCGATCTTATCCGCAGCCTCGCGCCGTTCGCGGTCCGACCGTTCCTTCTCGCGATCCAGGCCGAAATCCAGGGCGACGCGGACACCGGAGTTCGTCAGAAACGAATAACCGCCCCGTCTTTCCACCCATCCCCTTTCGACCGCTATCAGACGATCGGTCTGGGATGCGATGCCGTCATCGGAAGTCGGGCCATCGAGGAATAGTTGCCGCAGCGTGGCGTAGCCGCGATGCTTTCCGGAGTCGTCCCCTCCGTCCCCGCCGCTTCCAGCAGGCACCGCCCTCCCAGGCGCGAAGGCTTCGGAGACCTTCTCGGCGCCGTTGTTCTCGTTGTCGTCGGGATAAAGCCGGGTGACGGGGACGGCCTCGTTGTCGTTCGTGATCTTCAGCCATTCACCGGGATTCGTCACATCCACAGATCGAACCGCCGTGACGCGATCGACGAAGTTCGTCGTGACGACATACCCCGCGCCGCCGCTTTTATGCCGCACGATATCGCCGACTTCGAGTTCCTTGAGACTCGTCAGCGCTACTTCATTCTTCCTCGCCATCGTCTTCCCTTCCAAGAACACAAAAGGAGTTGGACGCCCGTAAATCATGCATAACGGAACACGGGCCGCCGCGACGGACGGCCGATGAATCAAGCGGTGAATACGAAGTGATTCGTCGTCAAGAGTCGGACTTCGTGTCGATTGCCCGGCAGCCACCGTCGCCGGGCAATCGTGAATTCGACACGGTTTCAGTGGTCGCGTTCGGCTGACCAAAGATCCATGATGGAAGACGCGAAGCCGGTCGGAATCAGAATTTTCCGAGGAATCCCGGAGAACTCGATCTCCCCTGCGATACCTGGAGACGCATTGATGGATGTAATCTGCCTTGTGACGGCCCGAACCTTTTCGAGAAGCCGGTCGAAGTTCTTCTGACGCCCGTCGCGGGCCGCCGTCATGTCGGCGAGGTCGAATTCCAGACGCTCGATCTCGGCGTCCTTCTTCGCAAGCACCTGCTCGAGCGCCTTCGATATGACCTTCCGGAGTGTATAGCCCTGCGCGGTGTCGTGGAGTTCGACCTTCAGCTTCGAGATCTCGGTGTCCTTCGCATTGAGATCGCGCTTCAGATCGGCGATCTCCCGGTCGCGAGCCGCGATATTCCTCACCAGATTTGCACGCTCGAGGGATTTCTCGTCGAGCCGCGCTCCGAGATTCCGATTATTCTCCTCCAGCTCCGCGATCCTCGCGACGACGCCTTCGCCGACCTCGAGGATATCCGCCTCCGATTTGACGGTGGGGCTGCCAGACACGGCGCTTACTATTACCCTGGGATCGGCATAGTGCTCGTCGTCGATCCAGTTGATCGACGCAGCCGAGCCGTCGTGCGTCTCGCTTCCTTGGATCTGCAATCCCGGCGCGATCTCCTCGACCGGCACGCCGATGCTGTGCGCGAGATGCGCGGCTACGAAGGAAACGTATTTCTTCGCCGTGAATGCCGGGTTTTCCTTGATGTCGATGCTCATCGAGCTTTCCTTCCGAACGCGAGTTAATCGGGACGCGCAACAAACCATTCGGATTGAGAGGTGAATCGAGAGCGATTCGCCGTCAAGCCGCCTTGCTCTCGGGATTCCCGACGCCTCTCGCCGGCGCGCCTTCCCTTTGCAGTTCGCGCAGCAGCGAGAACATCCAGGAATCGATCTCCGTCCATCCATGCTGGATTTCACGGTTCATTATCGTCGTCAGATCGTCGGCGAACTCATGCTCGCGCCCGGCCTCGAATTCGAGGATCTTCCGGCCTTCCTGGTCCTTCCAGATCTCTCGGAACCGCGAAAGCGGCACGATGATCGCCAGCGCCTGCTCATCCGTGTCGCCGGCATAGTCGATGATTTCGGCTTTGATGCTCATGTCTTTGGCCCTTCAGTGCTTGACGCCCGGCGCCGGCTTCGCAGCGAATCCGCGACTTCCGTATTCCAACCCGACTTCGAGTGCGCCGAGCACCAGCGTGTCCAGTCCGCCGCGCAGGGCATCATGGATGACGCGCATTTCGTCGTCCGTCACCGGCCGGTTGAATGCGACATGCAGCGTGCGATCATTTTCAGGATCCCGCGACACCCCGACCGCTTTGAGTCTCTCGTTGTCCATTTCGCTTCCTTTCTTCTTCTCCCGGTCGTCCTCACGACATCGGGAATTCCTCACATCTTCAACGTCGGCGATTCCTCGCCTTCGTCTGTCATCGCCATCCGCTGCAAAGCATGCGGCGTCCCGAGCCGATACCAGCGGCTCACCGTCCTCGCGATCCCGGCCTCCGGATCGAGCCAGAGCACGATGCTGGTGCGCGTCAGCCGGCCTTCGCGAATCCGTGGATGGCCGCTGACCACGCCGTAAAGCGAATGGGTGCCGTCTTCCGCAGGATCGCTGACGAGCAGCCAGTCGTCGATGAAGACGGCCTCCGCCAGCGCGGACTCGCCGGGACGCCAGCCGCTGCGAAGACGCTCGACGACATCGAGGGCGTTGGCAATGCGTTCGTTAGGGTCGATCATTTCAGACCGCCTCCGCTTCGTGGACGCTGCCGGGGCGCGAAGCGAATCCGATGGCAATCATGCGAGCCGCCTCGATATCGCCCGCTGTCACGCGCTCCGCCGTCTCGAGCCAGTCCTGCACTTCGCCGTCGTAATCGACGAAATCGCCACGCGACACATGCACGGACAACAGCGCGGTTCCGTCGGCGTCGTAGCGAAATCGGTAGCAGCACTCCACGCGCTCGCCGGAGATCGTGGCGTATGTTCTCGATTGCATGAATGCGTATTCGTCGGTTTCGATTTCGCGGATGTGGATTATCTCGGTCATCTTTGTTTACCCTTTGTTCGTTAGTGCGTTTCGATCTTCTCGATGATCTCGCACGCCGTCTTCATTCGATCGTAGTCGCTGGCTTCGATGACGACCGGAGGCCGCCTGGACGCCGTAGGATCTGGAGTCTCCCAAAGAAATCCCGGCGTCGAATAGCGCAGCGCGTTCTTCGCGCATTCGATATCGCGATAGATCTTCGCCAACCGGTCGCACGCGGCATCCACGGCGCCGATCGGATCTTTTTCGATATCGCGGCGACGATCCGACGCGGATTGCATCAGGCGATCGAAGCGAGCCTGGGCCTCGCGAGCCCGACGGCCGAAATCGTGTTGGATGACTTCTCCCATCGTCGCTATCCCTTCCTCGTCAATGCGCCTGATCGATGATTTCGAGATCGTGGAACGAGCCGCTCTCGACAATTTCGTCGGCGCGTTCCTTCGCTGCCTCACGGGACGTCCAAACGTCCGGAGCCCAGTAGATCCAGAACGCCAGATCCGAATCGACGCCCTGCCATTCTCGGCCACTCCAATGCACGGCCAGCGTCAGCGTCTCGCCATCGTCGCCGCTCTCGTCAGCGGCGGTGATGAACGCGGGATACCAGCCAGGCGCGAATGTCGCCGGAGGAATGTCGATCGACAGGAGCTTCAGGTCTTCAGGAATGAGTGTCATCGCACCGTCCCTCCATTGCCAGATCATTTGCCATCTCTCGTCCGATATCGGTCATGACGACGCGATATTCGATGAGGCCGAGCCTTTGGAGATGGTGCAATGCCGGGGTCGGCGCCGGGCAGACCTTCCCTCCAGAGAGCAGATCCCTATTGTGCGTCAGGACTCCGACGCCGCCGTTGGCTTGAAACCAGCGCAATGCGCGCCGCTGGGGCTCGTCGAGTTTCGCAGCGATCCTTTTCTTGGTCTCTTCGGGACTGAACTTCCGTGGCTTTCTTTCGATGATGCCGAATTTATAGAGGATGTAGTAGATCGCATTATCGGCCACTCCCAACTCGACCGCGATATGCCTTACCCTCATTCCCTCCAAATACATCCGCTTGACGGCTGCACGGTCGAGATCTTTCCTTTGTCGAAAGGTTGGCTCAATTGACTCATCATCGGCACGCGGACGCGACGGCGCGCCCATCTCCGCCATCATGGCGGCGGCGAAATCCCTTTCGGCGTTGACGTTTATTCTCATCGGATCGATCTCCTGATGTTGTATTCAGGCCTCACGCCGTCTCGCCGTTGCGAGCAGCGCGATATGCGAATACTGCGCGCATTCCCGCCTCTGTTCCGTCCCAGCGCGGCGCATTGGGATCGCGGCGCAAAATCTCGGTGAAGCCGACACGCCGCATCCACTCCTCCATGGTCTCTTTCGGCGGCGACGGCGGGACCGGCTGGAGATCGCGATACCGATAGGGAATCGGCTTTTCTTTCGTCGACGGCGGCGGATCGAACGAGGTCAGCGCGGGATCCTTCTCCGGACGGTTCTCCGGTCTCGCCCAGTCCGGGATCACCATCGGCTTCGTCCTGGGCGCGAACAGCTTCTCGAGGTATTCCGGGTATCTTCCCTGGTAGTCCTCCGGATTCGGACCCCTGTCCTCATCGACAGCCACCGGCGCCACGGCCACGGGTTCCGCAACGATCGCCGGCCCCGGCTTTTGAATTATCCTGCGCCGGAACACGAACTTTTTCGGCTTCGGCTTCGGGGCCTCGGCGGCCTCGATTTCGTCGAGCATCGCGACCAGGCCATCGACGAATTCGGAGCGGTTTTCCATAATTTGTTCCTTTCATGAATGGTTTTTCGCGGATCGTCGATTTCATGAACGTTTTTCGACGGCCATGAATGAATTTCGACGCCGATGGCGTTTCATGAATGCTTTTTGACGCGCATGAACGCTTTTCGACGAGCCCGGATCTTGATCTCCTGGCGCATTTCCAGCGGCCATGTGACGACCGACAGCGCGAGTGAGAGTCCGAATCCGACGAGCGTCGCGATCTCGACCACGCGCCGTGACAGCCACGGAATCTGCGCGACGGCTTCATCGACAGTCGCCGAAATGAATTCGTCGCGATGCGGATCCCGCAGCGCTTCGATGGCGATCGACGACGCGTAGAGTATCCCGATCGCGAGATAGATTTTGACGAGGAGTTCCATTTCGATATCTCCTGACGATGTTTCTCCGGCGGCACGATCGCCGCCGGTGTCTTCCACGATCGTCGTCGATCAGTTGCGCGCCGCGCCGACCGGAATCTCGATCTCGTCCGCGGCGGCGGTCTGTTCGGTCCACCACTCGAACTGCCAGGATTCGACCCAGTGCGGCACGATCCGATCGTTGCTGATGTGCAGGACGCGGAGGTCGAGGCGCTGGCCAAACGTGTTCGAACCAGGCGCGCCGACGAACGCGAATTCCGCCTTGCTCGAATCTTTCGTCTCGATGACGACATGCGGATCCCCGGCGCCCTTCACATCCGAGTCCTTGCGAGGCGTGACGATGTCGCCGATCCTGAACAGGTTGCCGACGGCATATCGTTCCCCAGCTTCCCGCAGTCTCGCAATCGCGGCCTCCGGCAGGATGCTCGGCGACGTGGATTTGTTCGCGCCGGCGAGGTTGCGGAGGAATTCTTCGAATCCGTTTTCCATTGCGTTTTCCTTTCGATCTTCGATTTCACGGCGGGACATCCGTCCCCTTGGATCACGCCGGCGAGGGAGAGCCCCTGGCGTCGAATGTCCTCGTCATCATGCGGCTTCCTTCTTTTCGACCGCCGCGAACATTCCCTCGAAATTGCCGATCGGCGCGTATCCGTAGTGCGCGGCCACCCGAATGAATTCGAAGTCGTGGGCATCCGGCGACCTGAGCGATCGCGTGACGTTGCTGACGCCGATTCTCTTTGCGATCACGGATTTCGAGCCTTTCGGCATCGCCTCGACTTCTGCGAGAATCTTCGCGGCCAGCCTTCTTTTGGAAATCGTCTTTCCCCACCGCATGATCAGTGTCCTCCCCTGGCGCTGTCCGGCACGTAGGCGACCAGCTTGTGGTGCGCGCAGTAGCTGCGCCCGACGACCGGATGACCGCAGCAGGTCACGCCGAACGGGATGACGACCGCCTCGGGCTCGACAACGGGATCGGGCTCGACGACCGCCGATTCCTTCGCCTGCGCTTCTTGTTCCGCGACATCGTCGATGATTTCGGCGAACAGCGGCATGGCGCGGGCCTTCCGCTTCGCCTTTTTCTTCGGCGTCTTCGGCGGCGTCGGCGTCTCGATTGCGTCGTCGATCCACGCGCACTGGACCGACGTCCTCTCGACGAACGGGATCCGCAGCGACGTCGGGGCGTCCATGACGACGGATTTCGGGATGGCCTTCTCCGGCGTTGACGACGCCCTGAGACTCCGGTCGAACAAGGGCAGTCCACTGACCATGGCCGCCATCCGCTTCGACTGGACGCGCCTCGCGATTCCGGCGTCACGCGGCCCGGCGCCCTTCCCGCGTCTCGGCCTCTGCGGGCACGCTTCCTGACCGAGCGTCAATCGTTTGGCGGACCGCACATCCTGCCCGAGCCTCACTTCCTGCTTGGGAGGCACCCACGCGACGCCTTTATCGCGAAGCCTCTTCAGCTTTCCGAGCACCGCGCTGCGCGGCATATCCAGCATCCGCCCCATCGCGCTGTAGGACATGCCGCCAGCGACGACGAGGGACTGGAGCCTCGATTCTCTTTCCATCGTCCACGATATCGTCATGACCGATCTCCTCACGCAGCGGTGTAGAGCGAGGCCGACATGCGGCGATGGATGAGACGCGCCTTCTCTACGTCGTCGGCGCAGTAGAGCGCGGCTCGCACGGGATCGGTCGCCCAGAGCCCCGCGAACTTGCTGCCGTCCAGGCCTTCGTATTTTCCGCCGATGCCAAGAGCTCTGGACAGCTTGTCGAGGCTGACGCGGTCGTGCGTACCGGCCCAGGCGATCATCGTATCGAACACGTTGTCGTCCCATGCGCGTGGTGCGATCGGAAACCAGCGCGGGATCTTCAATCCGAGAATGACGGCTCTCTGGACGATGAAGCGAATGTCGAAGTTGACGACGTTGTGCCCGATCACGCGGACGATTGCGTTGCCGTCGAAGAGTTCAAAGAACGATTGCAGCAGCGCTTTTTCGTCGAACGGCGACAGTCCCGGCTTCGTGAAGCGCTCGCCGTCCTTCTCGACCTCGCCGTCCGTGGCCGTCCATGTGGTGACCGGATCGTCGCCGATCGCGAATCCGATGATCGCGAGGCGTCCGAACGCGGCGTCGAGACCGGTTTTCGCGACGGCCTCGGAAGCCTTCTCCGCTTTGTAGTCCGAGATCTTCTGCGGATCCTTGTAATTGCTCGGCGCCTCGATGCTTTCGAGAATGAAGCGCTTCACCGCTTCGTCGTCCGTCGGCAGGGTTTCAACATCGAGATAGAGATTGTGGATCGTCATCGTTCAGTTCCCTTCCCCGACATCGAAGCATTCGATGGCCATTCGCAGCGCCTCGTCGCGCTCGTCTCTCTGATCCCATTCCCGCACGGCTATCCGGAACAAGCCCGCACGGACAGGATCCGTCAGCCTGCGCCGCCCGCCCATGACCGCCCGGATCAGGGCATCCGAGACGCCAAGATCACGTGCAAGAGGACGTCGCCATTCCACTCCGTAGAGCATGGCGCCCAGCGATTTGATTGCTTCGATGTCGGTGTTTCGAGTGTCCATGTCCTCATTCCGCGCACAATTTTCAATGTCGTCAAATTATTTTTTGAAAAATTAACCAAACCTCAAAATGGATGACAAGGTTAGACCCACGTTCTCGCGACGTTCTGAGAACATGCCAATGTTGACACCTTGCGATGATCTTTTTTCATAAAATATGAAAAACTAGATTGACGGACATGAGGAGCGAGCTCACATTGATATCAACGAGCGACGGAGTGCCGCCGATCCCTGGGATCGGAACCATCGGTCGGATGAACGGACGCCCGAAGGGGTGGTGTCTCCAAGGACGGGAGAAAATCATGTCGAAGCTCGAAAAACTCGTCGACCGCGTTGATAACGCGAAGTCCCTGAAGGCGCTCTGCAAGGCGCTCAACGCCCTCTCGATCGAATGCGACGAGCAGGAAATCACGTTGGACGAAGCGGGAGTCGACCTCGATTATCTCCCTGCATTCGGCGACTGCGAGGACTTCCACGATCCGAAGCAGTTCATCACTTGGTCCGCGACGGAACTGCTCAACTACGACTGGAATCTCTCTCCTGGCGAGAAGTTCGCCGTCCTGCCGCGCGAGGATTTCGAACTTCGCGACTGACGCAAGGCCGAAACCTAGGCGGCGCTGGGCGTCGCCGATGGTCGCCGGGGTGGAGCCCCGCCTGACGAAGGCCGTCAGAAACCGATCAAGGAGAACCCCGATGAGATATTCCCCAAATCCATATCTCGTTCGTTTCGACGGTGAACACATCGTTCCGCCGGTAGAGTGGACATCCAAGCAGGCGAAGCGTCTCTATGATGCCGGAGCCGACGGCGAAACCTGCGGCTATGACGGCGACCACCACTGGATCAACCACGCCGTCGGCGGCACGATCCGCATCGCGCTGGCTCCGACGCACCGCGCGGCCTCGAAGTTCGGGACGGATCCGAAATGCGCGGAGGCGCATGCCCGCTGGGAGATCGCCAGAATGCGCGCCGAGGCGGATCGGCTCGAACGCGAACTGAACGCCTATGGCGGCAGCGCTTTCATTGAGAAGCCCTTCCCCGTTCGGTCGCCGAAGAACGGAGCCGACGCCGAGGAATTCCTGTTCGGCCTGATGAAGTCCAAGGCGACCGACATCTTCGTGAACGGCCATCACTTCAAGCGCGATCAGGGCAACGTCTTCCACGAAGTCGTGAAATCGAAGGAGATCGCCAAGGCGGCCTGAAGAACGCGACGACGGAGCCCGCGCCGGACAATCGCGGGACAGGATTTCCACATCCAACGCGTGGTTGCAACGAGTTCACCAGGGAGAGACACGATGTTCCAACTCATTGTCGCGGTCGTCTCGATCGCACTCGTCGCCGCCATAGCCGTGGCGACGCTCTACTACGGCGGATCGGCTTTTTCCGCGTCGTCCTCGAAAATCGATGTGATCGCCGAAATGCGGCGCGCCGATGAAGCCAGGATGGCTGCGGTCCTCGGCGAGCGCGAACGCCCCGCGCCCGTGCTGACGTGCCCGGCGCCGCTGCCGATCATCGAGACATCCGCATTCGCCGTAGTCGCCGAAACGTTCGCCGCCGGCGTCCTGATCGGATCGGCTGCCGCCGCTTCCATCCTTCGCCGCATCGCCTGAGGAGATCCAGATGCCCTACCTCATCGAAGAAAGATACGGCAACGCGAGGGTGATCCGTTCCTTCGCCTTCGCCACACGCTCGGACGCCGACGCTTTCATAGAGAGCGCGATTCTGTATCTCGACTCCATGCGCGGTCTTCCCGGCGCCGCCGAAATTCGCGCCAAGTCGTCGTTCCGCGTCCTTGACGCCGCGCTGCATCCGGAGATCAAACATTTCCTGATGACCGTGGACATGGCCTTCGAATCCTGGTGCGGCGCATGGCGCACGGACGCCGTCCGCAAGACCACGTTGCTGTTTCCGCCGTCGATCGAGGCTATCATTCGACGCATTCCGGAAGTCCTGCGTGGGCGTCGGATCGATCTCGACGTCGGACCGGTGGCCTACATAATCGACGGAAAACCCGATAACTACGGCGTCTCGATAGCCGTGGGGCACATCTACGATCACGACTCTGTGAAGCATTACAGCCGCCCCAAGGACGGCTCGCCGCTGCTGGAGGTCGTCACGCCGCACAACGTCTTCATGGTCGGGACGCCTGATTTGACGCCGGCGTCGCAGTGGATACAAGACGGCCTGATGACGCGCTGCATCCGCAGTCATCTGATGCCTTTGAAAGGACGCCGCGGCGGCTATGAAAAGATCGAGAAAAGCCAACTGCAAAGGGTCGTCTGATGGGCACGGAATATATCACTGAAGAAGAGCTCCTGAAGCTCCTCGACAGGCTCGCGGACGATCTGACGCTGGACCGGCTGTCGAAGCTGACGGGATCCGGGCTGTCGACCGTCCACGCGGTTCTGCACGGCGACCTCAAGATGAATGACCGTATCGCCGGCGCGCTCGGATATCGACGCGTGAGAGTCTGGGAGAAGATCCCAGGCTTCGACGGCTCCGCGCTGATCGACGCGGCGGGGGCGGCTCGGTCGGAAGCCGAAGTGCTGGCGTATCTCGAGTTGGAGCGCCGGGCGGAACAGACGATACGAGACCAATTGAAGCCGAAGAAGAAGAAGAAGGTGTGAGCGACTCTTTCTTCTTTCTTGGCTGCATGTGAATTTGAATTCGACGATGCGTGGTTGAGAGTATCGACGTAATCGAGGAGGACGACACATGCTTGGAAGAATTCTCGCGGCGATCGGTCGCGCAATGAGAAGCATCGGCAGTGGGATTTGGGAGCCGCTGGAATTCACCTGGGGCGCGGCGACGCACGTCTGGGACGACGTCGGGGACTATGTGAAGGCTCCGTTCCGTGCGGCCGGCGCCGTCGCGGGAACCGCAGCGAAAGCGACGGTCGGAATGGTTGCCCTTCCATTCGAGGCCATCGGCGCCGGCATGGCGGCCGGGCAGCAGACGTCGTCGACTCCTGCCGTCGCTGCGGCGACCCGGCGAGTCGGCGAACTGGAGCAGGCCGCTGCGGATCGCGAGGCGAGGCGCGTCGCCCGCGAGGCTGCAAGACCGGTCCCGGCATGGAAGGTCGCCATCGCCGCGTCGAAGGCCGTCCTTGCCGGCGAGACGCCGGAGCCGGCGGCGTCGCGTCATCTTCCGTTCGAGCAGCGGGCCTGGATCGGCATGATGGATCGTCGGCAGGCGATAATCGTCCGCAACGCGGATCCGATGGACCTCTACAGATTTTTCGCGGGCACGGGCGAGATCGACGGCTTGAAGCGGCTGACGGCGGAGCAGATCGCCGAAGTCCAAAAGGGCTACGAGAAGGCGGCGAAGATCATGCGGACGGAGAAAAGGATCCCGACGCCTGAGGACGTCGCCGACGACGACACGGTTTCCTGCAAGATCTGACGCCGACGCCGGAAACGAGAAAGCCCCCGACGCCGGGGGCTTTTTTTTATGCCGACTTGCGACCGTCCCTTCGTCGCTTGGCCGAGGCGATGGCCATCGCGAAGGCGTCGTCGTCGGCAGCGGCACGGGATTCGTCCTCCCGGTCGGCGGCGACAATGCGATCGAAGGCGCGCTGGGCGCGGGCTTCGAGCCGGTCGAGTTCACGAAGGGCATGGAGATCGCGAATCTCGCGCTCATACGCCTCGCGCTGATCGCGTGCGCCGAGGGCCAAGCCCATCGCCAATCCCCAATTGTCGTTGCGTCCGCCGTTCCACATCGTGTCGTCCTCCGTCTTCATTCAGCTATAGCAGCACGAAATTGAGGAAATACCAGGCCGTTCCGGATAATTTTCCGGATCGGCGCCGAGGTGTCAACATTGGGGAAAGCCGCACCAAATTTTCTCATGCGGCTCGCTCGCGAAGATTGGAATCGTCCGACGCCAAGGTGTCAACATTGGTTTTTTCGAACGCCGTCTCCTTCCGGTCCCATCACATATTAGGAGACATCCAGCTTCCTCGGCGTCGCCAGCAGGCCGTCCCAGGATCCGTCGCCGACGCGGTGGAGGACGCGGGCGATCTGTTTCCTGCTCTCCCGTGCGTATCCCGCCTCTTCCAACATCCGCAGCGCGATTTCGACGACCTCGCCGATTTCCGACTTTCGGCGCCACGCCAGCCTGACATCCGATTCATGTCTGTCGCGCAGGACGACGCCGATCGCCCGGACGAGGAAACTGTCGATGACGCGGGGATCCGCCAGCCCCGCCTCGGCGTCCCTTTCGCGTTTCAGTCTCTGCCGTCCGCGATCCGATCTCTTTCTCGTTTCATTGCTCATCGAAAATCCCTCCGATTCCCAACCGGTGAAGGGAATTCATGAAAATCGCAATGCGGATTCGTCACGTGAGGCGTCATGCCAAACCGTCATGGCGTCCCCCCATTACCTGCTGCCATTGAAACCTTTTTATCCGCCGCGGTAACGGAAATATCCGCGGGACTCGTGACGCCCGGAAACGCCCCTATTTTCGATTTTTCGTCCGCCGTCACGAAAACCGAACCGTCAGGATGGCCCGTAGGACGCCTCGGAGCGATCGACTGGATGAATATGACTTCCTGAAATTAGAGGCGCGCCTTGAGGCATCCAGACGCGTTTTATAGGCATTGGCCTTTTCGAGAGTTATCGCAACTACACCGCAACTCGTGGAGTAGTCGCGAAAACCCTCGAATTCGGCGTCACCACCCCTGCCGGTCGTCCTCGTCGTCCTCATCGTCGTCGATATCGAAGGCCTTGCGGCGCGCCTCCTCGAACATTTTGTCGAAGTGCGGGTCGTATTGGAGGATCGGATGAAACGGCTGCGGGATCGTGTAGCGCGGGACGACGACGCCTTCCCTTTCGAGCCGGTCGAACCATTCGTCCTCGCTGATTTTGAAAAGGTGCGGCTGCTGGATGCGCTCGAAATTTCTCAACACGAAATCGTAGTCCGGCTCCGTCGTCGGATCCGGAAACATGTCGGCGCCGCGGCTGCGGGTGATGGGACCGCATGCCCTCCACCGCTCGTCGCGCTCGTCGTCGGTCTCGCCCGCCCGGCGAGTCCATGCGTCGGGAGACGCCTTGCGCGAAGCCTTCGATGCCGGCTTGGGCGACGGAGGTGCGCTCTTCGGCGCCGGTTCCGGAGACGGCTGTACGGGCGCCGCCGACGACAGGGGTTGCAGGCGTCTTGGACGGCTGTAAGACGTCCGCTTCGTGGTGGCGACCGGCGGCGCGGTCGGCGTCTCCACGGCGGCGGGTGCGGGTTCAAGGATCGGCGTCGCCTCAATCGAATCCGCCGCGCCCGGCTTTTGGAGGCGACGGGGACGGACGGAGGACGCAGCGACCGGAGCGGGCGTCTCGGACGGCGCCGCAACGACTGCCCTCCTGATCCTGGGCGGCCTCTTCTTCGTCGCCCGATCCTCCATTCTGATCGTCGGCAGCCCTTCGTGCCGCCAGCGGATCTTGAACGTCGTCAGGCGGCGCCCGTCGGCGACCCATCTTGACGATACGGCAATGCCGGCCGACGCAAGATCGTTTTCGACGGTTTTGAAGATCACGTTGAAATAGCCGGCGCGGAATTTTTGCATTTCCAGCCCGAGCAGCTCCGCCACCTCGTCGCGTGCGATGGTGACGATCCTCGCCCCGTCCTCGTCGTCCACGCGCAGCGGCGCCAGCGACGGATAGTAGGTCCACGCCAGCAGCCGCAGATAGACGGGGACGCTGTAGACGGTCCTGAAGCCCGCGACGGTCCGGATATCGACATGCAGCGGCTTGACGCGGGGATTGTCGATGCTTTCCGGATGCGCCTCGCGGATGTCGTCGGGGGCGATCTTGAATGACACCTTCTCGGGATCCCGGTTGTCGAAGTAGGCTCCGACGATGCAGAACGATTCCTCCAACCGCCCGCACATCGGTTCGACGGCCCGCCGATGATCGTGCCCCGACCACTTCAGAAGCTCCGAATTGTCGGTTTCGACCCACACGTCGTCCTCGATCTCCGCCGGGTCGACACACAAGATGTTGTGTTTTCCGTAGGCCGCCAACATGACGGCGAGATCCTTAGCCGTGACCTCGAAGCCGGCGCGAGCCGCGTTCTCCGGCATTTTGTAACGCGCCAGCCAGCCGGGATTGAAATCGAACCGAACCGTTGTTTTTTCAGGATTTTCCATTTTGCCGGCCCCGCCATGATACAGCAATGCCGGTATATTATACGGCAATACCGGTTCAAACAAGCCGAAAGTGGCGGAAATCCTGTATTGTACGGCAATGCCGGTTGATTGGCGGCTACCGGCATTGCCTTACGATCACCGGTATTGCCTGTCCATACCGGCATTGCCTTTTCACCACTTTTTTCTGTGGAATTGTCCAAAAGCCATATGGGACGCCGCATTCGCGGCTTTTGCCGGGAGGGAATGGTAAGGCAATGCCGGCTATATAGTACTTATAAGAATCTTGATATCTTAAAGAATATAAGATTCACGCGGGATTCCATTCCTGCAATCTAAAAACGGTAGATCCATGGTTGGGCGGCGCCGACCCCTTCCGCACCGGCCTCCAAAAGGCATATGCCGCGAAAAACGATTCTTTGGCCCATAGGCGTGATTTCAGGTGGCCGCCACGGGGAATTCCGCTCTGAAGTGGCTGGAGGCATTTCTAGGCCTATCCAGACGCTTTTTCGACGGGGTGGCAAAATTCGGAATTCCGGGCGATGGACAGGCAATGCCGTTTTCGGCCGACCTACTACATATAGTATTCCGCCCCTCAGACGGCCCCATCGATCCGGTCGGCGCCCGAGGCCGATTTTCCCGTCCTTGAGGTGCGCGAAAGTCATGACCGTTCCCTGCCGGCGCCCTGCCCTGTCGCCGTCCCTCGGCGCGCCCGCGCCCGATCGCGCAGCCTGGCGGCGAGCCGTCCCTCCTGCTCCTCGATCAGAGCCGTCGGAACGCCGAGTTCGATGAAGCGCGCAAGCCGCCGCGCCGACCACTGGAGGAGGACGAGCGATCTCTCCTCCGCCGGTATCGCGGCGATCACGCGCTCGACATCCGCGGCGACGCGCATGACGGCGCCCTCGAAATCATTTTTGAAATCGTCGATCCCGATCACATTCGAATCCTCCCAAGGTGCAAGCGAACCGGCGCCGAAAAAAGCGGAAGCGAAAAATCCCGCCGCCCCGCTTGACGTTCGCACCGGCATGACTCAGGATTCCAATGTCGCCGCGGATCACCAGTCCCGGCGCGTCATCGTCCTGGCCATCGAGGCGGCACCCTCGATGGCCTTCTTTTTTTTGCGATGTTAACGATTTGAAAAATTGCGCTTTGAATTTTCGCGCCGCGGATTCATTCGTCGAAATTGTCGAGCCCTTCCGAGTGGAGTCGACGAGTGGGTGGCGTACCCGGCGGCTTGGAAACTCGCCGCCGGGGGAGTTTCAGGCAAACACGTGCCGGCAATCGAGAACGCATACAAATCGCATCTTATCGCGGTGATCCGTGAATTCGCACGGGGCTATGACCGCACGATTGCGACGGTGCTTCTCAAGAGCCCCGTGCGGAACGCGCACCTCCTGAAGCGGCTCGAAGCCGGAGGCGACATCACGCTTCGCAGTTACGACCGCGCAATCGAATATTTCTCGGAACATTGGCCACCCGGCGTCGAATGGCCGCGCATGCCGAAAATCGTGCACGTCGTCCCGAGAGAAGATCTCGACATAACGCCGCCGCCGGTTCCCCGTCCCAGGAATCCGAATCTCGATCCGGAAATCCTCATCGTCCAGTCGCAACGCGCCAGGGGCGGAAGGACGTTGAAGCGCCGTCCTCGCCACACGCCCGAAAAGGAGACGTGAGGATGGAAGCACCCGTCGTCGCCCCGGAGGATTTCAAGCGCGATCTCGCAAAGCGGCTTCAAAACCATTTCGCGTTCCGCGCCGACGCGATCGGAATCGAAGAGCTCGCTACCGGCCGCTGCGCGTGGCCGCTCGGAGAATCGGGAACGGAGGAGTTCGGCTATTGCGGCGCCGCGACCTCCAATGGCCGGACATATTGCGCGCACCATCATGGCGTCGCCTATAGGAAACCCGCATGATAACGGATGGCGGTCTTCGAATAGAACTCCTGTCCGATCGCGTCCACGCGCGCATCGACGGCGTGCAGCGACGGATAGGAAATCCCGCGTGGCGGATTCTGTCCGCGCTCGACGAGGACTGGCCGCTTCCGCTGAAGACGACGGAAATCGCCGAAGCTTGCGACGTGAAAACCAAGGTATTCGCGAAATTCGTCGATTATGCGAGGGAGACTTTGACGCCTCTCGGCATCACGCTGCACTACGAACGCGCCACCGGCTACGACTTGCACGGCGTCGAGGATCTCTCGCACGCGGACGACGAGACGAACGATATCGACCTGGAGGACGACGCCGAGGACGCCGTCTGCATCGACGCCTGCGACGCGCATCTTCAGGATCTTCGTGCCGACAGCATCGTCACAAGGCTGGAAGCCGCGGCGGCCGACGGGACGGAAGTCGTTCTGGAGACCTCGTTCGCCAGGGACTTCATCGCCCACCTCGCCGAGCGCGACGCCGCAGCGGCGGCCCTTCTCGAAAAAATCGGGAGACTCGAACGCGAAGCGGCGTCTCTGCGAGACCGGCTGGCGCGGGCGTTGGACGGCGACGCCTATCGCTGGATCGAGGCGATCGAGATGGACGAGGAAGCCCGCGCCGACGATGCCGAGGCGCGCCGTCTCGCCGATATCGAGGCCGCACTGCGCGAGGAAGCCGACGCGAAAATCGAGGAGGTCAAGACCGCGACGGAGACGAGCCTGCGGGCCGAATTCTCGCGGACGATGGCGACGAAGCTCTCCGAGGCCAAGGCCGCGATGACCCGGCTGCTTTCGGGATTCGGGGAATCCGACGAGGCCGCGTGAGCCGTCGTCGAAAAATGAAGGAGATCATCATGGCGGAAATCAAGGTGAACATCTCGGGCCCGGTCGGCTCCGGAAAGACGGCGCTGGCGTTCGAAATCGAGAAGGCGCTGCTTGCGATCGGCGTCCCGGTGAGGTTCGATGACGAGCAGGAGATGGCGGCGGAACGCGGAGTCGTCGAGCCGCTGCCGAACTACGGCGCGTCCGTCGTCATCGAGGAGGCCGTCGTCGATATCGAAGCGGATCGCCGGGCGCAGGAGGCCATCGACGACGACCCGGCATCCGCTTTGGGTCTCGCGGTCGAGGAGGTCGCCGGCCTGTGCGGATTCCAGGTCGATCTTTGGGAGGCTTCCGACACGCAGATCAGGGTGACGCTCGGAGCGATTCCGCCGTCGGCGCCGACGGGAACGATACCGGGGCCTAACGGTCTCATTCGGCTGTCGTGAGGCGTCCAGCTATCCGTCGGACGCGTGGCGGCGAATCTCGTCCGACGGTAGCGTGAATAAGAAGTCCATGCGCGGAGTCATGACTCATCGCCTCTCAAACTGGACATAAATCTCGGAAGACGTGGAAAAACGGGATGACCGCGAAGGGAAAGAAGGCAAAAAAGCCTGGCAGGTCCGAGGCGAACCGTCCTCGGAATCCACATACTCGCACCCGGTTTGTTCCGACCGATAAGGACATCCATCAGGTCGAGGCGCTCGCGCAGGTCGGGACTCCGGACATCGAGATCGCGGAATTCATCGGCCTCGACGTGAAGACGTTGAAAAAATATTTCGCGAAGGAGCTGAAGGCGAAGTCGGTCGTCGATCAGCAGATCAATCGTCGTCTTGTGCAGATCGCCAGCAAGCCGGCCACCTTCAAGCGCGGACGGGACGGGAAATACATCCACGACGAGAACGGCAAGCTGATCGAGGAATGGGTCGATCCCTCTCAGATGCGCGCCATCGAATTCTGGAACAACATCGTCATGCAACGGGCGGCGAGAAACAAGATCGAGATCGCCGGCAAGGACGGGGCGCCGCTGGAAAACGGCGCGCAAACGGTCATCGTTTTACCGTCGAACAACAGGGAGTCCTCATGACCACTGCAAGCCGCCTTCCCTGGAACGACGCCGCGAGCTGATGTTGCGGCGTGCGTCCCTGCGGCGCATAGTCCGGACAGCTCAACCACCAGCCGCCGGCGTAAGCGTGGAGTGAGTTCCGGGCCCGCTTCGGCGGGTCCAGCCTTTATTGGCCGCCCTTGCCGACGTAGACGGGATTGCCCACGCTGGTCGCCCTTTTAGCCTCCAGAGCTCTCAGGCTGTTCGCCAACGCCCTCGGCGTATTCGTAAGCCCGAGCACCTCCGCCGTTTTCAGGTCGACTCCGAAAATGTCATGGAGCTTTTCCGTAGCCCACGTCGCGCAATTGTGCGTCAATCGCCATCCGGTGAATTTTCCGAGCGCCATGACGGCTCGCGATTGCTGGCCTTTGTAAAGGCCGTAGTATCTGGATGCGTTCGCGACGTAATGCAGCCTGCGCTCCAGATCGAATTCGACCTCGAATTTTTCGGCGAATTTATCGGTGATGCCCGAATTGTGCAGGATATTTCCGGGATCCCTCACGACATGTCGAGGAAATCCGTTTGTTTGGACCTGCCACAGTCCGATCGTGTTGGACCGTCCGTTTGTATAGTGCATGCTCAGCCATGCATGCCCCCACGTGAGATCGACGGCGCCGGCGGGACGATAGTCGCCTTCCTTCGCATTGTGCCCGGCATGGACACCGATTACGCTAAGCATAGGAATTCCCTTTAATATATTGCATGCGCGACGCGGCTTCGATGATGAAGTCTAACAAATCCGTCGTCTTTGGCCAGAGCGCGGGTTGCCTCTCATCGCACGAGCCGACGACGTCGCGGTCGGTCGCAGATCAGTCCCTCTTCGTCTTCGGGCGCCCGAGACGTCTCTTCGTTGGGTCCGCCGGCGGCAGGTCGCCGGGATCGACGACGGGCGCCGCGCTGCGGATGTAGGCGATTTCGAGTCCGACTGCGTGGGCGAGCTTTTCACTGAGCGGGACGGCGCCGTCGCAGACTTGCGTGATCATGCCGGGCGTGACGCCGATGGCCTTGGCGAATTTCGAGCGGCCCATTCGGTCGGCGAAGTCCGTGAACAGGGCGACGGCCTGTTCGCGTGTGAGGATTTCGGGTTTCTTCATTCGGGGTTCCTTTGAGTTTTTCTCTGTGAGTCGGCCTGCGGTCACACGGAGGCCTTTTCGAATTCCTCGAGCGGCATGATCTTTGTGCCGATGCCGCCGATGACGAGTGTGGAAATCCCGTTCTCGTCGTAGCAATCCACGGCTCTGAAGCCTGCGGCGCGGGCGAGTAATCCGCGAATGCGCTGGATTTCGAATCCGAGACTTCCGGCGTCGAAGGCTTGCGCGCCGACGAGGATTTCCTCGAATATTCCGCCGTATTCGCAGTCGTCGCCGCCGAAATAAATTTCGATCGAGTTGGCGTCGTCGGTTTCGAGAGCCCAGCGGCGCAGCATATTCAGCACTTCGGCCCGCTCGTTCTCGTCGATGTCGTATTCGTCGAGCGCGTCGAGATCGATTTCGCCGGCGATGACCTCGTCGATCCGCTCGCGAGACAGACGCTCCGTAATATCTCCGTGCCGGCAGATCTCGCTGTCGTCGAGCGAGACGATGTGCAGATGCTCGCCGTAGCCGTGATTGACGCATCCGGGGTTGTAGTCGAGCGTGAAGATTCCACCGAAGATGCCCGTCTCGGTGATCCCGTCGATGTGGGCTTTGCTCGAACCGTGGATCAGATGCATCGTCGCCATGTTCCGTCTCCCTGCACCGCGCCTTCCATTGATACATTTATAGCAATCGCTAAAAACAAAGTCAACATCTTTTTTTAGCGATTGATAAAAATAATTTCGAGGCCTCGAAAAATCCCTTTGAATTTTCACGGCGCCGCTTCACCGGTCGAATCGTCGAACGCATCGACCGGGAGAACGGACATGACGGAAATCATCAATCGCCCCACGAATCCCCAGGGAGACAAGGATCTCGCGAACGGCTGGTATTGGCTGGCGATCGGCATCGGCAACAAGGAGAAGCGGCCCGTCGAATTGAAGGACGGCGTCTGGCAGTGGGGATATGCCGGCGGCGGATTTCCGAAGACCTGTGTTTTCGTGCTGTCGAGAGTCGAAGACCCCGAGGATGCCGTCGAGGCCGGCTACTATTGGGGGCGGTTCCGTTCGGACGAGCCGTCCGACCTCGCATGGATTTTCGATGTCTCCGAAAGCGGACAAGTTCGGTGGAATGACAACATCTACAATCTCAGCGAAATCGAGATCGTCTGCCGCGTGCCGACGCCTGGCGATCTGGCGGAATTGGAAAGGCTGGCGAAGGCGCGCGAGCCGGGTTCGACGGACTTGCCATTGTCCGTCGAACCCGGACTCTAAAATTCCGCTTTGAATTTTCTGATCGCGGATTCACTGGTCGAATCATGATCCTCCACAGGGCGAACATCTACCGTCTCTATCCGACCGACGAGCAGGCCCAGCGCCTGACGGAGTGGGTCGGATCCTGCCGATTCATGTACAACGTCGCGCTGGAGCAAAGGCGCGACTGGTGGAGGCCGGGGCGCCGTTTCAATTTCGCCACGCAGTGCCGGGAAGTCACGGCGGTGCGTGAAGAAGTGGATTGGATCAAGGACGTTCCGGTTCATGCCCTGCAACAAGCGATGAGGGATCTCGATCGCGCCTTCGTCAATTTCTGGGAAGGGCGGGCCGAATATCCGAAGCCGCGGCGGAAATTCGAGAACGACAGCATGCGCTTTCCTGATCCGAGCGCCTTCGGATTTCGCCGCATATCGAAGCATTGGGGCGAAGTGAAACTCCCCAAGCTCGGATGGGTGAAGCTGCGTTGGGACAAGGCGATTCCTGGAACGGTGAAGAACATCACCGTCTCGTTGAAGACCGGGATTTGGACCGTCGCGGCGCAATACGAAACGGAAATCGCGGATCCGCAGCCTTCGGAATTGCCGCCGGTCGGCATCGACCGCGGAGTCGCCGTCTTCGCTGCCATGTCGGACGGGACGAAGGTCGAGCCGGGAAACTTCGGCAAGAAGGCGCGGAAGAAGCTGTGCAAGGCGCAGCGGAATCTGTCGCGGAAGAAGAAAGGATCAAACAATTGGAAAAAGCAGAAGGCGCGGGTCGGGAAGATACAGGGTAAAATAGCCCGTCAGCGCAAGGACTATCTGCATAAACTCTCCACCGACATTGCCAAGAGCCACGGCGTCGTCGCGATGGAGAATCTGAAGGTCAGGAACATGACGGCTTCCGCCGCCGGCACCGTCGAAGAGCCGGGGAAGAACGTCCGTCAGAAGGCGGGATTGAACCGCTCCATTCTCGATCAGGGATGGGGGATGTTCCGCACGATGCTGAACTACAAGCTGGCGGAGCGCGGGGGAAGGCTGGTGGAGGTGAATCCCGCCTTCACGAGTCAGACATGCTCCGAGTGCGGCGTCGTCGACGCGAGGAGCCGCGCCAGTCAGGCGCGTTTCGTCTGCGTCGCTTGCGGACACGAAGAAAACGCCGACGTGAATGCGGCGAAGAATATCCTAAGCCGGGCGGGCTGCTCGGTTCTGCCTGTGGAGGGACAGCGTGGTAGACGCCCCGATGAAGCAGGAACCATCCGGAGGGCTGCGTGATGCGCGCCCTTGCAGGAAACCCGCGCCCTTCGGGGACGGGTGGAGGTCAGTATTCGAACGACAGCGGACGCTGGACCGAGCACAGGACGCTCGTTTTCCGGCACGACGGCATCCTTTGGGCCGCCGACTATGAACGCGGGCTGACGGAAAATCAGGAAACCGAGGCGTTCGAGGGCGAGACGACGGACGCCTACGAAGTCGAGGCCCGCGACAAGGTGGTCGTCGAATACGTGAGAAAGGCCGCCTGATGCGCCTCACGTCGGACGAACTGATCGACGCGATTGCCCGCGAGATCGAGCCTCTCGCGTTTTCCTTCAGGGAGCCCGACGACTCGGAGCGCCACCGGATGTTGTCGGCGCGGATGACGGCGAAACAAATACTCGGCATCGTTGTCGCGCAGGATGTCGAACCCGGCCTGTATTGGGCGACGCACAAGGGCGAAGACGAGGCCGCAGTGGTCAACGTGGACGACAGGGGGCGCGTCAATACGATCGGGCGAACCTTCTCCGGATACGTATTCAACTACGATGTCGGAGAAAGGATCGTGATGCCGGCGATGGAAGGGAAGAAGGCGACATGAGCGACAAATCCGATATCCGTCTTCAGGTCGTCTATCGGCCAATCGACGAACTGATCCCCTATTCGCGGAACAGCCGCACGCATTCGCCGGCGCAGCTTCGAAAGCTCGCCGAGGCGATCAAGCGCTATGGTTTTACAAATCCGGTGCTTCTCGACGGCAAAAACGGAATCCTGGCAGGGCATGGTAGAACGGCGGCTGCAAAAGAAGCTGGGCTGAATAAAGTTCCGACGATCGACCTCGGCCACCTCTCAAATGAAGAACAGCGCGCATACATCATCGCGGACAATAAGCTTTCCGACGAGTCTTCATGGAACGACGACATGCTCGCCCTCGAACTCTCGGAACTCAAATCCCTCGACTTCGACCTGTCGCTCACCGGCTTCGACGACCAG